>HF986553.1:0-3089 GCA_000431495.1 Firmicutes bacterium CAG:791 | reverse complement strand
CCAAAAGGAGCCCGGCCCTGTGACCTGCGGATGCTCGTTGGACAACCGGGACTTTGGGCCGGGCGGAAAGATCGACCGCGATATGTATAACATTTATGTTCGAGCAGAAGATGAAGCTGCGGCAAGAGCAGTTATGGAGAGTGTATTATCAGTAGATACATCTTCATTTACCTGATTCAGTGAATGGGATGCACTCCGGAAATCCGGAAGGAGCTTCCCCGTTTCTCCTCCTGTTTGGTGTCATGATAAATACTTGCCGGTAATGCTGTTTTTGTTTTCCCGGATTTCCTGCGGCGTTCCGCTGGCGATGATCCGTCCGCCGGCTTCGCCGCCGCCCGGCCCCATGTCGATCACATAGTCAGCGTTCCGGATTACATCCAGGTCATGTTCAATAACAACTACGGTCGCACCGTGATCCAGGAGCGCCTGAAAGACACCCAGCAGAACCTGCACATCCAATGGATGCAGGCCGATGGAGGGTTCGTCAAAGACAAAAACAGAATCGGACTGTGTTTTTCCAATTTCGCTGGCAAGCTTCAGTCGCTGTGCCTCGCCGCCGGACAGTCCGGGAGTTTCTTCGCCAAGTGTTAAGTAGCCGAGACCAAGCTGTCTGAGAATCCCAAGCTTCTGGCCGACCCCCTTCATATCCTTGCAGAAGTCGAGTGCGGTGTTCACATCCATGTCCATCAGCTCCGGCAGGGAAATGCTCGCACCGTCTTTATTAGTGAGCCTGACTGCGTAAGCGGCCTTGTCATAGCGGGATCCGTGGCAGTCCGGGCATGGAATGTCGACATCCGGCAGGAACTGCACGTCGAGACTGACAACGCCGGTTCCGTCGCAGCCGGGGCAGCGAAGTGAGCCGGTGTTGTAGGAAAAATCCCCGGCCCTGTAACCGAGGGCTTTTGCATCGGGCAATTTTGCATAGAGCTTGCGCAGTTCATCGTGGACGCCTGCGTAGGTCGCCACAGTGGAGCGGACATTGATGCCGATGGGTGTGGCATCAATCAGCTTGATGTGTGCAATGCCGTCAGCATCGATTGCGTGGATGTGGGCAGGCAGTGCGGCACCATGGATTTTCGCCTCCAGAGCGGGGATCAGGCTTTCCAGTACCATGGTGGTTTTTCCGGAGCCGGATACCCCGGTGACAACCGTGAGCCGTCCCTTGGGAATATCGACCTCCAGGGGCTTTACCGTATGAATCTGATTCGTAGACAAATGGATCGTGCCGTTCTCAAACAGGCTTTCTTTCTCGGCACAGGAACGCAGCCTGCTCCTGGCGGCACCGGAAAGAAACGGACCGATCTGGGAAGCAGGATCCTTTTCAATAGAAGGAATGTCGCCCTGTGCAATGATATGACCGCCCTTTGCGCCGGCCTCCGGTCCCATTTCGATGATCCAGTCGGCCTCCTTCAGAATCTGTGTATCATGATCGACCAGAATGACGGAGTTTCCGTCTGCGACGAGATCGTGCATCACACCGGTAAGCCCCACAATATTGGAGGGGTGCAGACCGATGGAGGGTTCGTCCAGTACATAGAGAACGCCGGTGGTGCGGTTGCGGACGGCACGGGCAAGCTGCATCCGCTGGCGCTCTCCGGTGGAGAGTGTGGATGCCGAACGGTCAAGCGTCAGATAGCCAAGGCCTAAATCCATCAGCCGCTTTGCGGTTCCCTGAAAAGCGTCACAGATGCTCTCCGCCATAGGGCGCATATCCTCCGGCAGGCTCTCCGGGACACCTCGTACCCAATCGACCAGATCCTCAAGCGTCATGGTGCAGGCTTCATCCAGTGAAATGTCCCGCAGCTTCGGCGCACGGGCAGCGGCGGACAGGCGTGTGCCGTGACATTCCGGACAAAGCTCCTCTTTCAGAAACTTCTCCACCCGCTTCATGCCCTTTTCATCCTTGACCTTTGCCAGGGCGTTTTCTACGGTGTAGACGGCATTGAAATATGTGAAATCCAGTTCTCCTGCCTGATTGGAATTTTTATTGTGGTAAAAAATATGCTTTTTCTCGGCAGGGCCATGGAACACGATTTCTTTTTCACGCTCGGTCAGATCCCGGAATGGCACATCCGTGCGCACGCCCATCTCCCGGCAAATATCTGTCATCAGTGACCACATCAGACTGTTCCAAGGGGCAACGGCCCCTTCGTCGATGGTCAGGGAGTCGTCCGGTACGAGCGTATCCAGATCTACAGTGCGGACAATGCCGGTTCCACCGCACTTCTGGCAGGCTCCCTGGGAATTGAAGGCCAGCTCTTCCGCTGACGGTGCATAGAAATGTGTGCCGCATTCCGGGCAGACAAGCTCTTTTCCTGCGGCAACCGCGAGAGACGGAGCAAGATAATGCCCGTTGGGACAGCGGTGGCTGGCAAGGCGGGAATACATCAACCGCAGACTGTTGAGAAGCTCCGTTCCTGTACCAAAGGTACTCCGGATACCAGGCACGCCGGGACGCTGATGCAGCGCCAGTGCAGCAGGAACATACAGAATCTCATCTACACAGGCTCTGGAAGCCTGTGTCATGCGGCGGCGGGTGTAGGTGGAGAGGGCCTCAAGATAGCGCCGGGAGCCTTCCGCATACAGAACACCCAGGGCAAGCGATGATTTTCCGGAGCCGGATACACCTGCAATCCCTACAATTTTTCCAAGCGGAATCTCCACATCGACATTCTTCAGGTTGTGAACCTTTGCTCCGCGAATCAACATTTTATCAATCATTTCTATTGCCTTTTGGGTTGTTATTTTTCATGCTTCTGATTTGATAGATGAATTATATCATCTTTGCCGGCTGGAGAGTTTGCCGCGACGGAATGGTTCCTTGTAATCAGGAGTTCTCTAATATGTTCTTATTTCATCTCGATAAGAAAGGAATGCAGATCGTACTGAATCCTTCGCCATTTAATGAGATCATCACGGAATGTGATCTTTCTAAAGTGTCGATGATCCTGATTAATGAGATAGAGGGATATCAGATGACCGGACGAGAGGATCCGGAGGAAATGCAGAGAAGGTCCTGCAGATTATTCAATGTGATATTCAGTATACATTTCCTTCCGGTACGCAGGATCGGTCGATGCCTTCAGAAT
>HF986552.1:36619-41678 GCA_000431495.1 Firmicutes bacterium CAG:791 | reverse complement strand
GATCTCCCGGAGCAGCTCAAGCCCACTGCCATCCGGCAGATTGATATCCAACAGGATCAGGGATACACCGCCGCAAAGCAGCTGTTCCCTCGCTGTTTTCAGGCTCTGGCAGGAAATGATCTGACGATCATCTGCTTTCAGAGCTTTGCATAAACCTTGATTCAAACCGATATCATCTTCAATGATCAATAATTGCTCCATAGATCTCGATTCCTTGTTGCTCAATATCGGTGAATCATCTCTTCAGATACCGTATCTCTGCCGACACCTTGTCCTTGTCATTGATGGTCAGGACGATGTAGGAGGGCTGGTAGCCCTGCTGTCTGGGATAGGCAAGGCTGCCCGGATTCATGACGAGAAGGCCGCCTTCTGTCCGGTGTACCTCCGGATAATGCGTGTGGCCGTAGATGGCAATCTGACAGCCGCGCTTTTCGGCCTCGGCTTCCAGCATGGCAGTGGAGCGGCTGACCTGATACAGATGGCCATGGGTAAGGAGTGCCTTGCGGCTTCCGATCGGGAAGACCAGGGTTCTGGGGGCGAGAGAGGAATAGTCGTTGTTGCCGGAGACGTAGAGAATCGGCATGCCGGCAATTGCCTCGAAATAATCCTCGGACCCTTCGGCGTCTCCTGCATGTATGATCATGTCAACCGGAGCTTCCTGCTCCATAACCCGGAGAAAACGGTCATCCATCCGGTGCGTATCGCTGATAATCAGAACCTTCATATTCAATAAGCTTTCCAATCATTCTTCCAAATCGATCTTCTGCAGGCAGTTTTCCGGGAATCCGCAGCCGGGAAGCCTGCTCCCCGGGGACGCCTTTTACAGAAGCTCTCTTAAGCGGGCCGTCATGGCGCGGAAGGCCTTGCCGCGATGAGAGATGGCGTTCTTTTCTTCATCGGTCAGCTCTGCACTGGTTTTCCCATATTCCGGAAGATAGAAGACAGGGTCATAGCCAAAGCCGTGCTCGCCGACAATGCGGTCGGCAATCTGTCCTTCCATTGTTTCGGTTACGACGATTTCCCGGGCTTCAGGAGCTGCGTCTTCGCGGTCTGCAGGCTCGAGAGCTGCGGCTCCAGATGCTGTGCTTTCCGGAGCCGAAAGTAAGACGGCGGCACAGGCGCAGACGAAACGTGCGCTCCGTTCATCCCCGGTTTTGTCCTTCAGCTCGGAAAGAATGTAATTCATCTTTTCGGTATAGGAGGTGTCGCGGCCGAGAAACCGTGCAGAATAAATGCCGGGAGCTCCGCCGAGTGCATCGACCACAAGCCCGGAGTCATCCGAGAGGACGGCGATGGGGGTGGAGAGATCCTGCAGATAACGGGCCGGGTCTTCGAGCAGGATGTCTGCAACTGCCCTTGCCTTGATCCGTGCGTTCTCTTCAAAGGTTGTACCGGTTTCCTCCGGATCGGAAGAAATGCCAAGCTCCTTCATGCTGTAGACGGAGGCCTCCGGATCCTGGATGATTTCGCGGATCTCACGGACCTTATCTGCGTTTCCTGTTGCAAAAACAATCTGTACCTTCATGCTGTCACCTCAATATCAGCCCGGCGCCGCCTGGACGCCAGAGCAAAGTCAGGCTAATGTCATCTCAATGTTCTTCATTGCTGTCAAGGCGGCGGGAAATGCCGGCCTTGGGCTTCGGACCCGGGAACATATAGAAATAGGTCTTGATCATACCGTTATAGATCTTGCGGTTTTTTTGTGCCTTCAGTCCAAGAGCTTTCTCCGCACCGGAGAAGGAGGTGATGACATACAGTGACCAGGACGAAAGAGCCTGAAAACGTTCGCCGAGAGTTTTATACAGAAGCAGGAGATCCTGATCCTGTCCCTTTTCGAGACGCTCGCCGTAGGGCGGGTTGGTGATGATAAAGCCGTAGGAGCGGGGATGGGAAAGCTCGGCGACCGGCCGCACCTGAAAGTGGATCAGGTCTGCGACGCCGGCAAGCTTTGCATTCTCGCGGGCGGCGTAGACGGCGTCACGGTCGATGTCATAGCCCTGAAGATCGCAGGAAACCGAGAGATCGATTTCGCCGCGAAGCTCTTCTCGGATTTCTGCCCATAAAGAAGCGGGAAGCAGATCGGTCCAGGCTTCGGCGGTGAAGCTGCGGCTCAGGCCGGGGGCAATGTGGGCGCTGATCATGGCGGCCTCGATCAAAAAGGTGCCGGAGCCGCAGAAGGGATCCACCAGCATTCGCCCCGGACGCCACGGCGTAAGTGCAATGAGGCCTGCGGCAAGGTTCTCGGCAATGGGTGCCTGCACCTTGTACTTGCGGTAGCCGCGCTTGTGGAGGGACTCTCCCGTGGTATCAACGGCGACGGTGACCTCATCCTTCTTGATGAAAACACGAACCGGATAGGAAGCCCCGGTTTCCGGGAACTGTGTCAGGCCGTAGTGCTCGGACATGCGGGAAACCATGGCCTTTTTCATCACCGACTGAATGTCGGAGGGAGAAAAGAGCTTTGATTTGACGCTGGAAGCCTTGGTGACCCAGAATCTGGCATCCTTGGGGAGAAGCTCCTCCCAGGGAAGTGCGCGGGTTCCCTGAAACAAATCCTCAAAGGTTTCCGCATGGAAGGAACCGATCTTCAGAAGAACGCGCTCCGCCGTCCGCAGGGAAAGGTTGGCGCGGACAATGGCCTCCGCGTCGCCCTCAAAGGTGACACGGCCATCGTCGACCTCGGTGATTTCATATCCGAGGTCATAAATCTCATTTTTTACAACGCTCTCAAGACCGAAATGGCAGGGAGCAATCAGTTCAAAAGTCTGCATCATAAAAATATCCACAATGAATCTGTTTCGAATCTGTTTTGGAAAGTGACGTTACTATTATAGGAAGGCTTTTCGGAAAAGACAATTAAAGAAAAACTCCGGAAAAATCCCGGAGAAAAGATCACGCTGATAATTGACATGGAGTTTAGTAATAGTATAATCGTCCGTGGACTGAAAGTTTAGCAATAGAATATTTCAGGTTTACTGTCTGTGAGAGAAATTCCGGGGCCGCAAGGGAGGCAGATATGGAACAGGAACAGATAAATGAACAAATAGGCCGCAAGATCAAGGATCTGCGCAACCGGAACGGGCTTACGCAGCAGGAGCTGGCGGACCGGACGGAGCTGACGAAGGGCTTTATTTCACAGCTGGAGCGGGGGCAGGTTTCTCCCTCTGTCGTGACGCTCCTGGATCTGATTGAATGCCTGGGGTCCTCGCCTGCGGAGTTCTTCAAGGAAGGCGCAGAGGAGCAGGTTGTTTTTACGGAAGCAGATTGCTTTCAGAAGGTGGACGATCAGGAAAACCGGACGACCTGGCTGATCCCTTCGGCACAGAAGTTTCAGATGGAGCCGCTCCTTGTGGAAATCCAGCCGCATCAGACGCTGGAAGAGGACAAGCCGCATTCCGGAGAAGAGTTCGGCTATGTGATGAGCGGACGGCTGAATGTGTATCTCGGCGACAAGGTGTATAAGGTGAAGGCCGGAGAGAGCTTTTACTACCGTACAACCAAAAGACACCGTATTTCCAATCCGGGCAACCGCCCTGCAAAATATCTCTGGATCAGCACACCGCCGGAGTTTTGATTATAAGGAGAGAATTATGGAAAACAGCAACATCATCGAACTGAAGCACGTCACCAAATCGTTCAGCGACGGATTCACAGCCGTGGATGACTTCAACCTTGAGGTTCGCCGCGGAGAATTTGTCACCTTTCTCGGGCCCTCCGGATGCGGAAAAACAACCACTCTCCGCATGATTGCGGGCTTCGAGCTGCCGACCTCGGGCGAGATCCTTCTGAACGGAAAGTCCATCACCAATCTTCCTCCGTATGAGAGGCCGATCAATACGGTTTTCCAGCGCTACGCTCTGTTTCCTCATATGAATATCTATGAAAACATCGCGTTCGGCCTGAAGCAGAAGAAAACGCCGAAGGATGTCATTGAGCATAAGGTGAAAAAGGTCCTTTCGCTGGTGGATCTGGAGGGCTTTGAGGAAAGAAATGTTGCAACGCTTTCCGGCGGACAGCAGCAGAGAATTGCGATTGCAAGAGCACTTGTGAACGAGCCGGAGATTCTTCTTCTGGATGAGCCGCTCGGCGCTCTGGATTTGAAGATGCGTCAGGAGATGCAGATCGAGCTGAAGGATATGCACGATAAGCTCGGTATTACCTTTATTTATGTGACGCATGACCAGGAAGAAGCTCTGACAATGTCGGATAAGATCGTTGTCATGAGCGAGGGACGCATTCAGCAGATCGGAACACCGGAGGATATCTACAACGAGCCGAAGAATGCGTTTGTTGCGGACTTTATCGGGGAAAGTAATATTTTCAGCGGCATTATGACCGGCAAGCTGAAGGCACGCTTCTGCGGAGGCGAGTTCAGCTGTGTAGATGATGTGGCGGAGGGAACGCACATCACGGCGGTGGTCCGTCCGGAGGATGTCGAGGTGACAAAGCCGGAGAACGGCATCATCCAGGGTGTTGTGACGTCTGTCATTTTCAAGGGAATTCATTATGAAATTACCGTGCAGTGCGGACGCAGCGAAATGATGATTCAGTCCGTGAACGCGCCGAAGGTGGGCGAGCGCGTCGGCATGCGCCTGGATCCCGAGAACATTCATATTATGATCGCAGAGGACCACACGAACACCTTCCCGGTGGATATTAACCGCGATTATCGTCTGGAGTATAACGGGCAGCTCCTGCACGCGAGCCTCACAAAGCTCATCAAGGGAGGAAAGCGTCTGGAGGACGGAACCTTGGTGGACGGAAACGGAGAGGCCATCGACCTGAACCGCACCCGTGTGCTGGCATCCATTCAGCCCGGCGATATTGAAATGACGGACAACCAGGAAGAGGGTCTGGTACAGGGAAACATCAGCAACCTGATCTATCAGGGCGATCACTATCTGTATGTCATTCATACCGAGCTGGAGCAGGATTTTGTTGTATATGATGAAGATCTCTGGAACATGGAGGACCGCGTCGGTCTGATTATGCCGGTGGAGAAGATGACCTTCAGTCTGAAGAAGTAAGGAGCGGCGACATGCATTTTAAATTTACGAGA
>HF986552.1:28918-36579 GCA_000431495.1 Firmicutes bacterium CAG:791 | reverse complement strand
ATTCCGTATGCCGTGTATCTGATGCTGTTTGTGGTGGCGCCTCTCCTGGTTCTGTTTTACTATGCGTTCACAAATGGCTCCGGACAGTTTACACTGTCGAATTTTACCGGATTTTTTACGGATCCCAACGCAATGGGAACCCTGTTCTACAGCTTTGCGGTTGCGGTAGTCACGACCCTGGTCTGCCTGCTGCTTGCGTATCCGATTGCCTGCATCCTTGCATTCAGCAAACTGAAGGCAAAATCTGCGCTCGTCATGATTTTCGTTCTTCCGATGTGGATCAATTTCTCTCTGCGCATCACGGCGCTGAAGGAGATCCTGACGGTGTTTGAAGGAAATCTTGCGATGTATCCGTTTTTCAATGCGGTTGTCGGAATGACCTATGATTTCCTGCCGTTTATGATCCTTCCGATCTACACGACCGTGTCCCGTCTGGACGGAGCGCTTCGCGAGGCGGCCATGGATCTTGGCGCCAATGAGGTGCAGACCTTCCTGCGTGTTACGCTTCCTTTGTCGGTTCCCGGAATCATGAGCGGAATTTCCATGGTATTTCTGCCGGCGATGACCAACTACGTGGTGCTCGACATGCTGTACAACAGCACCTACATTATGGGAAGCCTGATCGGAAGCTATTTTTCCGCGTACAACTGGAACGGCGGATCGATGATCGCGCTGATTCTTCTTGGTATCATCTGCCTGTTCACGCTGCTGACGGATGGCGGTGACGAGTCAACAAGCCGGGGAGGTGCACTGCTCTGATGAAAAAAATATGGAAGTGGGTTTATCTGATCCTGGTACTGCTTTTTATCTATCTGCCGATTCTGATTCTGGCGGTGTACAGCTTTACGGATTCGACCAACATCGGTGCAATCCGGCACTTCTCCCTTCATAATTATGCGACGCTGTTTATGACGGAGGAGCTGCGAAATATGATTGCCGGAACACTGCTTCTTGCAATCGGATCCGCGGCGGTTGCCACCGTCCTCGGGACCATGGGGGCCATCGGTGCCTTCTATTCCAGAAAGCGTGTCGGACGACTGATTTCCACCATGAACCAGGTTCCGGTTGTCAACGCGGATGTCGTGACCGGATTTTCCATCTGCATTCTTCTGGTTGTTGTGATGCGGATCAGCAAGGACACATTCATTCCGCTGATCCTCGGACATGTGACGCTGTGTGCTCCGTTTGTTTATCTTGCGGTGCTGCCGAAGATCAAGCAGATGGATTCCAGTCTGTATGAAGCGGCGCTGGATCTTGGGGCAACGCCCTTCCGCGCGCTGATGCAGGTGGTCATTCCGCAGATTGTGCCCGGAATTGTGTCCGGCTTCGCACTGGCTATTACACTTTCTCTGGATGATTATTTTATTGCGACCTATACGAAGCCTGCCATGTTCGACACCATCAGTACGTACGTTGTCAATGCGACCAAGGGTTCCCAGACGACCATCAAGACGGCGCTGTGGGCTCTTTCAACGGTGATCTTTCTGCTGGTCATTGTCACTGTTCTGGGAATGAATCTGTACCAGACAAGAAGCCGCGGAAACGGAATGGAGAAAGGAGCAAAGGGATGAAGGGAAACGGGAAGGCTGCTGCAGCCGTGTTTTCTGCTTTGCTGGCGGCAATGACTGCGGCATCGGGGATGCCGGTAACGAGTCTTGCGGCCCAGAACACTTCCGCAAAGAAGGCGGTCACGCTTCGCATCTGCAACTGGGAGGAGTACATTGACACCGGTGACTGGGGCGAGGATGAGACGATTGATCTTCCGAGCGGAGATATCATCGGCCAAAACAGTATGATCCAGGACTTTGAGGAGTGGTACGAGGAAACCTATGGCGTCAAGGTGAACGTTGAATATTCCACCTTCGGCACCAATGAAGATCTCTACAACATGCTGACGCTGGGGGACACCTTTGATCTTGTCTGCCCTTCGGAATACATGTTCATGAAGCTGATCAGCGAGGACCGGCTGGTGCCGCTCTCGGATCACTTTTTTGACAAGTCGGATCCGAACAATTACTACATCAACGGAGTTTCTCCGTATCTGCAGAACATCTTCGAAACCAAGGACATCAACGGGGAGCCTTGGGCCGATTATGCGGCTGGCTACATGTGGGGTGTGACCGGAATTGTCTATAATCCGGAGGAGGTCACGAAGGAAGAGGCTTCGACCTGGACGATTCTGAACAATCCGGATTTCAAGCGCCGGGTGACGATTAAGGACAGCGTGCGCGAGTGCTATTTTGCCGCGGTCGGCGCACTGGAGCATGATCTTCTTACCTCCGAAGCCTTTGTCAATGATCCGGATTATCAGCAGAAGCTGGAGGACGTGATGAACGATACCTCGCCGGAGATGATTGCAAGGGTGCAGGACTGGCTGCAGTCCATGAAGAACAACGTGTATTCGTTCGAGACCGATTCCGGAAAGGCGGATATGATCACCGGAAAGGTTCTGGCCAACTACCAGTGGTCGGGCGATGCGGTTTATACGATGGACCAGGCGGACGAGGATGATTACCAGCTGGATTTTGCCGTCCCCGAAGAGAGCACAAACATCTATTTTGACGGATGGGTGATGCTGAGGAGCGGAATCGGAAATGACGCGGCGAAGCAGCAGGCGGCGGAGGCCTTCATCAACTTCATTTCCCGCCCGGACAATGCCATCCGGAATATGTACTACATTGGCTATACCTCTTTCATTTCCGGCGGCAGTGACCCGAGAATTTTCGAGTACCTGGACTGGAACTACGGGGCAGAAGAGGATGAGACGGACACCGTGGAGTATGATGTGAACTACTTCTTTGCCGGAGACGGGGATCCGCAGGATTATATTCTGACGGTGCCCACAGAGCAGGTGGACCGCCAGCTCGGTGCACAGTACCCGAGCACAGAGACGATTCACAGATCGAGCATCATGCGGTATTTTACCCCGGAGCAGAGCGCGCAGACGAACCGGATGTGGATTAACGTCCGCTGCTACAACATCAATCAGGTTCCCGTCTGGGGCTGGGTTCTTGTGATTGGCGGAATTGCGGGCATTGTGTGGATGGGAATCCGTAAATTCCAGCTCGCAAGAAAGACAAGGAAAAACGATCCTTTTGGAAAGAAAAATGAGTAAGGAACAGCAGAAAGCAGCAAATTACGGCGACCTGATGACAGAGGGACCGGTGAAGCAGCGGATCATACGCTTTGCAATTCCGGTATTCATCGGCAATCTTTTTCAGCAGCTTTACAATACGGTAGACTCCCTGATTGTAGGGAATTTCGAAGGAAGCGGTGCGCTTGCGGCCGTCAGCAGTGTCGGAAACCTGGTCTTTCTTCTGATCGGATTCTTCAATGGCATTGCGATCGGCGCGGGTGTGGTGATTGCGCACTATATCGGTGCGAGGAAGCAGAAGGAGACAGAGCTTGCCGTACATACGGCTGTGGCAGTCGGACTTGTGTGCAGCGTTGCCATGACGATTCTGGGTGTCCTTCTGACGCCGCTGTTCCTTCAGTGGATGGGAACGCCGGATTCGGTGATGGCGGATTCGGTCACATATCTCCGGATTTATTTCGCAGGTGTCGCCGGCCTGATCATGTACAACACCTTTGTAGGAATTCTTCAGGCGGCGGGAGACAGCAGGCATCCTCTGTATTACCTGATCTTTTCGTCAGGCCTGAACATTGTTCTGGACCTTGTCCTGATTGCGGGCCTTCGGATGGGAGTCGCGGGAGCAGCGCTTGCAACGGTGATCTCGCAGCTTCTGTCGGCTTTCCTGTCGATGGGGCGTCTGATGCGGACCAATGAGGTGTATCGACTGCGTCTTCGGAGCATTTGTCTGAACCGGATGATGGTCTGGAAAATTGTCCGGATCGGAATTCCCTCCGGCCTGCAGAATTCGATCATCGGACTCTCCAATGTGGTCATTCAGTCCTACATCAATTCGTATGGCGAGATGGCAATGGCAGGGATCGGAGCCTACTGCAAAATCGAAGGCTTTGCCTTCCTCCCTGTGACCAGCTTTGCAATGGCACTTACGACCTTCGTGAGTCAGAATCTCGGAGCAAATGAAAAGGAACGTGTGGATAAGGGCGTACACTTTGGCGTCCTCTGTGGCCTGATTCTGGCGGAGCTGGTCGGTCTGGTTCTGTTCCTGTTCTCCCCGCAGCTCGTGGCGGCTTTTGACAGAACACCGGAGGTCATTCAATACGGCGTAGCCAGAGCAAGAATCGTGACACCGTTCTTCTTCCTCTGTGCGTACACGCATATCATGGCGGCAATCCTCAGGGGAGCCGGACATGCGGATGTGCCGATGGTGATCTTCCTGGTGTGCTGGTGTGCAATCCGGATTGTGATCATTGCCGGAGTGGGAATGGTAATTCGAACCATCAACATTACTTACTGGGTCTATCCCATCACATGGGTCATGAGCTCGGCAGCACTGTTTGTTTACTGGAATAAAGAAAAAGGAAAGCTGAAACCGGAATAAAACCGGTTTCAGCTTTCTTTTTTTGCTCCTGTTATTGCTCCTTTTTGCGGTTGGATTGCCTGCCGGGACCTTTGGAGAAGTGTCTGCGTCTTATGTTGAGCGCGGCGCTGCATCCTGAATTTGCATTTTTATTTCGCAGGGATGAATTTGTAGCGTCAGAATCATCCTGGATTTGTGCTTTTGTTTCGCAGGGATGAATTTCTGGCCGCAGAATCATCTTGGATTTGCATTTTTATTTCGTGGGGATGAATTTCTGGTCGCAGAATCATCCTGGATTTGCATTTTTGTTTTGCAGGGATGAATTTTCCAGTTCGAAAGCATCCCCAGCCAGCAATTTCTGAGAAATAAGATGCATTCGCATCTCAAAAAGCATCCTTGGCGAGATGTTCCGGCGAACAGGGATGCATCTGCCGCCATTACCCAAGTCCCACCGGGAAAGCCACCAGGAACTTTGAACTTCGGTGCGAGGAACCAGGGAAAGCCACCAGGAACTTTGAACTCCGGTGCGAGGAACCAGGAAAACCCATCAGGGGCTTCTGTCTTCGGAATCAGTTTTTGTCATGCACGCGGAAATAGAAGCGGTGACGCTGGATGTAACCGATGATGACGATCAGAAGGCTGATCGCAACACACAGGTAGAAGGAGCAGCTGCGGGACAGAAGCTCCAGCTGCAGAGCGGCTTCCTTATCTAGAAAGGCATTCAGTCCGTTGAACAGAAGGTAATCCGCAATTCCCATTCCTCCCGGAATCGGCATGCACATGGAGCCGATGGCGGAGTAGATCTGAGAGGCGAAAACCTGGCTGACATTGCGGAAGGTTCCGCCCTGAGCAAGATAGACGAGGGACGGAACGATCGTCTGCGAGAGACGCTGCAAAAGAGCGAAGGCAAAGGCGATCAGGAAGACCTGTCCTTTTCCGCGGATGACGCTGAGGCAGCTGCTGTAGTCGGACAGGACGCCGTGCAGCTTATTCTTCCAGTATTTGTTCTGCTTTACCCAACCCTTCTTCGTCAGCCAGTCAATGATGCGGCCGCCGATCCTCTCGATTTGCTTTGCCTTTTTCAGAAGGCACACAAAGAGAGCAGCAAGTCCTGTCACAGTAAGATATCCGAGAATGACAAGAAACTTCGCAAGGAGGGTCAGACTTCCGAAGGAAGCCGGGTTCAGGATCACGGTCAGAAATCCAATGACCAGTGTCGCAAAGGTGTGAGCGATCAGGTAAAGTGCAAGGATGGCTGTGATGAAGCCCATCGGAATGCCGTCACGCAGCATAAACCAGGCGCAGACAGGCTGTCCGCCGGTTGCGGAGGGTGTAATGGCTGCGCAGTAAATATCTGCGGAGGCATACAGAATACCCTGATCGATTCTGCGCGTGTAGCCGCAGTGCTTCAGGAGGTACCAGATCGTCAGTCCTTCAAAGGCGATGTAGCCGAACATGCACAAAATGGCAAGCAGAAGCCAGCCGGGCTTGCAGGCAAGAAGCGCTGTGCCCAGATCCTGAAAGCTCATCTCTTTACTCTGTCCGAGAACCGCCCAGATGGACATGAAGGCAAGGAGAAGGGAGATGAAAGCCCATATGATTTGTTTTTTATGATTTTTTTTCATAGGAAGTAGTGTAGCAGGTTCCGGAGAATCTGACAAACGGAAGCTTCTTAGCCCGTTTGCACCTCTCCCCGCGGCTGCAATTGTACAGGTCGGATGGAATCCATGCGGGAGAGTTTGCTATAATATGGAAAGCTTGCTGAAAAGCAGGTGAAATTTTGCGCGAGGGCATCAACCTTGTGGCGAATATGGAAAGCTCGCAGTCAGGCGGGCGGAATGGAAGAATAAGAATATGAAGATTTCGGAAATGACAAAGGATTTGAAGAAGTTTCTGGACGAGAGTCCGGTGGGGCTCTATGCGACGGCCAATATCCGCGGGATGCTGCTGGAGAACGGGTATACAGAGTGCCAGGAGGGATCGGAGTGGAAGCTTGTTCCGGGCGGAAGGTATTTTGTCATGCGGAACGGCTCCGCTGTGATTGCCTTTCAGATTCCAAAAGAAGAATCCTGGGCAGGGTTTCAGATTGCAGCCAGTCATCTGGATTCTCCGACCTTCCGGATTAAGAGCAATGCGGAGATCGTGGTGGAGAACCGCTACGTCACACTGAATGTGGAGAAATACGGCGGGATGCTTCTTGCGCCGTGGCTGGATCGTCCGCTTTCTGCGGCAGGGCGGGTGATTGTCCGCACGGAGAGCGGAATCGAAACAAGACTTGTGAACATTGACCGGGACCTTATGATCATTCCGAATGTCGCGATTCACATGAACCGGGAGATGAACAACGGCTACAAATGGGATATGAAGCAGGATCTGCGGCCACTGCTTGCCGGGGTGCAGGCTCCGGAAGCGGCGGTGCCGGCTGCGGACAGGAGCACGGAAGACATCGGCACCATTTTCCGCCGCCTTGTGGCGGAGGAGGCCGGTGTTTCTCCGGAGGATGTGCTGGATACGGATCTTTATCTGTATAATCGTGAGAAGGCTTCCGTGATTGGTTTAAACGGGGAGTTTATTTCCAGCGGACGGCTGGATGATCTGCAGTGTGCCTTTGGAACGCTGAAGGGCTTCCTTGCGGCAAGGCCGGAAAAGAGCATTGCAGTGTACTGCGCGTTTGACAACGAAGAGGTCGGAAGCATGACAAAGCAGGGCGCGGATTCATCCTTCCTTCGCTGCACGCTGGAGCGGATCAGCACGGCGCTTGGAAGAAGCCGGGGGGAGTTCATGGCAAGCCTTTCCTCCAGCTTTATGATTTCAGCGGACAATGCGCATGCGGTTCACCCCAATCATCCGGAGCTCGAGGATCCGTCACACCGCCCGGTTCCGAATGGCGGAATCGTGATCAAATACAGTGCCAATCAGAAATATACGACGGATGCGGTTTCCGGTGCGGTGATGAAGGAAATCTGCCGAAAGGCCGGGGTACCGGTGCAGATTTTTTACAATCGCTCGGATCTTCCGGGAGGTTCCACTCTTGGCAATATTTCCACGACGCAGCTGTCGCTCAATACCGTGGACATCGGGCTTGCACAGCTGGCGATGCACTCTGCCTACGAGACGGCAGGCGTGAAGGACACGGAGTATCTTGCCAGAGCAAGTGAGGTCTTTTTCTCCGGCGCGGTGACAGGAACCGGAGACGGAAGGTACCGGGTGGGG
>HF986552.1:0-28886 GCA_000431495.1 Firmicutes bacterium CAG:791 | reverse complement strand
GAGCTGCTGAACCGGAGACGGAAGGTACCGTCTGGATTTCCGCAGCTGCTGACTGTGATTGAAAGCCCGGAAATATGGTCGGAACCACGGCATAGGATCTGAGCTGATGGATCATGACGGTAAGTGTTTATTTTGAGGAACGGGAAATGGACCAAATTAAGAATCTTGTTTTTGATCTGGGAGATGTACTGATTCAGTTCCGATGGAGGGATTTCCTTCGGAATCTGGGGGTAAAGGAAGAGGATGTAGAGCGGGTTGGTTCGGAGATGTTTGATGATCCGAAGCACCTCTGGCATGAATTTGATCTTGGAAATCTGAGCGCGCAGCAGGCTGCAAAGGAGCTGGGGGAGGAATATCCGGAGGATGCGGAAGTAATTTCCTGGTTTATTCTGCACGGCGAGTACATGCCTTTGCCGCGGCTGAGGGTCTGGGAGATGGTACATCTTCTGAAGCTGCAGGGCTACCGGATTTATGTTCTTTCCAATTATCCGGAGGAGCTGTTTCACAAGCACACGCAGTATGCAGATTTCATGCAGGACCTGGACGGAAGAGTGATTTCCTATGAGGTTCATATGGGAAAACCGGAGCTGCCGATTTATCGGGAGCTTCTGGCGCGTTATCAGCTGATCCCGCAGGAGTGCCTGTTCTTCGATGACAGGAAGGAAAATATTCTCGGTGCGAGGGCCTGCGGTATGTACGGGAGACAGGTCTTTTCGCAGGAGGGACTGCTGGAGGATCTGGAAAAGATCCATCAGGGCCGGGTGGAAGAAGTGCTCCGCACAGACTGAGCTCAGGATTGGAATAAGAATCGGAACAGAAAAAAGAAGGAAGAAAAAGTGGATCGTAAGGAAATTCAGGAAATCAGAAAAACAATGACCAAGGACCGCTGTGTCATCGACCGGATGACAGGATGCTTTGTCGGAGAGGACGGGACCATCATCACGCAGCTGAAGCAGACCTTCCGCGCACTGCAGGAGGAGGAGCTTGAGAAGTACTGTGAGCTTTTCCGGAAGACCCTGACCGGCAAAATCGGAAAGAACCTCTTCACGATGGAGTTTCCGCTGCAGGAGGAGCAGACGGGCGGCAAGCAGGCCATGATGTTCCGGATGCTGCAGTCGGATTACTCGGATGAGGAGCTGAACAACGAGTTTTTTACGCACATTCTGGAGCATCTGGATCTGGCGGGACGGCATCTGATCGTCCTTGCGCACGGCGTCTATGATGTGCCGGGAAGAAGCTCGGACGGAATCGACATGGAGGATGCCAGCGAGAATGTGTATTCCTTCATGGTGTGCTGCATCTGCCCGGTGGTGGAGGTGAAGGAAGGCCTCTGCTATGACGAGGAAACCCTGAGCTTTCTGAATAAAAAGAGTGATCTTGGGGTGCAGATGCCGGAGCTTGGCTTCCTGTATCCGGCGTTTCATGATCGCGGAGCAGACATTCATCAGATCCTTTATTATGCGAAAAAAGAGGATGAGCGGCATCCGGAGCTGATGGACGGACTGATCGGCGGCGACATGCCGGTGACGGAGTCCGTGCAGAAGGAGCTGTTCACCTGCCTGGTGGAGCAGACGCTTGGGCGTGACTGCGATTTTGAAAATGTAAAGAACCTGACGGATGCTCTGGATGAGATGGTAAAGCAGAGCGAGGACAGTGAGGAGCCCCTGGAGCTTGGCAAAACAGAGGTCCGCCGGATTCTCAATGATTCCGGTGTAAAGCCGCAGGCGATGGAGCAGTTCGAGGAGACCTTTGATCAGGAGGTCGGAGAGGGCAAGACCTTCCGCGCGGAGAACATTGCCGGCCGGACGGTCATGGAAATCAAATCGCCCAGTGTGAAAATTTCCGTAAAATCGGAGATGTCCTCCATGATCACGACGAAGGTCATCGACGGGCGGGAGTATATTCTGATTCCGGTTCAGGATGATATTGAGCTGAACGGAATCCGGCTGCTGACGACAAGGATGGACAAGGAAGAGGAAGCATAGATCATTCGCAGGCAGACGCAATTTGGACCAGGGAGGGAGCTATATGGCAGCAGTCAGCATTATCGTACCTGCATATAACGCGCAGAAGACGATCGGACGATGCATTGAGAGCATTCTGAATCAGACCTATACCGATTTCGAGCTTCTGGTCATGGATGACGGAAGCAAGGATGAAACACCGGAGATCATTGACCGGTATGCGGCAAAGGACGCAAGGGTCATTGCCGTCCACAAGCCGAATTCCGGTGTGTCGGATACGAGAAACCAGGCACTGGACCGCGCATCGGGCAGATACATTCAGTTTCTGGATGCGGATGACTGGATTTCTCCGGACGCCACGCGGCTTTTTGTCCGTGCCATGGAGGATAATCCGACCTGCGATATGGTCATTGCCGATTTCTACCGTGTGGTCGGCGAGAAGATGTCCCAGAAGGGAGACATCGAGGAGGAAAAGCTCCTGACCCGCGAGGAATATGCGGATGAAATGATGCGGAACCCGGCCGATTTCTATTACGGCGTTCTGTGGAACAAATTTTTCCGCCGCAGCATCATCGAAGAGTATAAGCTTCGCATGGATGTACAGCTGGACTGGGCGGAGGATTTTATTTTCAACATGGAGTATGTGCTCCATACGGACCACATTTATTCGCTGAAGGCACCGGTTTACTACTATGTGAAAACAGAAGGCTCTCTGGTTGCGCAGGGCGGTGCCAGCATCAGCCGCACGGTCCGGATGAAGCTGAATGTGATTGAGTATTACAGCAGCTTCTATAAGGATATTTATAAGGAAGGCGGGTATCTTCTGCGAAGTCCCGTGATCTACTCCTTCCTGTTGAATTTTGCAAAGGATGGCGGCGTCAATCCTGTGGCTCCGGATCGGAAGCTCGGGCAGGAGCGCATCAATGCAAGGTTTGATGAGAAGATGGAGACTAATCCGTTTGCGCTGAATTTCTATGAGGACCGGCTTCTGGAGAATGCGCTGGAGCGCCTGATGAAGGGATATGACCTGGAGGAAAAGGACGCACAGATCCTCCTGTATCTGAAGCTTGCGGGAGGAACGGCAACGCTTGCGGAAATCCGGAATTTTACCGGGGTTTCGGCAAGAGGACTGAGCGGGAGCCTGCAGAAAATGGGAAGGCGGAAGCTCGTGGAAAAGGTGAAGGTCCGGCTTCCGAAAACGGCCTCGGAGCGGTCGGTGGTCATGGTGACTTTTGGCGAGCAGTCGGATCCGGTGCAGGATGCGCTCGGGAGAGCCTTCCGGGACCTGGATGAAATCCGTTTCCGTGGTTTTACGAAGGAAGAGGAGGAGCTCTACCGGAATCTGAGCGAAAAAGAAGCACGGAATATGCGGAGTTCTTTATAGAAAACGACTATATTGTCTGATAAAATGTAATTGTTCCGTACAAGGACAAGACGAGTCCGGCTGGAAATGCGGGCCGGAGGCACGTGATACGGAACAGGCACAGGGGAGACTTGGCAGTGCAGCATTTGGAGGGCAATCATATGGCAGAGGAAGAAATCAGGAAAGAGGGGACGCAGGAAATTCAGACAACCGGTGAAGGCACTTCGACAGGAGCGGAGCACAGTAAAACCGTAACCATGACGCCGGAGGAGATCGCCCGCCTCGTTCAGACCGAGGTGGACCGTGCCCTTGCAAAAGAGAAGGAGAAGGGAACCTTTTCCGGAGAGGAAGCGCAGCTGGAGGATATGACAGAGGCGATCGAACGCATTTCCCGCGCTGTGGAAAAGAGCTCCCGCAGCAACAAGGTGGCTGCAGTCGGCAGTATTCTTCTCCTTGCGGTGTTCGGCGTAGCATTTGCACTGATTACGCCGGGAATGTTCACGCTTCTCGGAAATCTGAACAGCACGGTGAGCGGCCTGGAAACCACCGTCAATGAAGTGAACAACGTGGTGGCTTCGGCGAACGATACGGCGCAGAAGCTGAACGGAATTGTGGGAGATGTCGGCGTACAGATCGGGGAATCCTTCGATCAGGTGAACGATGTGATCGGGAATGTCAACGATCAGGTCAGCGGAGTCGGAGAAGCCATCGATGGCCTGAATTCGGCTGTGACTGATATTGACGATGTGGTGAAGCAGAATACTGACAGCATCAATGAAATTGTGGAAGCGCTCTCAGAGTTGGATTATGACGGGATCAACACTTCCATTGCCAACATTAAGAAGTCTACCGACGGCCTGCAGGATGTGGTGGACAATGTCAACGACTCTGTTCTTGAAATCAACAAGGCGACAAAGGATGCGGACGTTGCGATCAATCAGATCAACGATCTGGATTTTGAAGAATTGAACAAGATGGTTGCGAAGCTTTCCGAGGCAGCAGGGCAGATGAATACCGTGGCGGGCCAGCTGAATACAACGGCAGCAACCCTGAATAAGACCGTCAGCAAGACCTCCGGAGAAGTGGATGATACGATGGAAGCCATCGGAAACATTGATTTTGAAGGCTTCAACCGTTCGATCAAGTCTCTGAGTCAGGCGGCAGAAGATCTGCAGGAAACGGCATCCGGCATCAAGAAGGTGACCTCCACCTTCATGGGCGGAAAGAGTACCGGAAAGACAGAAAAGAAGAGCAGCAAGTAAGCACTGAGCATACAGAAAAAGTATACAGAAAAAGTCCCGGGAGCCTCCCGGGACTTTTTCAATGGAGGATGTCAGAATCGGTCCTCCGCTGAGTGCTTATGGAAATGCCGGCCTGCAGCCGGCCCTTCGGAAAACTCAGGCCCGAATCTCCTTGCGCATGAAGGCAATGTAGGCGGCTGCAAAGGCTGCTGCGGTCAGCGCGATCATGACCACGATGTGCGGCCAGATCTGCAGGAGGCTCTGTCCGAGCGTCAGGTAGCTTGCGATGGCGCCCTGCTGGTTCTGCAGGATGGAGACGATGTTCGTGGAGTGCACATTCGGGTTCATGATGATCGACGTGATCTCACTGAACAGGTAGTAGGGCGAGATCCGGCAGAGCGCGGTCTGCAGCGAATAATTCTTCAGAACATTCACCTGTCCTGCATATCCGGAGGTCGGATAGATCATTCCCGCAATTCCGGAAGCAACGAGGCTCTGGAACATCGTAAGGAACAGCCAGATTGCGATGCAGGCAAGCGCCGCGGTCGCGGCATGGCGGCAGACTACGGAGAAGAACTCTGCAACGGCCATCCACATGCTGATGTAGAGCACGGCCATCAGAAGGAAAATGACAAATCTTGCCACCTGCTCGCCGGTGGGAATGAGGCCGGTTGTGATCAGCCCGATCCCTGCCATCAGTCCTCCGATGGAGAAGATGGTGATCAGGACCGCCGCAGCGCCTGCAAGGAACTTGGCGTTGATGATGGTATCACGGTAAATCGGCTGCGCCGCCAGGCGGTTTAAGGTTCCCTGGGCAAGCTCCTCATTGATGGCATCGAAGCCGAGCATGATTCCGATGATCGGTCCGAGAAAGCCGATAAAGGTTGCAAACGAGTAGATGGAGGAGCCGCTTGTGGTAAACAGGAGAAGGAACAGATACTCGGAAACTGCTGTCTGACCGTCTGAGGTCTGCTGCGCTGCCTGCCCGAGCGTCTGAATCGAGCCATAGAGACTGATGAAACTCACGACGGCAAGCATGGCGAACAGAATCTGAAAACGGACGGAATGCAGGTGATCCGAAAGCTCCTTGCGGAACAGGATGTACATGCCGTGGCGGTTTCGCCTTGCCGCGTCACTGTTCTCCTTCTTTAAAAACTGATGTAAGCCGTTCTTTAAGCTGTCCAAGCCTTCCGGCTCCCTGGCTGCCTGTGTCTGCAGTTCTGTCATCGTCCTCTCCTCCTTCCTTTGCCTCGGCGGCTTCAAAGTATTTGCGGTAAATCTCGGTCAGGTCGCCGCCCTCCTGATGCATCTCGCGGACGGTATAATCCGCATCCACAAGTGCGCGGAGGAGATCCTTCTGAATATCCCTGGATGCCTCGATGTGCACCGTCCCGTCCATCCGCCGTCCGATGATGTCAACGCCCGGAATGGAGCGGAGCATGTTCTGAAAATCGGTATCCCAGACCTTCTGACCGTTTCTCTCCGCTACAATATCAAACATATACAGACCCTTGTTCATCAGCTGACGTCCGAGCTCTTCAATGCGGCCGCAGGCGATCAGTTTTCCCTTGACGAAAATACCGACGCGGTCGGAAATTTTCTGGATCTGATACAGATCGTGGGAGGAGATCATGATGGTGATCCCGTCCTTCTCGGCAAGGTCACGGATGAGAGCTGTGATTTCACGGACACCGGACGGATCAATGCCGGCGGTCGGCTCATCCATAATGATGATGCCCGGATTCTTCATGAGGACATCGGCAATTCCAAGGCGCTGGCGCATGCCTCTGGAGTAGGTGCCTGCCTTCCGGTCTGCGGCATAGGTCATCCCGACGCGCTCCAGCATGGAGGCGGCACGGTCAAGCGCCTGCTCCTTTGAGAGGCCATTCATCATTCCGGAGAAAATAAGATTCTCCCGTCCGCTCATGGACGGATAGAAGCCGACATTGTCGGGAAGATATCCGACCTCGTTCTTCACGGCGAGCGACTGTCTTGTGCAGTCCATGCCGTCGATTTCGGCGTGCCCTGCGGTGGGATCGGTCAGGCCAAGAAGCATCAGCGTGGTCGTTGTTTTGCCTGCTCCGTTGGGACCGAGAAGACCGAAGACTTCACCCCGGTGAATCTCGAGGTCCAGATGATCCACCGCTTTGACATCGCCATAATATTTACTGAGATTGGTGATCTTGATGATGGAATCCTGTTCTTTGGTGGGTGTCATGAATCAGTGCCTCCCGAATTTCCGGAATACCTCATACAGGCAGGCGAAAATCGCGACGATGATGACGATGCCGACAACGCCCCATACGGTCTGCGTCTCAACGGTGACGCGGAAGTTCGCGGTATTTGAGGTCTCCTTGGCGGTTGCAGTCATATTCACGACATAGTCGCCGCTGATTGCGGACTGGGAAGGAGTGACGTAGGCGGTGACCTCCTTGGTGGCGCCTGCGTCCAGAGAATCGATGGAGCTTTCGGAGAATTCAACGGTCCAGTCGGTCGGAGCACTTGCGGTCAGATTGATGTCGGTCAGTGCAACATTTCCGTTGTTGGTGACATCCAGGACAACTGCCGTCTTTTTATTTGCTTTGGCATTGAAGGAAAGGGTCTCGTTCTGCGTCGTCATGGAGACGCTGTACTTGCCGGTGATCGTAACCTTCAGATCCATTTTCAGCGTTTCATTGGCGGATTTTGCGGTAATCGGAATGGTATATTCGCCTGCGTCGACATTGTCCGAAGGGGTAACGGTGACGGTGAAGGCGGAACTGGATGCGCCGTCTACATCGATTGCGGAGACACTGGTGGAGCCGTCGGATGCCGTATAGGAGACATTCCAGCCATCCGGTGCGTCAGCGGAGAGGGCATAGGACTGGTCCTCGGTGGAGTTGTTATTCAGTGTGGAGGAGAACTTGAACGTGGTTCCGCTTGCACCCTCCTGCTCCTCGTAATCGGTGGTCAGGGTGCTGGCACCAAGATCAAGCTCGGAGACATTGAGATTCAGCGTCAGAGCTGCGCTGCGGGAGCCTTTTGCATTCAGGACGATCTTATAATCTCCGTCCTTGGCGGTTTCCGGAACGTTCACCGTGTAGGTCACAAGTCCGCTGGTCTCGCCGTTTTTGATGTAGACGCTGGAAACCGTGTGGCTGTTTCCCTGAAAATATCCCTCAAACCCATCCGGTAGAGAGGATGCGGAGAGCTCTGCCATCTCGCCGGCGCCGGAGTTGGTGAAATCCAGAGAGAAGCTGATGGAGTCGCCCGCTTTTACGGAGATTCCGGGATAGCTGGTGCTCATGGTCAGACCGGATGCAATGATGGTCTGGACGGCTGCGGCGTCATTTTCTGCTGCCATGCTGGGGAAGGAAGCAAGCGGTGCTGCCATAAGAAGCGCCGATGTGACGACCGCAACCCCGGCCCTTGTCAGCGGTTTGAGTGATTTCCTTTTCATGATACAATACCTCCCAATCGTTTGATGCTGGTTTTTACTGGTTAAAACACAGGGCTCCTCGTATTCGCCGGAGGAGTTTCGGGTTTTAACCTTACAAGAAGTATCCTAGAAAGTGTTTGTGTTCAAACTGTCATGAGAATGTGTTTTTTCTGTGTCGATTCGGAAATGCTGACCACGGGATGACGAATTTTACGTGATTTCCTGTCGAACGCAGGAAGTGGGATGCTATAATAACAAGATGCCCGAAGGAGTTTTTGCAGAAAAGGGTTCCTGACAAGGCATCGGACAGATGATAAGAGATGATTTGAGGTTACTATGGATCAGAGAGTATTTGACGAAGAACAGAAGCACTTGACCGAAACCTATGACAAGCTCGTTGCCATGAACGCGGAGCTTGAGGAGAGCATTGAGACACTGAATCAGCAGGCGGCAGAGGAGAAGGCGGATATTCTGACGAATATCCGGATCGATACTGCGGATGATGAGGTGCAGATGGAGTCCTACGGTGAAATGGAGACGTGGAACCGGTACATCGACACCTATAACATCAAATCCGGCACGATGTCTGCGAAGCTAACGAAGCTGAAGATGCTGCTGGAGTCGCCTTATTTTGCCAGAGTGACGCTTCAGTTTGCGCCGGACGAGGAGCCGGAGAATTACTATATCGGCCGAAGCTCGATTTCGGAGAACGGCTATGATCAGCTGATTGTCGACTGGAGATCGCCCATCGCGGAGACCTATTATAACCAGGAGAACGGGAAAACCTTCTATGAGGTGGACGGAAGGCGAATCGATGTGGATCTTCTGCTGCGCCGCCAGTTTGAGCTGGATAAGGATCAGCTGAAGGCTTATTTTGACACGCAGCTTGCGATCGAGGATCCGATGCTTCTGGCATCGCTCTCCAGACAGCACAGCGATAAGATGCAGGCGATTACGGTTACCATTCAGAAGGAGCAGAATGCCATCATCCGTTATCCGGATGTGCCGGTGCTTCTTGTCAACGGAATCGCGGGAAGCGGCAAGACCTCAGTCCTTCTGCAGAGGATTGCCTTCATGTTCTTCCACCAGAGAACCACGCTGAAGCCGGAGGATGTGTATCTGATTACCCTGAATCCGGTCTTTACGCAGTACATTGACAACGTGCTCCCGGATCTTGGCGAGCGCAATCCGAACACGCTGACATGGACGGAATTCCTGCAGCTGGTGCATGATCCGATTCCGGATCCCGGCGTGGAGACAACGGCGGAGTCCCTGCGGAGGATCGACGAGGCACTGCAGAGCTTTTCATTTGAGGAGGAGGATCTTGTTCCGATCGATCAGAAGGGCAAGCCGGTCCTCGGGACGGAGAAGATTCTGGAGGCCCTCCGAGCTCATGAGGGCAAGCTTCCCGCAGGGGTCCGTCTGATTCAGGTAACCGTGGACGAGCTTCTGGAGGAGGCAAGACGTGCGCTTCGTTCGAAGAAAAATTCGGACAAGGATGATGACGGGGAAGAGCTTTCGGAGGGCGCGGAGGATGCAGCGGAAGAGTCCGTGTCCGGCGGTCCTCTGGATGGCAGGATGGATGTCAAAGAGGAAAACCGCATCCAGAATAACTACGGCGGTGCATTCAAGATGATCCGCGAGTGCGGATGGCTGAACCTGGATCACATCGGACAGAGAATCCTTGGTACGAAGAAGCTGACCTCGATCCAATGGCTTTACTTGAAGATGGCGCTGACCGGTGAGTGCGACCGCACGGCAAAATATGTCTGCATCGACGAGGTGCAGGATTATACCGAGGCGCAGCTGATGATCTTCGAGCGCTATTTCGTGAATGCGAAGTTCATGCTTCTTGGGGATGAGTTCCAGTCCATCCGGGAAGGAAACATCGCATTTCAGGATATTCATCGCCTTTTTGAGGAAAAGGGAAAGAAAACCGTGGAGCTGCCGCTTCAGACAAGCTACCGCTCATCACCGGAAATCACCGCTTTGTTTGCGGGACTTCTTCCGGAGGAGAAGAAGCTGGAGGCCCAGTCGGTGCAGCGTCCCGGTGTGGAGCCGGAAATCTGCGTGACCGCTTCCGAAGAAGAGTGGAAGGAAAAGCTCCTTGCTTCCATCCGGGAAAATGAAGGAAAGCCCGGAGTCACCGCGGTGATCTGCGCGGGACGCAAGGAGATGGACCGCATCCGGAAGGAGCTTGGAGACAAGGCACCTGCTGCTGTCAGCAAGGACGAGCCGGTTCCTGCAGGCGGATCCATTCTGATCAGTCTGCAGTATGCAAAGGGACTGGAATTTGATCATGTTATTCTGCCGAACGCAGATCCGGAGAACTATCCGGAGGGAACGCTGTCCAGACATCGTCTGTACACGGCGATTTCCAGAGCGACGCAGAACATTACGATTCTTGCGAAGAAGGAGCTGAGCCCGCTCCTTGGATGAGCGTCTGTGAAACGGAGCTTCCGGGGCGGGATGCTGCTGGCAGGGGAGCTTCCGGATCAGGACGTGCGCTGCGAGAGATGATAATGGCAGATGCCCGCGAGGCAGCACTGATCGCACTGCGGCCTTCTTGCAACGCAGACGGCTCTGCCGTGATCGACAAAACGATGGCAGAGCTGGTTGCCTTCCTCCGGCGGGATGATTTCCCAAAGAGCCTTTTCCACCTTGGCGGGCTCCTTCACGTCATCGACAAGGCCGATGAGATTGCAGAGGCGGATGCAGTGTGTGTCGGTCACGATGGCCGGCTTTCCGTAAACGTCGCCGAGAATGAGGTTGGCGCTCTTTCTGCCGACGCCGGGGAGCGCAAGAAGCTCCTTCATGTTGTCCGGAACAATGTCATGGTACTTCTCATGGAGAATCTTCATGCATGCACAGATGTCGCGTGCCTTGGAGCGGCCAAGTCCGCAGGGGCGGACAATGGCTTCGATTTCCTCAGGAGAAGCGGCAGCAAGCGCTGCGACATCCGGATATTTCTTCAGAAGATCCACCATCACCACATTGACCCGCGCGTCGGTGCACTGCGCGGCAAGACGCACGCTGACAAGAAGCTGCCAGGCATCCTTATAGTTCAGCGAACACTGTGTGTCCGGGTATTCCTTTTTCAGGCGCTGAATCACATCAAGCGCCAGCTTCTTTTTCTGCTCGAGTTCATTCATAGCTGCAGCTTCTTCCTTCTCTGACGATTTTATCGGATAAACTCATCGCCGAGTGCGGCATCCTCGCCCATTAAAACCTTCATGGCACGGTACTGATCCTTTTTCGCAACCTCCAGATGATAAACCACGCGCTCATCATCGTGATTGACATAGTGCTTGCCGGCCCAGTCGGCCGTCTTCATGTGAGGACCGCCAAGAACAACCGGAGCACCGGTGCTCCAGGAATTGGTGCGGATTCCGGCATCGTTCAGGAGCTTCTCCTTGCGGGCAATCTCCTCCTTGCCGCCGTCGGCAAGAGTGACACGCTTAGTAAATAAGAAAAACATATGGTTTCCTCCCTGTCTGATGTAACGATCATACCCTTCACACGTTGATTTCTCAAGGCCCGCAGCCGCTGCTTATGGTACACTAGGGGGATGGAACAGACAGCAGAAGTGCCGGGTGCGGCAGGGGAAGAAGAATATGGAACTTCGGTTTGGTGAGGAAGACAACAGAAAAGACGGGAAACGGAAGAAGACCCCGATAGATTCGCACAGACAGACGGGAGATCTTCTGAAGGATCTTTACGGGGATTTATACCGGCCGGGAGTGCAGGCGGGTGAAGCGGATCCGGCCGGGAAATCGCAGGCAGGAAGAGCGGACACGCAGGGAAAAGCGCCGGATCCGGCGGCGGACAGACGGGCGCAGAGCACTCTGGAGCAGGAGATGGATGCGCTCTCCCGCGCGCAGGCAGCGCTGATGGAGGCTGCAATGAAATTCAACCGGGAGAATGATATTCCGGTGCCGGGGGCGGTGACCGGGCAGGCGTCGGAGGAATCGGTCTCTGCGGGAAAAGCTTCTGCAGAAGAAGATTCGAAAACGGAGGTCCGGCAGCAGGCAGAGACACAGCAGGCGCAGGCCGAGGAGAAGAAGCCGGAAACCGATCCGATGGAGGATCTGAATGAGCTGATCGGACTGACCGGAATTAAGCATGACGTCCGGGAACTGTATGATTTTACGAAGATTCAGAAGCTTCGCAAGGACGCGGGAATGAAGACCGTTCCGGTGTCGATGCATCTTGTTTTTACAGGAAATCCGGGAACTGGCAAGACCACGGTGGCAAGAATCCTTGCGAGACTGTACAAGCAGATCGGTGTACTGTCCACAGGACAGCTTGTGGAGTGTGACCGGTCCGGACTGGTTGCCGGTTATGTCGGGCAGACTGCCGTGAAGACGCAGAAGAAAATTGAAGAGGCGATGGGCGGAGTCCTTTTCATTGATGAAGCCTATTCGCTGGCAAGATCCGCAGATCAGGGAACGGATTTTGGTCAGGAGGCCATTGATACGATTCTGAAGGCAATGGAGGATCACCGGGATGAATTTGTCGTCATTGTGGCGGGCTACACAAAGCCGATGGAGACCTTTATTCATTCGAATCCGGGACTTCAGAGCCGCTTCAACAAATTCATTGAATTCCCGGACTATACGGTGGATGAGCTGCTTGCCATCTTCGATCTGAACTGCAGAAAATATGAGTATGTGCCGGATCCGGAGGCGAGAGAGCAGGTGAAAACGCTTCTGATGCTCCGGAAGGCACAGATGCCGGAGAATTTCGCGAACGCGCGGGAGGTGCGGAACCTCTTTGAGACCATCATCACAAACCAGGCCAGACGAATTGCGGTTCTGGAGCATCCGACGAAGGAAGAAATGCAGAAAATCACCTTGGAGGATCTCCGGGATGATGGGGATTCTTCCGGAAAGTCCAAGGAATCGGAAAAAGCGGATGAAGTTGAGGCGGCTCATGAACTGGAAAAGACAAATGAAACCGAAACGTGATTATCCGAAATTTTATGAAACAATAACGGCAGGAATCAGAAAAAGGGAAAACGGAAGACAGCTTCTTACCGCCGCGGACCGGCTTCTTGCGGCAGTGATGTATGCGGCGTATCCGGTGCTCCTTGTGGTGACTGCGATGCGGGGAACGGAGGTGCGGGTGACGGTACTTTCCTATATTCTTGTTCCCGGAATCAGCTTCCTTCTGCTCAGCTTTGTCCGCAGCAGGATGAATCGGAAACGGCCCTATGAGGAATGGGAGATCGATCCTCTGATCCATCGGGAAGGGATGGGGAATTCGATGCCGAGCCGGCATGTGTTCTCAGCCGTCCTGATATCAATGTGTATTCTCCGTCAGAATGTTTTCCCGGGCGTGATCTTCCTGATCCTCTCTGCCTGCATCGCAGTGGTTCGTGTCCTCGGGGGCGTTCATTATCCGCGGGATGTCATTGCAGGATATCTGATCGGGGCGGCAGCAGGGAGCCTTCTGTGGGTTGCTCAGTTGCTGCCCTTTTCCTTCTGAGCAGAAAAACCGAGAGAATCAGGATGGCAGGGAAAAAGCTGCCTGCCAGCATACCGGCCTTTAGATTGTCATTCGCACTTTGGGTCACGAGGCCTACAACACCGGGGCCTATGGATCCGCCTAAATCGCCTGCCATTGCCAGCAGTGCAAACATTGCCGTGCCGCCAAGCGGAATTTTACCGGAGGCAATGCTGATGGTGCCCGGCCACATAATTCCAACGGAGAAGCCGCAGACAATGCAGCCCGCAAGACTCAGAAGCGGGAACGGAGCCAGAGCGGAGAGCAGATAGCAGGCCAGACACAGTGCACCGGAGTAAATCATGAATTTCATGAGATCCAGTTTGTCGCCGTATTTCCCATAGAAGGAACGGCTGATTCCCATCATAACCGCAAACAGGCAGGGCCCTGCGATATCACCGAGATTTTTGGAGATGCCAAGTGCCGATTCTACATAGGCAGATGCCCACTGTGCCATGGAAATTTCGCTTGCGCCGGCGCAGACCATGAGAACCAGCGCCACCCAGAAAAGGGGAATCGTAAACAGCTGCCGGATGCTCAGGCCTTCGCCGTTTTCGGTCAGCATTTCAATCGGGCAGGAAAGAAAATTGAAGGTGTTGTACAGCGGAATCAGTGCCCAGATGCAGGCAAGAATGCGCCAGCTCTCAATACCGAAGACGGCAAAAAACAAAGTGGACAATAAAATGACACCGACAGAGCCCCAGCAGTAGAAGGAGTGCAGAAGACTCATGACCTTATCCTTATTGTCGAAGGGGCAGGCCTCTACGATCGGGCTGACCAGAACCTCAATCAGGCCGCTTCCGATTGCATAAATCATGACGCTGATCAGAATGCCGGCATACGGATCGGGAAGCAGATTCGGAAGAAATGCAAGCCCGATGAGTCCGGAGGCGGATAGAATCTCGGAGGCCACGACACTTCTGCGATAGCCGATTCTGTCCACATATTTGGCACAGAACAGATCGACAAGAAGCTGCGTGAAGAAGAATACCGTTGAAATCAAGGCAATTTTTCCAAGGGAAATCTGAAATGTTCGATGAAAGGTCAGGAATAACAACGGTGCAAAATTGGCCGCGATCGCCTGCGTAATAAAGCCAAGATAGCAGGCGGTTAGTGTTTTACGGTACTTACTGTTTCTGTTCATTAGCAAGAAACTCCCTTCTGTCAGAAAAGCTGCTCTCAGATCCCTCAGGAATCGTGCAGCACAGCCTTTGACTGTATAATAAAGTGCGAAGGAAGGCCTTCCAATATAATATATTGGATATTTACTGTATAATATCGTAAAAAGAGGACCTGAATCTGTGGGAGACGGAAAGGGATGAAGTACAATACCTTTTATAATAAAATTCTGACGGATGCGGATATGATGGAGACCATCCAGCACAGCAGAAGCGATTATCCGTTTCGCTTTTACTACGATAATCTGGCGCTGTTTGATTTCCATTGTGTGGAATGGCACTGGCACGCTGAATTTGAATTCGTGCTTGTGGAAAAGGGAGAGGCAGAGTTTTGGGCAGGAGAAAGGTATTTTCGAATGAAGGAGGGACAAGGCTTTTTTGTGAACTCCAGAGTTCTGCATCGCTTTTATTCTGCGGAAGGAGCGATTGTCCCGAATTTTGTTCTGCTTCCATCCTTTCTGTCCCCTCAGTCCGGGCTGATTTACAGGAAATACGTTGAGCCGCTGGAAATGTCGGCGCTGGAATGTCTGACATTCTCACCGGAAATACCCTGGCAGGCGGAAATCCTGGACGTCATGAGGAAAATTGTGGAAATCCAGAAGACAGATGCGGATCCGGAGCTGATCACTTCGTTCCTGACACAGCAGCTGTGGTATCTCATTTATCTGCATACGGGAAAAACAGTACTGACCGAAGGAAAAGAACCTGCGGCATCTTCGCAGGGCCGGCTTCAGGTGATGATGCAGTACATCCATCAGCATTATGATCAGAAGATTTCACTGGAGGAAATTGCTGAACAGGTCATGGTGAGCAAGAGCACGGCACTGAATCTCTTCCGGAGATATCTGCATGATACGCCTGTCCACTATCTGCTGAAATACCGACTTCAGGAGGCGGCAAGTCTGCTTGTCGTAACCGAGAAGAAAATCGGAGTGATTTCTGAGAACGTTGGCTTTGAAAATGTGGATTATTTCTGCAAGATGTTCAAAAAGTACTACAGTATGACACCGACAGAATATAGAATGAAAAAGAGGAAAAGCTCGGGGTGACAGAAATTTCAGTGAGATGATAATCGGGGTGACAGAAGTTTCGGTGAGCGGATAATCGGGGTGACAGGATTCGAACCTGCGACTTCCTGGTCCCAAACCAGGCGCTCTAGCCAAGCTGAGCCACACCCCGGGGTGAATGAATTTTAGTATACTGATTTTTCCGAAAAGATGCAAATGAAGAATATGAGCGTTATGAGAGAAGGAAGGCTTCGGAAGCTGCACGAAAAGCTGATGCATCTTCCGCGAACAAAGCTCAAGGACATTGAGCCTTATGGAAGATGCTCGGAGGAGGACAATCGGAACAATGTGACCAGTGCAAAGGGAGTGCCGAATTTCGGAGGAGAGAATGGCGCACAGCTTCTTGCGATTACGGTTGCCGATGGTGAAATTATCAACATTCGCTGGACCGGGAGCAATAGGCTTAGCCTGTTTGTGAGGAGAACGTATGTCATTTCGGGAATTGTGTGACCTGCCGCTTCTGGCGGGATATGTAATCGTTCTGGCGGTGGTGCTGGGAGCGATATTCGGGAGCTTTCTGAACTGCATGGCATGGAGGATGGTTTACCATGAGAGCGTGTTGAAGGGGAGAAGTCACTGCGCCAGTTGCGGACATCCGCTGAAGGCGGCGGATCTTGTTCCTGTCTTCAGCTACCTTTTTCTGAAGGGAAAATGCCGCTACTGCGGAGAGAAAATATCTCCGCGCTATATGGCAGCAGAGCTTGTCAGTGCGGCACTATGGCTTGGCTGCGTTTTCCGTTACGGCGTAAGCTGGGAGCTGCTGCGCGCAATTGCGTTTATCTGTGTTCTTTTCGTGCTGTCGCTGGTAGATCTGGAGACCTACACGATACCCAATCGGCTTCTTGCTGCTGCACTGGTGATTTATGCCGTGACCTTTCCGCTTGTTGAGTTTGGGCTTCCCGGCAGTCTTTCCTGCACCAATCTCGCTCCGGAAGAAGCAGGCTCTTTCGCGGCTGCTGCACTTGGAGGCCTGACAAGAGACCTTGGTGGAGCGCTCCTTCTCGGCGGCGGCCTTCTGATTCTGTCCCTTGTATTTGACAAAATTACCGGCAAGGAAGGCCTTGGCGGCGGAGACATCAAGCTGTTCTTTGTGACAGGACTGTACCTCGGAGTACTCCGCGGCCTTCTGTGCCTGATCGTTTCCTGCCTGGTCGGACTCGCCTTCGCCGGCTTTCGGAAGAATCGGAAAATCCCGTTCGGCCCTGCGATCTCCATCGGAATTGTCCTGACTCTGTTCTTCGGGGATCCGGTGATCCGGTGGTATCTGGGACTTTTGTAGATAAACATTTTTGGCTTAGGAATGTGGGAAAGAGATCCGGTGGTATCCGGGACTTTTGCAGAGAATGATGGACGCGAGGTTTGAGAGCTCTGCTATGAAAATATTGGGGTCAATCTTAAAAGTTGTGGGATTTAAAATCTTATCTCAGGGTAGTTCCGAGAACGTGGGCCCTCGGCGATGCTAATTTCATCCTTGCCGATAAAAAATCTCTTTCAGGGATGATTCTTCTCCGGTGGATTCATCCCTGCCGATGAAAATTCTCTCGTAGGGATGAATTTCCGCGGAAGAAATCATCCTTAATCGCAGGAAAGTCTGTGCAGGGATGAATTTTCACGGAAGAAATCATCCCTAATCGCAGGAAAGTCTGTGCAGGGATGCTTTTCCATCGGAAAATGCATCCCTGCATGGAGAAATTGCTGTTCCAGGATGCTTTGGTGGCTGGAAAAGCATCCCTGCAAAACAAAAAGCAAATTTCAAGATGCTCCAGCGGCCAGAACGGCCAGAGCGTCGGATCAGATCCGGACAACGGCCCCGGTCATCCTCTCGCTGACACCGGTTCGAGAGAAGGGGATTCCTTCTGGACCCGCGACATCGGCGGGAACCGGGTCAATCTGAAGAACCTGTCCATTCTCTGCAACCAGATTGCCATCACGCTTCGCGCAGGTGTCCCGATTGCCAGATGCCTGGACATGAGCGGCGCGGCAGAATTTGCAAATACCATGAGCATGCTCCTGAGCTCCGGACTGAACGTAGACCGGGCCATTGACTTTATGGCGAAGACGCTCAATAATTCGGTCCTCCGGAAGGAAACGGAATCCATGATCGCAAGGATTGAGGAAGGACATCTGCTCGGAGAATGCATTCGCGACTGCAAGAATTATCCGAGAACGCTGCAGGAGATGTGTGCGATGGGCGAAGAGACCGGTGAGCTTGACTCTTCTCTGAAGGTGATTGGAGATTTTTATACAAACGAAGCAGATACGGCGACCAAAGATGCCCTTGCAAAGCTTGAGCCTACGATGCTGGTGCTGCTCGCTGTTTTTGCAGGTTTTATTGTCATTTCCATCTATCTGCCGATGTTTACCATGTACAATTTGATGTGACGGGGAATAAAAAGTCGATTAATTGACATTATAGCCATTCTTTCCTTGCAAGGGGTTTAAGGTAATTTTTCTTTAGATCTCGCTCGTTTCCAAAGAATGATAGTTCGGATTTTGATAATTGCTTTGTATCCATTTTGAGCTTTACTAAGTGCATGGTACAAAACAGGTCAGCAACCTGAAAGAGTTTGTAATCGGCTGGGACAGTTTTTCGAAAATAAACTTCCGGTAAGAGGGCATTAAAAACAGAAGACAGTATTTTACTGACTTCAATCTGACCGTTATCGTAGTAGATTTTCACGCAGTCAAATTCCAAAAATTCGTTGTAGTGGCTATGAATAAATGTTGAAATAAGCTTTGAAAGTTTCCCTGTGGCTTCAATTGAGTCAGAAATGTGTCGTTTTTCAATGGAAAAGCACTTGTATCGGATATCAACCTGTCTGACGAAAGCAACCATTTTGTTGAAAATTCGTCGGCGTTCGCTGATTTTTAGAAGGGAATAATTTTCTTCCTTACGAATAATTGGACCTGTGTGAATACAGTGATTTGGTAATTTTAGATAATTCAGCTCTTCGTCTAAGCGGGCAAGCGCTGAATCAATAGACGAACTTTGATTATGGAAAACCATTGTAATTATGTAGTAGGGTGAATGATAATTGTATTCTCCAAAATCGCCAGATTCGTCTATGAAGATACTCAATTCTCTCATATACTAATCCGCCTGAAAATGGCGGGGAACTTCCCCGCCCATGATGGACCCGGGTCTTGCGACCAGCCCAATCAGCCGAAGCTGATTTATATTATTATCATACTGGAAAATTGAAAAATTGTCATGTGGTAAAAACATAGTGAGCATAATGATGCTGGAGTTCATACTATAGGGAATAAATGCAGTCATGAATCAAACGAGGGGGAATCGCACAATGAAGAAGCTGACAACGGGTAAAATATGGCAGTTTGCCGCGGGGCAGTTTGGGTGGGCCATGCTGTCCGGAATCATTTCGAACTGGCTGGTGTATTTCTATCAGCCGGATGAGGCGGCAATCTCGCAGGGACAGACCGTGTTCATTCCGCAGGGGCTTGCATTCTCGGCATCATCACGGTGATCGGCGGAATCACAGCGTTGGGACGCGTCTTTGATGCCTTCACGGATCCCATGATCGCATCGCTGTCCGACCGCTGCACATCGAAAAACGGGCGGAGAATCCCGTTTCTGAAATGGGCGTCGCTTCCGCTGGCTCTTGCGACGGTGCTTGTTTTCTGGTCGCCGGTGAATGAGAAGAGCTGGATCAACGCGGTCTTTCTGCTTGTGATGGTCCTTGCTTATTATCTGTTCATTACGGCTTACTGCACGCCGTACAACGCGCTGATTTCCGAGCTTGGGCATACGCAGCAGGAGCGTCTGAATATTTCAACGGCGATTTCCTTTACCTTCATCGCCGGAACTGCGGTGGCCTATCTGGCACCGGCCATCTGGGGGATTTTTGTTCCTGCTCTTGGAAGAGTCGGAGCAATCCGTCTGACCTTTACCGTCATGGCAGCCATCGCGTGGCTTTGCATGCTGGTGCCGGTTTTCTGCATCCGCGAGAAGGAGTACGTCAATACCGTTCCGGTGCAGGAATCTGCATTTCATTCCCTGGCAGCGACCTTCCGGAACGGAGAGTTCCGCAAATTTGTCGGCTCGGATATTTTCTACTGGATCGCGCTGACCATGTTTCAGACCGGGCTCCCATTCTTTGTCACAAGCCTTCTGAAGCTTCCGGAAACGATGACCACGCTGTATTTCGTGGGCATGACGGCGCTGTCCGTTCTGTTTTACCTTCCGGTCAATAAGCTGACTTCGAAATTCGGGAAGAAGCGGATGCTTCTGTTTGCCTTTGTCATGTTCAGTACGGCGTTCTTTTACACCGGCTTTATGGGTAAAATACCCTTTCTCTCCGCGGCGGCGCAGGGCTTTGTGCTGATGGTGTTTGCCGCGCTGCCCATGGCGATTTTCGGAATTTTGCCGCAGGCGATGGTTGCGGACATTGCAGAGAGCGACTCCGTGACAACCGGCAGCAACCGCGAGGGCATGTTCTTCGCGGCCAGAACCTTTGCCTTCAAGCTCGGGCAGAGCCTGTCGATGCTGATTTTTACGGCGGTTTCTACGATCGGTACCGGCACGGGCACCGGATATCGGGTCGCAGCCTTCGGCGCGGCGCTGTTCTGCGGAATCGGCGCGGTTCTGCTCGTGTTTTATAACGAAAACAAGATCAATGCCGTGATTGCGGGAAGGCAGAGCGGGAAATAAGCAGGGAGCAGAAGAATACAAAATACTTGCAGGAGATGAGGGCGCAGGATGGAGTGGATTCACGAAGCACATTATGCGGAAGAGATGGAGAAGACGGCGGAGCCGTACCTGGCAAAGAGAAGGAAAGACCTGTCGGCGGAGCCGTATCTGGCAAAACGGCGGAAGGATTTGTTTTTCCCGGTACAGCAGAAGGAACCTGGAAAAGAACGGCTTTTCCCGGTTCAACAGAATGAAACGGAAAAGGCTCCAAAGCTCCATGTCGTCCGCTACACGGCGGATCAGCCGAAGGGCGTTCTGGTCATCAGCCATGGCTTTACGGAGAGCGCACCGAAATATGAGGAGCTTGCGTTTTATTTTCTCCAGGCGGGATACCACGTCTATCTGCCGGAGCACATGGGACACGGGAACAGCTACCGCATGACCGAGGATCTGTCGATGGTATATGTGGATCACTGGAAACGGTACGTGCAGGAGCTTCTGGGGGTATGTCATGCCGCGAAGAGCGAAAATCCGGAGCTTCCGCTGTCCTTGTTTGCGCATTCCATGGGCGGCGGAATCGGCGCGAGTGCAGCAGCGACCGAGCCGGAGCTGTTTTACCGCGTGGTTCTGAGCTCGCCGATGATCCGTCCGCTGACCGGAAATGTTCCCTGGCCGCTTGCATGGATCATTGCAGAGGGCGCCTGCCTTCTTGGAAAGGGCAAAACCTATGTACCCGGCCAGAAGCCGTATCAGGGAAACGAGACCTTCGAGGAGAGCGCTTCCACATCGGAGCCACGTTTTGCCAGATATCATGCGATTCGTGATGCCCATCCGGAGTATCACATCAACGGAGCCTCCTATGGCTGGCTTGCCAGTGCCATCCGCATGAGCCTGTTCCTGCAGCACCGCGGCTGGAGGAGCATGAAATCGCCGATGCTGATTTTCCGGGCGGAGAGCGATCAGTACGTTTCGCTTGATGCGCTGAAGCGTTTTGCAGAGAAAATACAGAAGCACAGGATCGTTCCGTGTGAATATGTGATGATCCTGGGAACGCGGCATGAGCTGTATTCCACGCCTGACGCGGTGCTGCAGGACTACATGGAGCGGATTCTCCGGTTCCTGTCGGAGGGATAGACCCGGTGCTTCCGGGGGCCGGATTCCCGGCGCTCTCGGGAAGGTGAGATTCCCCGGTTTTCCGGAAGATGATTGACGGGAACATCGGAAGTGCTAAGATAGAGCCTCGAAAAAGAAGCGTGAAAGAGGTGGGGTCCATGCAAATCAGTTTATTGCTCATGCAGGAGATCGTGAAGCTGTTCGTGATCATGCTCATGGGGTATGCCGTTGTGAAGGCAGGCCTTATGAAGGCATCCGACAGCAGGAGTATCTCGGTTGTCCTGGTGTATCTTGTCATTCCGTGCGTGATCATCCATGCATTTCAGGTGGATTGTACGCCTGATGTACAGAGGGGCCTGATCCTCGCAGCAATCGCAGCGGCTGCAATTCATATTTTGTTCCTTGCAATTACGGTACCTTTGAAGAAGCTGCTTCAGCTGGATGTGATTGAGCAGGCAACCTGCATTTATTCCAATGCGGGGATTCTGGTGATTCCGCTGGTGCAGGCACTTCTTGGCGAGGAGTATGTGATTTACTCCAGCGCATTTATTGCCGTGCAGCTGATTCTTCTGTGGACACATGGGAAAAACCTTCTCTGCGGAGAGAGTCATCTTGAGTGGAAGAAGGTGCTCCTGAATGTGAATATCCTGTCCATCCTAGCGGGAATCTGCCTGTTTCTTCTGCAGATCAGGCTTCCTGCCGGAGTGCAGGATGTTCTTGGCATGATGAACAATATGATCGGACCTCTCGGAATGCTCCTTGCCGGAATGGCCATTGCGGAGACATCGCTGAAGTCGGTCTTTCTGCGCAAGCGGAGCTATCTGACGGTAGTGCTTCGGCTCATCGTCTATCCCCTGCTCGCGCTGCATCTGATCAAGGGAATTTTTCCGGCATCCAATGCCGGAGTCAGCGATGCGGACTCCATTCTTCTGACCGTGTATCTGGCAGCGATCACCCCTGCCTGTGCGACCATCACCTCGATGGCACAGCTCTATGAGTGCGATGCGGCGTATTCCAGCTCGCTCTATGTCCTGACAACGATCCTCTCCATTGTGACCATGCCGCTCATGGTGTTTCTGTATGAAGTGATTTGATTTGGAAGAAAGTCAATCAAAGGGAAGCCGAGAGGGTAATGGCTTCCAGATCATTGACCGCCTTCTTTAAGGATTCCAGGGCATATTCAATGCTCTGAAGAGACATCTGCTCTGCGCGCGGGAAAAGGCATAAGGAACAGCCAGGAAAAACATCAGGCGGGGTCAAAGATCACAAGTGAGAAAACAAAGACGAAAACCGAAAAGGAGAATACGGTGGTGGCAGATCATCGGATTTCTTCTCTGCATGTATTATCTTGCCCCGTCTTTTTCCAACATGGGACGGCTTCTTCTGCATTCTGTTGCAGAGCCGGCGCTGCAGCTCCTGTCGGATGAGGATTCGGAGACTGCCCTGTCGCTTGCGGGAACGCAGGATATCGGAAAGGGGAGCATCTGCTTTGTCCATTTTCAGGATGACAAATACAGTGTAGATGGGTCGCAGGCGGTCAGTGCGGATGCTGCGCAGCGGAAGGGTATTTTCCTCATGGAGCAGCAGTACAAGGAATTCGATGCCACCGCCTTTCCTGCCTATACCATTACGGATTCGATGGGCGTCAGCTGCCTTGCCTACGATCAGAAAACGATTCAGAAGATGCAGCAGATTCATGAGGAATGCCAGAACTGGTGCGGCGAGCATATGCCGTCTATTGTACCGGACGGGACCGGGGAAGCAGAGGCGATTCGTCTGTGTGCGGACTGGGTTGCGGATTATATGAGTTATGATGATAAGGCACTGACGGACGATGAGCTTTCCATGTTCTATCAGAATGCAGCCATCGGATTCGGCACAGGGAGAGGTGTTTGCACAACATATGCCACCATGTTCAACACTATGGTCACCTGGCTTCCGTTTCATCCGGACAGCCAGGTCGTTGATTATCAGGCCGAGGATGCTGGCCATATCGACACGGTCATTGCCAGCAATGACGTGCATGCGTGGTCCCTGCTCCGGAGCGGCAGCCAGTGGAAGCAATATGACATTACCTATTATGACGGTCACGATCTGATGCGGCAGCCGGAATATCTGGATATGCAGTATGCGGAAATACATGACGGAGATCACGAAATTACGAGCGAGTTTACCTTAAATTATATTAATCATGACGATTAAGGAAATCGGAAACACTCGAAATAACGAAAGAACCGGCCGAAAACCACGAAAATCGCCCCGCTCAGCCATTTTCTATTGATTAATTTTTTGCTAAGAAGTAGAATTGATTTTATCAAAAAAGCATACGCTTTTTAAAAATTAGTATCTGGTAATTAATTATTTCCTTTGGGAGGAGACCAAAAATGTTCAAGAAACTTCGTAAAAACGAAAAAGGTTTTACACTCGCTGAGTTGCTGATCGTAGTAGCAATCATCGGCGTCCTTGTTGCAATTTCGATTCCGATTTTTACAGCTCAGCTGGAGAAGGCTAGAGAAGGTGCTGATTTAGCAAATATTCGTGCAGCATACGCAGAGGCTTCAGTAAATGCACTTGATAGCTCAACTTATGTTGGCGAAGTCACAACGGATGCTAAGATGCAGAGTACTGGCGCTATTGAGAAAATTGATACAACTAATTCATCAATGGCAGGTGTTGATATTTCTAAAATAACAATCACAAAGGGTGAGAAGGTAACTGTAAAGGTGGATGCTTCGGATTCTACCAAGGGTCCTGTTGTGACTCTTAGCGGCGGAGCAACTATTTCTAAGTAAATTCTTGAGAAAAGATGCAAAATATAGCCCATCCTCACAGGGAGGATGGGTTTTTCTATGCCCAAACCAATCCTGTTACACATTCCAGCAGTTCACTTCCAGCCCACAATTTCTCATCCAATCCCTCTTTCTGTCCTCGTAATTCTCTTGCATACGAGTTTCGCTCGCTGGTTATTTTTTCAGACAATTAAATCTTGTGGCAAAACACATTTCACGAAATCATTTTGTGGATATCTCGATAACCTTGGGGCAAAAGCGCTTGTTTCGCCAAATGGGTTATAACCTTTTCGCGAAAGTAGATATTTTGCCGAAAGGTTATTACTTTTGCGCGAAAGGGGGCAGCGGAGGGAGATGAGAGGCGGGGCAAGAGAAAGATAGGCAGCGGCCGGAGAGAAATCCAGTCACTGCCCTTTTTTACGTGTTACAGAATATTGTGATTGCGGATAGTACAATATTGACCAGAAAAAATGTAAATACTCAGGGTAATATCGAAGGCGGCGTTCACAGAGGCGATTTGTTTGTTGATGATGATGGCGCAATTTATGTCATGAGTATTACTACAGAGTGGCAGAATGCTCCTAAAGGAGATGAAGGAACCTGGATCAAAATAAGAATTAACTGAAGAAGGCCTGCAAGTCCTCTAAACGGGTGCCTGCAGGCTGTTTTGCGTTTAGTTATTCATCTGTTTTAAAGCTCTGAACCGATCGTGCTTTGAATAAACTACATTTAGAATGTACACTTTGCCAGATGCTTGATCCGACCGGTAAATAGTTTGTGATTTTGATTTGACCTTTACGATTCTTCTTAAAGTGTTATTCAGTTTGCTTCTATTTTATATGTCACTGCAGTTTCTCTGTGTACCGACACTTTGGATAATTGCTGCAGCCTATAACTTCCCATATTTTCCGTTTCTTTCGACTAGTTTCCCACCACAGCAAGGGCAAATCCCTGCTTTGATTTTATCCTTTTTTTCATTGATAGTTTTCACATGCATTTTTCTATTTTGGACGCTGTCAACATTGCTCGTTTGCAACAACTTTTCAATATCGTTCATGCGACTTTCATCCATAACTTTTTCAGTTGAAAGTCCCTTGATCGTATCATTTAGATCCCCGTATTTTACGACCTTTGCAGTTTGTACGGTCACCTTAAGTTTCGCATCACCAGCGAAGGTAACGATCGGAAAGATTGGAATGGTTTCGTCACGCAAAAGTGCCTCAATTGCTTTGACATGTCCGAAATTCTGGTGAATCGGATTTTTAAAATGGCTTTTTTTCTTATAAATTATTTGAGTCCACTGGCTGCTATTCTCTGTACCGATAATCCACCCATTATAGTTTTTTACTTCAATCACAAAAATACCATAGATTGATACCACCACGTGGTCTACCTGCGAAGTTCCACGCTCAGTCTTCAGCATTATATTATGAATCACCTTATACTGATCTTTTGGAAGATGTGACAGTAGCCAGCTCACGATTGCTTCGCCAAATGCGCCCTTCAATGCTGGCTTTCCTCGCCGAATAACTTCTTCTAAGATCAAAAGAGCAACACACCCCCATATCCACTTATTATGCAATAACGTTTCCATACCTGTTTTTAGCTTCTCCCATGCAAATAGCAAATTTGTTTTCTTTCATAAGTATACATCAAAGTCAATGAAGCCTTGGCTATTGTCAGATATTTTTAAATATCTGATGCCTGATGATATGTTTTGAAGCACGAGTATTGTCCTTATCTGTAAATAAAAATATTAAACAACGCATCCAAAAATAAATCTTCCATATATTTTGTGCCTTGAAAATCACCGACATGGCCAATGTTCATATAGTTATATTCTGAGTTTGAGTAACATGACATATACTTAGCCACTATGCAAGCGAGATAGGAGATAAAAAATTCATCGCTGTCGCACACTTTGTCCATCAATTGCGCTATAGGCTTCTTAGCTTTTTCATATGCCAGCAAATTTGTCACATGATCCTCATAAGTCATATCATTTTTCATGAAGGGTAGGAACTTATTGTACGTTTCTTTTTGGTATTTATCAGCGGGACATGAGGCATACGGGATTTCTTTATTGCCGTGACGCAATAATGACCTTTCAAAATATTTACCATTCTCATAGAATAAGTCGCGGTCACCGGGATAATTATTCTTAATGTCCAATTTTAAATAATTAAGCATGGTGTCGTAAAAATTGTCGGATTTAGAGGACCGAATATCTATTTCCTGTCGCTGCAAAATGCAGTTTTGTACGTCTTCCGTTAATGAACAAAATTCGCGATACATTTCTCGGCGGTATGGATATATTGGGTTATATTTATATGCCATAACACATAATGGCAATAAATAAATTTCTGCATCTTGGCTTGGGGAACTATATTTGAGAATGAACTTTGTTGCCTCAGCATATATCATATCATTCCGCCTTTTTTCATCCCGCTCATCAATTTTTCTGCTCAGATCGTCCATTTTGGAATTCTGTTTTATTTGTTTTTTTCCGATTATAATTGTTGCAAAAAAAGTCACTGCCGCGACAATGAGCGTTGCTATTGCTATGAAAAGATTAATATCCATATTGCGTAGACCTCATAAATTATAGAAGAACCACTGGTAACTAGTCCGTTCCCATTTCTATTAGAATTTCGATAACACGTGCAGACACAAGATTCTATGAAAAAGCATACATTAGCAGAATGCGGAACTCAATGAGTGGCTTTAAAGAACAGATAGATTACCGGTACCGGCCTTTATAACGATTTGTCTAGCGCCATTGGTTGTTATTTTCGCCTATATCCAGAAGGAGGATCCGCACATGAATGATCAACAGATTTTTGAACTGGCAGACAGGCTGAAAGCAGCCAAGGAGATGAAACGTGAGCTTGAGGACAAGGTAAAGGAGGTGAACAGAGAAATCGAAGAAGTGGATGCTGCGCTGTCGGACAAAATGGCAGAGGAAGAAGTGGATAAGTTTTCTCGAAATGGGACGACATTTTATCTGAACAGTAGACTTTATGCCTCGGCTCAGGCCGGATGGAAGGAAGACCTGATTTCAGCACTGAAGAAAATGGATATGAGAACATTGTTACAGAAACTGTGAATGCCAATACATTGTCAAGTTTTGTGGAAGAGCAGATGGCGCAGCATGAGGATACAATCCCGGAATGGCTCGATGACGTTGTAAATGCATTTGAGAAGGTAACAGTCGGAATTCGAAAGGGATGAGTGGTTGTTCTTTTTGCCAGTTGGTAGGAAGAGAACTTCCTGAAATTTTATAGTACACAGCATACAGGAGGACACTTTGGGAGAGGCGATTGAAGGCCTGGACAAAGTGACCGGGAATCTGTATGATTTGACGATTTGAGGTGACGAGATGGACGATAAAAGAAGACAAAGTTTAAAAACAAAAGAACTTTTTGATAATAAACTGAAGCAATTACCAGATATGGGCATCGCAAAAAATAAGAAAAAAGATATTGGTCTAGAATTCCTCCAGAGGATACATTTTCGTCGCCGTCAAGGAAACTATGCTGTATGTAATGCCTTGCAAGAGTTATACGGCGATAAGTGGACAAAAGAATTCTTTGATGAATGGTATGATATTGAAGGAAGTTCGACAGAGTTTTATGGTTTGCTGCAATGATCTTTCGTGCTCCTTGGGAATGCCATAGTTCCCGTTCTATGGAGGCAATGCTGGAAGCCATATAGGTCTCGACTCAGAATCAATCACATATATGCCATAGCACATGAAAAGGGCGGTGACTGGATTTGTTTCCGGTCGCTACCCTCTTTTTTCTTGTCCAATCTCTCATCCTCCAGTCGCTGCCCTTCGTGCTTCATAATTATTTCATTTGCTATTTTCTGTCCCTTCCATAATAATAGTGAGACGAAAATACGATGAAGTCGGAGGTGTCCTGTTATGAAGAAGGATGAAGGATAAAGAAAAGGAACGCAGATATGCACTTGTTGCCTGAAGTATAGCAGGCGAAGAGTGTCCTGAATACTGGAAGAATTTCATAAAGATTCAGGGAGAAAATCTGTGGAAAATACATAGATTCTGTTATCTGGGTAAAGCCATATTTGCTGCCAGACAGGGAAGCACCTCAGATGGTTGTGATTGATACAAAAAAACTTTATCCTGACATATACCCGATTTTCAGAAGATTCGAATATTGATGAGGCGTGCTGAAAAGCCTAAACTGACGGACATGGGGTAAGGTATGAGAAACTTTTGGAAAACAAGAATTTCCGAACAAAGTGCGAATTGCTTTTTCATGCCAGAAATGCTATATTATCGGGCCGAGGATGTTTGAGTGTAACTCTTTTTAGAGCCGAGCTCGGCGCTTAGCGCAGCGTCCTCTTTTTTGTACATTAAATGATAGTCCGGCGCAATTTTTTGTGCCGGACAATTTGTGGAGAGGAGAGAAAGTATGCAGACCAATAATAAAATGGCGACTGTTCCTGTTGGAAGGCTCATTTGGCAAATGTCGATACCGCCGCTAATCTCCATGTTCCTGCAATATTCCTATAATTTGATAGACAGTGCGTTTATAGCGCGGTTGAGTGAGAATGCACTAACGGCTGTTTCTCTGTC
>HF986551.1:47290-66715 GCA_000431495.1 Firmicutes bacterium CAG:791 | reverse complement strand
GCTAGTAACGCGGGCTTATAGCCCGAATCACGAACCACCCGTTTTACGGGTGGAGGCGATTAATCCATATTTCTACCGGAAGGACGGAAGGTTCCAGCGATAGTGGATGGCAAGAAAACGGATCAGACAGGTGGCTGCGAGGCTGAGGATTGTCGAGAGCAGGACATTCATTCCAATTCGCAGGAAGAGGCAGTAAACGACAGCTCCGATGATGGCGGCAAGGCCATATACACGCTTTCGCATGATGAGAGGCATCTGTCCGGCGAAGATGTCGCGCAGCACTCCGCCGCCGATTCCGGTGAGAACTCCGACGAAGGCACAGAGAAACAGATTGTCGGAGTGACCGTAGTCAAAGGCAGTCCGGCAGCCGACCACGACAAAGGCTGCAAGCCCTGCACTGTCTGCCGTGTTTAGAATGGCATCGCTGAGTTCCGGCTTTCCGGACAGAAGTCTGTGGATGGAGCTGTCGCGGACAAGGCAGACAAAGGTCATCAGAGAGGTCAGTGCAGCCACGGCAACATAGATGGGGGCTCGGAACATCACAGGCGGCGTTATCCCGAGAATCAGGTCACGGACCATTCCCCCTCCGACTGCAGTGGCACAGCCAAGAACCACTGCGCCAAAGATATCCATCTTCCGGTCTCGTGCAACGACCACGCCGGATACGGCAAAGGCGGCGGTACCAATCATTTCAAGAATAAAGATAAATTCTGAGAAGTTCATTTCTGCTCCCGTTTCAAATCGTTTTTTTCAGTCAGATTCTCGGGATCATAAGTGACATTGGCAAGCTTTCCGTCCCGGCGAAGAAGCGTTTCTGTATCGACCGGCTTGGCAAGGAGCGCTGGTTTACCCATAAATAAAATGGCAGAAGCGTCGGAATTTCGTCCGCTTAGAATTTCATCGGTCAACTCGATCATCTGATCCAGAATCTCAGGACCGCCGATATTGTGCGGGTGGGAATAGAGTACCTGCCGGAATTGCCCGCCATAACGTTCCTTCAGATGAACGAGTGCATCATGATACACCTGCATGGGCGGTGAGTCCGGGGCGGAAAAGAGAAGCGTCCAGGAATTCAGAGCATCTCCTGTCAGAAGAATTCCGTCGGGAACGGACGGTTCCTTTATGAGAATGCACAGGCTTCCGCATGTATGACCGGGAAGTGGAATGAGCGTCAGGCAGATTCCGCCAAGGTCCAGCGTCTTCAGGTCTTCGCAGGAGCGCAGAATCGTGGATGCATCTGCAGAAATCAGGCGCTGCCCGATATGTTCTGCAGATTGTGTGACACCGTTTTCCCGGAGGTAGCTGATACGCATGTCTCTGTCCTGATGACGAAGGGCCAGATCATAGTCTGCCGGATGAAGATAAACCTCTTCGAATTCTCCGATCCCGCCCGCATGGTCCAGATGGCCGTGCGTCAGAAGAACCGAGTACGTCTGTCCGAAGGCAAGGTCACTTGCGGGATCCTCCAGAAAAGAACGAAGACTTCCGTAGCCAAGTCCGGTATCAATCAGAATACCGCTGTTGTCACCCTTGATGTAATAAGTAAAGACGTTGCCGGGCATCCGGATCCGGATGATATGGGAATGGATCTTTTCCACATCGAAAAGGTGACTGTCATTGGTCTGATAAGGGTGTTTGGTGTGCATAAGAATCACAATCCTTTCCTGATTTCTTTCTATCATGTAGGAAGAAGTCTGTTTTTTCAAGCTGAAAAGAGACAAGTGAGCTTTTCACGATAAGACAGAAGAGTCAGATCTTTATGAACAGGTAAAATCTGCACAAAAACTGCGGGGGGATAATTGTAAAAAGTGCTGATTTTGACGAGAAAATAGAAGAAGCCTCTTGCAATTCTGCCAGAAAGCGATATATTGGAAACAGTTCCGGAAACGATACCGAAACCGTTGCCGGAAACAGTCTCAGGGAACAAAGGAAGACCATTGTGGTCATTTCAACACCCAAAAAGGAGAGGACAGAATGAAAAAGAGAGTATTGGCACTGGTTCTTAGCACAGCCATGGTCAGCGGAATTCTTGCTGGCTGCGGCAGCAGCACAGGAGAGAGCAGCGAGCCTGCCGCATCTACAGAAGCGGCTGCAGAGACAGAAGCTGCAGATACCGAGGAAACAGCTGCAGAGACAGAAGCTGCAGAAACTGCAGAGGATGCGGAGATTCCTTCCGGAAGAGTATATCTTCTGAACTTCAAGCCGGAGACAAACGATGCATGGCAGGAGCTTGCAGGCGTTTACAACGATCTTGGCGGAAATGTTACGGTTCTGACTGCTGCAGACGGACAGTACAAGACAACACTTCAGTCTGAGCTGGCAAAGAGCGAGGCACCGACTGTTTTCAATATCGGAAGCGCTGCAGATGCACAGACCTATGCAGATTATATCTATGATCTGAAGGATTCCGAGATTTACAATCACATGACCGATAAGAGCCTTGCAGTAGAATACGACGGCAAGATCGCAGGCGTTGCAAACTGCTATGAAGCTTACGGCCTTATCTACAACAAGACCATCCTTGAGGACTACTGCACGATGGACAACGCAGTCATTTCTTCTGTGGATGACATTCAGGATCTGGACACTCTTGAGAAGGTCGCAGACGACATCAACGCAAGAATCGATGAGATCAACGAGCAGTTCGGAACCGATCTGACAGAGGCCTTTGCTTCTGCAGGACTGGATGACGGATCTTCCTGGAGATTCGCCGGACACCTTGCAAACCTTCCTCTGTACTATGAGTTCAAGGATGACGGTCTGGAAGATCTGACGGCAGGCGAAGCTGAGATCAAGGGAACCTACATGGACAACTTCAAGAGAGTCTGGGATATGTATGTTCGTGATTCTGCAGCAGATCCGAAGACTCTGAACAGCGGCGCGCTGAATGCAGAGTCTGAGCTTGGAATGGGCGAGGCAGTCTTCTATCAGAATGGTGACTGGGAGTTCTCCCCTCTTACCAATCCGGACAATGGCTATTCTGTTACAGAAGATGATCTTGACATGATGCCGATCTACTTCGGCGTAGACGATGCAACCGAAGGTCTCTGCGTTGGTACTGAGAACCACTGGGCTGTAAACGCAAAGTGCAGCCAGGAGGAGATCGATGCAACACTTGCATTCCTGAACTGGGTGATCACTTCTGACGAAGGCCGTGATTCTCTCGTCAATGCGATGGGTCTGTCCTGCCCGTTTGACACCTTTACCGGTGACTACGAGCCCAAGAATCCTTTCGGCGCAAAGGCAAATAAGCTTGCAACCGAAGGAAAGACTTCTGTAGCATGGTCCTTCAACGCAACTCCGAACGTAGATGACTGGAGAAAGGGCGTTGTATCTGCTCTGACTGCTTATACCGATGGCTCCGGCCAGTGGGACGACGTTGTTACTTCCTTCGTAGATGGCTGGGCTGATCAGTGGAAGCTCGCTCACGAAGAGTAATCCAAATACAGAAATGGATCATCGTGAAGAGTAATCCGGAAGAAGAACTGAATTACTGAGCGCGACTGGAGGGTGAGTGATCACATCACTCACCCTCTGTTTCTAAGAGAAATGTTTTCAGAGAATTTTCCAAGAGGGCTTTGGCTATGCAGAAATCAATCAGAAAATACTGGTGGCTGTTCGTTCTGCCGACCATGGTGGCCTTTGCAATCGGATTTATCATCCCCTTTGCATACGGCGTCTTTCTTTCCTTCTGTAAATTCACTACCGTAACAGACTGGAAATGGGTTGGCATTCGGAATTACACAAAGATCTTTGTTGTGAACGGCAAGGTGGACACCACCTTCCTCCACTCACTTTGGTACACCACCCTGTTTACCGTGGTGACCATGCTGATCATCAACGTTGTTGCATTTGCAATTGCCATGGCTTTGACGAAGGGAATTCGGGGAACCAATGTGTTCCGAACCGCCTTTTTCCTTCCCAACCTGATTGGCGGCATTGTTCTTTCCTACATCTGGCTCATGATTTTCAACTCCATTCTTGCGAAGCATTCGATGACGATTGTTTCCACGCAGTGGACAGCATTCTGGGGACTGGTTGCCGTGGTCTGCTGGCAGCAGATCGGTTATATGATGATCATCTATGTCGCAGGAATTCAGAACATTCCGGGAGACCTTCTGGAGGCAGCCAAGATTGATGGAGCCAACAGCTGGCAGCTCCTTCGCTATGTGACGATTCCAATGCTGAGATCCACCATTACCGTCTGCACCTTCCTGACACTGACGAACGGCTTCAAGCTTTTCGATCAGAACCTTGCGCTGACGGGCGGCAATCCGGGCAAACTGTCTGAGCTGCTTGCACTTAATATTTTCAACACCATGTATTCCACCCAGGGCTGGCAGGGCGTTGGCCAGGCAAAGGCCGTCATCTTCTTTATTCTGGTTGCTATCATTTCGCTGATTCAGAATAAAATGAGCCGCAGCAAGGAGGTAGAACAGTGATGAGCAAACAGAAAATGTCCGCAGGAAAAAAGAAAAATAATGCCGGAAACTCTGTTTCCGTGGTGCGTCAGGCCAAACACGGCGGGATTCTTACCATCCTCTTTGCCATACTGTCTTTTTTCTGGGTCAGCCCGATCCTGGTGGTTCTTCTGAACTCCTTCAAGAGAAAAGCGTATATTTTCAAAAATCCGTTCGGACTGAGCAATGTGCCGCTATCATCCGGCTTTGAAAAGTGGGCTCACGGACTTTCCAAGACCTTTGTCGGCGGGTTGAACTACGCGAACGCATTGAAGAAAACAAATTTCGTCAGATGCTTCGGCTATTCCTTTTTCATTACACTTATATCCGTAGTACTGATTGTTGTCTGCTGCTCCATGTGTGCCTGGTACATCACCCGTGTTCAAACAGCAGGAACAAAGCTGATTTATCTTCTGTGCATGTTTTCCATGATCGTGCCGTTCCAGATGGTGATGTTCACACTTTCCAAACTTGCGAATATTCTGCATCTGGCAACGCCGATGGGAATCTGCATTGTTTACCTTGGCTTCGGAGCGGGACTTGCGGTCTTTATGTTTACCGGCTTTGTAAAGAGTATCCCTCTGGAAATCGAGGAAGCGGCAATGATTGACGGCTGCACACCGCCGCAGACCTTCTTCCGGGTCATCATTCCGATCATGAAGCCGACGCTGATTACCATTGCGATTCTGGATGCAATGTGGATTTGGAACGATTACCTTCTGCCGAGTCTGGTACTGAATGTCAACAAATACAAGACCATTCCGATTGCGGTACAGTACCTGAAGCAGTCCCACGGTCAGATCGACTGGGGTGCGATGATGGCGGTTCTGGTTCTTGCCATTGTGCCGATTGTGATTTTCTACATTGCAGCCCAGAAATACATCATCGAAGGTGTTATGGCAGGTGCAGTAAAAGGCTGAATCATAAAGTTATATACATAGTTGCTGTGCCGTCTGGCTTTTGGATACAGACGGCACAGCAAATTTGTACAGGAAGAAAAAGAGAAGGGGAATGTTAAAATGGAAAGAAAATGCGGAGTATTGCTTCCGGTTGCATCGCTTCCGTCGAAATACGGAATCGGTTGTTTTTCCAGAGAGGCATATGAGTTTATTGATTTCCTTGCGGCAGCAGGGCAGTCCTACTGGCAGATTCTGCCGCTTGGACAGACGGGATACGGAGATTCTCCGTACCAGTCCTTTTCTACGTTTGCGGGAAATCCGTATTTTATCGATCTGGAGGAGCTCTTTGAGGCTGGATATCTTACCAGAGAAGAGGCGGATGCTGTTTCCTTCGGAGATAATCCGGAGAAGGTAAATTATGAAAGAATTTATCTGGAGCGTTTTCCTCTGCTGAAGAAGGCTTATGAGAACAGTCCGTTTGCGCTTGTGCCGGAGGGAAAATGGCAGGGAGCCGAATACGACGAGGCACGCAAGGCATTGGAAGACTTCATTCGTGACAATGCGGAATGGCTTCCGGATTATGCACTTTATTCCGCAGTGAAAAACGAAAACGACGGAAAAAGTTATATTGAGTGGCCGGATGAAATTCGTCTTCGCAGAGAGGAAGCCATGCAGAAGGCAAGAGAAGAGCTTGCCGATGAGATCCGGTTCTATGAATTCCAGCAGTATCTGTTTGCCGGACAGTGGAAGAAGCTCAAGACTTATGCGAATGAGCATGGCATTCAGATCATCGGAGACATTCCGATTTATGTTGCCTTTGATTCTGCGGACACCTGGAGCCATCCGGAGCTGTTTGAGCTGGATGAAAAGGGCTATCCGACGGTTGTCGCAGGCTGTCCTCCGGATGGTTTCTCCGCAACCGGACAGCTTTGGGGAAATCCCATTTACCGGTGGTCCTATCATAAGGAGACCGGCTATGCATGGTGGATTTCCAGAATAGCGCACTGCTTCCGGATGTATGACATTGTCCGGATCGACCATTTCCGCGGTTTTGATGAGTACTACGCGATTCCCTACGGGGATCTCACAGCAGAGTTTGGCAAGTGGCAGCCGGGGCCCGGCATTGGCCTGTTCGAAGCCATTAAGGGCGCACTCGGTGAGAAACAGATCATTGCAGAGGATCTTGGCTTTATCACACCGACGGTCCGGAAGCTGGTTCAGGACAGCGGATATCCGAACATGAAGGTTCTCCAGTTTGCTTTTGATGCAAGAGAGCCCGGAACGAACGATTATCTCCCGCATAATTACGGAAGAAACTGTGTGGTGTACACGGGAACCCATGACAATGAAACCATGCGCGGCTGGTATGGGGATGTTGCGGAGTGTGACCGCCTGTACGCAGATGATTACATTGGCGTTACATCTGAGGAGACCGCAGCCTGGTCCTTTATCCGTGCAGCCTTTCTGTCGGTTGCGGATACCTGCATCATCCCGATGCAGGACTATCTGAATCTGGGAAATGAGGCGAGAATCAATCAGCCCTCTACCCTTGGCGGGAACTGGGAGTGGAGAATGCTGCCGGATGCCTGCACCGAGGAGCTTGCAGAGCGGATGAAAAAGCTTGCAGTGACGTTCGGAAGAGAATAAGTCTTTACGCCACAGGTGGCAGAAGCACCAAGGCTTTACAGTTGTTTTGCGTATGCGATATACTCTGTATCGAACTGATTTATTTAAGTAAATGCTATAGAAAAGGTGATACAGGAAGATCATGGCAGACATTACCATCAAGGATATTGCGCGCGAGTGCGGCGTAGGCGTGAGCACGGTTTCGCGTGCATTGAACAATCACCCGGACATCAATCCGGAAACCAAAGAGAAAATCCTGGAGGTCATCAAGTCCACCGGGTTTGTGCCGAACAATTCAGCAAGATATTTAAAGCGCAGTGAGACCAACAGCATTGCGCTTCTTGTCAAAGGAATTACGAACCCGTTCTTTACACGGATGATTCAGGTCATAGAGGAAGGCGTGGAGGAGAGGAAGTATACAACCATTCTTCGTCACGTGGGTCCTATGGAGGATGAGGTCCTGATTGCACTGAGCCTGGTGAAGGAAAGGAAGCTCAAAGGGATTGTTTTCCTTGGAGGAAATTTCACGCATGACAGTCAGCTGCTGCAGCAGCTCGGGGTTCCGTTCGTTTTTGCGACCATCGGCGAGGATCTGGAAGAGGAGAGCTCACGTGCTCAGCTTATCAACGGGAAGGCCGGGTATGCCAACATTGCTGTGGATGATGTCAAGGCCAGCGCAGATGCAGTGACCTATCTGATTGAGCAGGGACATCGCAGAATCGGTATCATTGCAGAGGGACTTGGCATTCCTTCGGTCGGACAGCTTCGGCTTCGGGGATACCGGAAGGCTCTGGAGGAGCATAAGATCCCGTTTGACTCCGATCACCTTGCGGTGGTGTCGGGGGGGATCGACCCATATTCCATGCCGAACGGCTACCGGGCGGCGAAGGAGCTTCTGGAGAAGGATCCGGAGCTTACGGCGATTTTCTGCATTTCGGACGCGATTGCAATCGGAGCCTGCCGCGCGATCCTGGATTCGGGAAGAAGAATTCCGGAGGATGTGTCCGTCATCGGCTTCGATGGCATTGAGACAGGAGATTACTGCAATCCAAGGCTTACTACGATGCAGCAGCCGTTTACCGAGATTTCACAGGCGGCGATCAGTGTGCTGTTCGGAATGATTGAGAAGAAGAAAAAGCCTCAGGATCGTATCATGGAGGCGGAGCTGGTTGTAAGAGAATCTACGGGAAAAGCTCCCGAAGCAAGGGCGGAAGCCTGAAAGCCTGAGCAATTGAAAAGCGTGACCGGAAGAAAACATGACCGGAAAAAAGAGATGAAAAAAACGGCGAGTCGGAGGGCTTTTGACAGTCCCAGGGCTTGCCGTTTTATTTGTGGTGCGCCTTTCGGCGCACGTTTCTATCTGCCGGAAACTGCTCCGGGGCGAAACGCAGGCTGTGCGGATCGATTTTTAAATACAAATTCCAGAATGGAGGAGCGGAGAACGATTCCGATGAGAACACCGGTATCGTCCACGACAGGGACAAAGTTCTGTTCCGTCACATAGGTAAACAATTCCTCGATATCGGAATCTGCTCGGACGCTCTTGTAGTCACGCTTGCGGTGAATGGTCATCACCGAGCGGTTTAAGACTCCGGAGGAGGAGACATCCCCTTTTCGCAGCGTGCGGAGAAGGTCGCCCTCACTGAGCGTGCCGATGTATTTGCCGGTCTTCTCATTGATCATGGGAATCGAAGAAAACTGATGATCTTCCATTCGTTCCATTGCCATTTCTACCGTGTCATCTTCGTAGACAAGATCCAATTCTGCCTTTGGTTTCAAAAAGAAAAGAATGTTCATATAGGATAATCCCCCTTGCAAACTGACATTCGGCTGCCTGTGACTGGCGCTGTCGGTGCTCCCCCATGGCACGGACAGCTGACAGCAGCATGAAAAGCAGATTACGGACGATAGAGAATTTTGGATGCAAGCTCTTTGGCAGCAGCATGGTCCTTAAGGTACTCAACAATGGCAAGGCCGAAGGCAATGGCAGTGCCCATTCCCTGACTGGTGATCAGGTTGTCGTCTACGGTCACTCTGCTGTAGGTAAGCTTTGCACCATGTTCATCCAGAAATGACTCCACACAGGGATTGCAGGTTGCCTTTTTCCCGGCAAGAAGGCCGAGATCAGCAAGAATAGAAGGTGCAGCGCAGATTGCGGCGACTGCCTTTCCTTCTTCCGCACGCCCTGCAAAGGACGTGACGGCGTTCATGAGCTTTGGGCAGGCCGCAAGATTCGGCGTGCCGGGGATGCCGCCCGGAAGAACCAGCATGCAGAACTCTTCAGGATCCATCTCTGCCAGAGTGGTGTCTGCGGTGATTGTGATGTTGTGAGAGGAGGTGACGGTTCTTGTGTCGTTTACAGAAATGGTGGTGCAGGGAATTCCGGCGCGGAAGAGAAGATCCGAGACGGTAAGGGCCTCAATTTCCTCGCAGCCGTCTGCAAGGAACAGGGCAACCTTCTGGTCTGATGTCTGATGAAACATATCGTATGTTTTCCTTTCTGTGTGGGTTTGGAACGCTGCTTCCTGTGCCTGCGGCGTTTCCCGTTTATTTATTATAGGCTTTTTCCGGAAGGAAAAACCATTGACACTCTATGAAATGTTTATGAACTGGCGTGAACGGAACCATGAACGGAACTCGGCGGCTCGTTTCGGATCGTTCACAACTTCCTCACACTTTCATGACGGAATGAACACAGTTTTCCGGTAAAAAAGAAGCTGTACGCTGACAGCAGACTGGAGAGGTAATTATGATTGAAGTACAGCATCTGACCAAACGATACGGCTCTCACACAGCTGTGGATGATTTGTCGTTTACAGCTGAGCCAGGGAAAATATACGGATTTCTCGGCCCGAACGGAGCAGGGAAATCCACCACAATGAATATGATGACCGGGTATCTCGCGCCCTCTGAGGGAACCATTCTCTACGACGGAATGGATATTCAGAAGGAGCCGGAGAAGGCGAAGAAAAAAATCGGATATCTTCCGGAGACAGCGCCGGTTTACATGGATATGACCGTTCGGGAATACCTGCATTTTGTCGCGGAGCTCAAGCGCATTCGGAGGCAGGAGCGGGAGGAAGCCGTTCGGAACGCACTGGATGCGGCGGGGCTCCTGGAGGTTCCGGACCGGCTGATCCGGAATCTTTCCAAAGGCTACCGGCAGCGGGTGGGATTGTCCCAGGCGCTTCTTGGAAACCCGGACATTCTGATTCTGGATGAGCCGGCTTCGGGACTGGATCCGGAGCAGCAAAAGGAAATGTTTGATTCTCTGCGGGCGCTCCGGAAGGATCACACGATTATCCTGAGCTCTCATATCCTGTCGGATATCCGCGCGACAGCCGATGTCATCTGGATTCTGAAGGAAGGGAAGCTCGCAGCCAGTGACACGCCGGAAAACCTGCAGGCGAAAATGACAACCAGGCAGCAGGTGACGCTTCGCGTTCAGGGAGATCGCGCAGAGCTTGAAAAGGCCATCCGTGCGATTCCGGAGGTCTCAGAGGTTCAGGCTGCGGAGGAGCAGGGCGTTCTGCGATTTGCCATCACCTCAGATGCCGAAGAGGATATCCGGCCGATGGTTTCCCGTGCTGCCGTATATGCGGGAGGCGCCATTCTGGACATGAACCGGGAGGAAAAATCGCTGGAGGATGTGTTCCTGAGCCTTACGGGAAAGGAGAAGAGCAATGACAGCAGTATTTAAAAAAGATTTCGCGTCTCTTTTTCATGGCTTTATCGGATGGCTGTTCCTTGCGGTGATGTGGGGGATTCTGTCGCTTTACATCGGGATGAGCAGCTTCATCGGTCTGGATCCGGATATCACAGCCGTGCTTGCGGTGTCCTCCGTCATCATGATCGTTATGCTCCCCATTCTGAGTATGCGCTCCTTTGCGGAGGAGAGAAAGACAAGAACGGATCAGATGATTCTGACAGCGCCGGTATCGATCGGGCAGGTGGTGCTGGGAAAATATCTGGCCCTTGCAGCGGTTCATTCGATCGTGGTTCTTGGACTTTGCCTGTACCCGCTCCTTCTTTCCCGCTTTGGAACGGTTCCGTTTGCACAGAGCTACACAGGACTTTTTGGCATGTGGCTGTTCGGACTTGCGGAGCTTGCTGTCTGTGTTTTTCTTTCGAGTCTTACGGAAAATGTGATCATTGCAGCCGTGCTCTCTTTTGCCTGCCTGTTTCTTTCCATGATCATGCCGAATCTGGAGCAGATGATCTCGGCAGACGGAAATCTCCTGACAACCGTTCTGGGAGCCCTGGATATTCCATCGCGCTTTGATTCCTTCCTGAACGGCAAAATCGATCTGACGGCGCTTGTTTACCTGACTTCGGTCGTCTTTCTTTTCCTGTTTCTTACGACGCAGGTGCTTCAGAAAAGACGCTATACGGTTTCCAGGAATACGCTGAGCTTCGGGGCCTACTCCACGGGACTGGTCGCGCTGGTTCTTGCTGTGACCGTTGCGGCAAATCTTGCCGTGAACCAGCTCCCTTCCTCCTACACTGTGCACGATGTGACGGAGAGCGGACTCTATTCGCTGACCGATGACACGAAGGAGTATCTGAAGCAGCTGGATCAGGATGTCACCATCTATGTCCTTGCAAGCACCTCGGACAAGGATTCCGCTCTGGATTCCACGCTGCAGCAGATGGCAGAGGAATCGGCGCACCTGAAGATTCAGTATGTAGACCCTGCAGCCAATCCGTCTTTTCTGCAGAAATATGACGACGTCATGGACTGCACCTGGAACTCACTGATCGTGGAGAGCGGATCACGGCATAAGACCCTGAACTATTCGGATCTGTATGAATATTCCATCGATTACTCCACGTATCAGCAGAGTGTGACAGGATATGACGCAGAGGGGCAGGTGGACTCCGCAATTGCCTATGTGGTCAGTGAAAAGCTGCCAAAGGCCTATCTGCTGACCGGGCACGGTGAAGAGAGCCTCGGAAGCAATTTTACCTCCGTACTTACGAAGCTGAACTGTGAGTACGAGGATCTGGATCTTTTGAAGAACGACACCGTTCCGGAGGACTGCGGGCTTCTTATCATCAACGGTCCTGCAACGGATCTTTCTGTCGATGATGCGGATAAGGTGCTGGACTATCTGCAAAACGGAGGTAAACTGATTGCCACGACGAATTTCCAGGAGGCGGAGGATATGGCAAACTGGGACCGCGTCCTTGCTTATTACGGAGTTTCGGCTTCAAAGGGCGTGGTTCTGGAAAATAATCCAGGTTATTATTACCGGCTGGAATCGTACCTGCTTCCGGAGGTTTCGAGTACCGACGAGACGTCCTCTGTGGTGTCCGGCAACGGATATGTGTTCATGGCCTATTCGCAGGCATTCACGGAGGAAGAGGCCGGAGCGGAGATTACGAAGCTTTTGACCACCTCGGACAACGCGTATATTCATTCCGGAGTGACGTCGGAGACAGAAAACTTTGAGAAAAAGGATACGGATGTCACCGGGCAGTATACGCTGGGCGTGAAGGCTGTCGTCAATGCGGAGGAATCCGAAGAGTCGACGGCCTATCTGTTCGGCTCCGTTCTGACCTTCTCGGACGGGGCAGACCAGATGGTGTCCGGCTCCAATTCCACGCTCTTTTCGAATGTGGTTCGTGCCTGCATGGAGGACGAGGACGGAGCAGAAGCCATTTCGGTTCCGGCAAAGAGCATTTCACAGGAGAGCCTGACGGTTCCTTCCATGACAGCAATCGTGCTGAACCTGGTCTGCATCGTTCTGATTCCGCTGGCACTTCTGATCACAGGCTTTGTGATCTGGCTTGTGCGCAGAAGAGCCTGAGTGTACAGAAGGAAGGGGTAATATGAGAAAACAGAAAATACAACTGGTGGTCCTTCTGGCGGCTTTCCTTCTTTTCGCTCTGGGCTTTTATGCGGCAAAGAGGATTTCGGCCCGCGAGGAGGAGAAGGAAAGGGCAAAGGAAGCCGGAGAATACACGGCATTATCCTTTGACGCGGATGACCTGGTGAAGCTTGAAATCGAAAGAGAGGAAGGAAATCTGGAGCTTGATTTTCACGAGGGCAAATGGTCGTTTGTGAAGGACATCAATCTGGAGATGGAGGAGCTTTCCTCAGAGGATGCATCAGAGGAGACCGGAACAGAAACAAAGGAACAGAATGCGGAAGAAAAGACCTATGAGGTCAACACTTCTGTGGCAGATGAGCTCCGGGATACGCTTGCAAATCTGACCAGTCAGAATGAAATTGCTGCGGGAGAGGACGAGAGCGAGTATGGTCTGGACAAACCCGCCATGACGATTACGGTCACGCTCTCCGACGGCGCGGAGCACAGCGTGGAGGTCGGCTCGCTGAATTCCATGCTTCAGGCATATTACATCCGCGTGGATCATTCCGATACCCTCTATACAATGAGCGAAACGGATCATGATCTTCTTTGCAAAAACGATACGGACCTGGCACAGGAGGTGTCGGAAGAATCCTGACGGATAAATTACAGATAAATAAGTAAAATCCCCCTGTTTTCCCTTGCGGAAGAGCAGGGGGATTTCCTATAATCAGAACGGTTTTAGTCCGCCGGGCACGGGCTCTTGCGTTCTTCCGAATGGGTCGGAAGAGAGGGCACAGCGGCGGCAGAAAACGAAAGGAGAATGTTACATGAAGAACAGGGCAATGAGCACAGTGATAACAGCTGTCCTGACTGCTGGTCTGCTGGCGGGATGCGGCGCTTCGCAGGATGCGGGGACAGAGGTCTCTGAAGCAAGTACCGAAGAGGCATCTGTGGCTGAGACCGGAGAGACTGCTTCTGACACAGAGGAAGCAGAGGCAGAGACGGCTTCTGCCGAAGAAGGCGCGGTGACCGCGGATACGGAAAACGCAGATGCTGCGGACACCGTACTGGACTATGATGGAACCACGATCCGCGTAGGCTCCCTCAAGGGACCGACCACAATGGGACTGGTCAATCTGATGAAGGCTTCGGATGAGGAAAGGTCGCAGGGAAAATATGAGTTTACGATGGCTTCGGATCCTTCGGAGATCGTAGCCTCCATTGCTTCCGGAGATCTTGATATTGCACTGGTTCCTGCAAACCTTGCGGCTACCCTTTACAACAAGACGAAGGGCGGAGTTTCCGTTCTGGATATCAATACACTCGGTGTTCTCTACTGTGTCACCGCCGATGAGAGCATCACATCCGTAAAGGACCTGTCCGGCAAAACGGTCCTGACAACCGGTCAGGGAGCAACCCCGGAGTATGCGATGAACTATCTTCTGGACGCAAACGGCGTTGCGGACTGCACTCTGGAGTTCCACTCGGAGGCAAGCGAGATCGCCGCTCTTCTGAAGGAGGATCCGAACAGAATCGCTGTTCTTCCGCAGCCCTTTGTCACTGCAGCAGAAGCGCAGAATGATCAGCTGAAAACAGCCTTTTCTCTGACCGATGAGTGGGATAAGGTGACGGACAACGGCTCCCGCTTCCTGACAGGAGCAACGATTGTCCGGAAGGCCTTCCTGGAAGAGCACCCGGATGCCGCAGCAGTTTTTCTCAGGGAGCAGGAAGCATCTGCGGATGAGGCCAATACCAATGTGGAGGGAACGGCTGCACTGGTTGCGGAATACGGCATCATCGAGAAGGCACCCATTGCACAGAAGGCGCTTCCTTACTGCAACATTGTGTGCATCACAGGCGAAGATATGAAGACGGCACTGTCCGGTTATCTGGAGGTTCTGTATCAGGAAGATCCGTCCTCTGTCGGCGGAAGCCTTCCGGCGGATGACTTTTATGACATCGCCGATTGAGAATTTCTGACCGGATCCTGAAGGCGGGACACTGCTGAAGAAGCGGCAGGCAGGTGAATGGTCTGATACAGAATTGGGGGGAAGAAAACAACCGTTATGAAGAAAAAATTACTTATTGTTGCGGGATGGCTGGCCGCGTGGCAGCTGCTGTCTCTTCTGGTTCACAATCCGATCCTGATGGCGGGACCTGCAGAGACACTGCGGGCACTGGCAGAGCTGGCTGTGACCGTTGAATTCGGCGAAAGCCTTGCGTTTTCGTTTCTCCGGATCGTTGGTGGATTTCTTACAGGATCGGCAGCAGGAATTTTCCTGGCATATCTGGCGGACCGGAAGAAGCTTCTCGGGGAGATATTATCTCCTCTGGTGACGGTTCTGAAATCTGTGCCGGTGGCAAGCTTTATCATTCTTGCGCTGATCTGGTTTGGCTCAGGGGCTCTGTCCTTTGTCATCAGCTTTCTGGTTGTTTTCCCGATTCTGTATCTGAACACGCAGCAGGGGCTGCAGAGCCTGGATGAAAAGCTTCTGGAGATGGCGGAGGTTTTTCACATTCCGTCAGCCTCAAGACTGAAATACATTGTTCTGCCCGGGGTTTATCCCTTCCTGCAGAGCGGCTTTGCGCTTGCGCTCGGGATGAGCTGGAAGAGCGGAGTTGCCGCGGAGCTGATCGGGCAGTATAAGCTGAGCATCGGCAACCAGCTGTACATGGACAAGATCACGCTGGATACGGCAGGCGTTTTTGCCTGGACCGTGGTGATTCTTCTGGTCAGCTGGCTGTTTGAAAAGGCGTTTCTGGCATTGCTTCGGCTGGCCGGGAGCAGGACCATCAGGGAAGGAGGGAAGGCGGAGAAATGACGATTGAGGCAGAGCATCTGTTCAAAAGCTATGACGGGAAGAACGTTCTGAACGATTTCTCCCTTGATATTTCTTCGGATTCTTCCTACGCAATTACAGGGGAGTCCGGCGCAGGGAAAACAACCTTCCTGCGGATTCTTCTCGGACTGGAAAAGCCCGATCAGGGAAGAGTACGGCTTCTGGGAGATTATAAGTACTCCCGGGTGAACGCCGGAGTTGTTTTTCAGGAGGATCGCCTGTGCGAGGCGTTTTCTGCGGTGGACAATGTGGCGATGGTCAGCAGAAAGCTGTCTCCCCGCATTGCAAGGGAGGAGCTGGAGAAGCTTCTTCCTGCCGATCAGCTGGATAAGCCTGTGTGTGAATTATCCGGCGGAATGCGGCGCAGAGTATGCATAATACGTGCCTGCATTGTGCCTTCTGATGTTATAATTATGGATGAGCCGTTTACGGGTCTGGATGAAGAGAACCGGAAGAACTGCATCCGGTATATCCGGAGCATTCAGGGGACAACACCGCTTGTGATCACGGCGCATTCACTGGAGGGTCTTGATTTCTGCAAGGCGATTCCAATTCATTGAATTCATTGAAAAAGAAAGGGTTTCATTATGGTAACGAGTGACAAGGGGTTAGTGAGTTACAAACACAAGGTCATGGAGGAGGTTGCACGCCTTGCATGGGATGGCGATCTTGACGCAGAGCACAAGGAAGAGCTTGTTTACAAGCTGATTCCCGGTCCGAGACCGACCTATCGCTGCTGCATCTATAAGGAACGTGAAATTACAAGACAGAGAATCCGTCTTTCCTGCGCACAGAACACGATGGGAAATCCGGATACGACGAATGTGGTTCAGGTTATCAAGCCTGCCTGCGACGACTGCCCGCTTTCTGCTTATGCAGTGACAGACAACTGCCGTCTCTGTCTTGGAAAGGCCTGTCTGAATTCCTGTAAGTTTGGTGCAATTTCCGTTGGTGAATTCCGTACGCACATTGATCCCAACAAGTGCAAGGAGTGCGGTATGTGCGCACAGGCATGTCCTTATGGCGCAATCGTGCACCTGGTTCGCCCCTGCAAGAAGGCATGTCCGGTCGGAGCCATTACCTTCGACGAGAATGGCTACTGCGAAATCGATGAGTCCAAGTGCATCAGCTGCGGTCACTGCATTCACAGCTGCCCGTTCGGCGCAATCGGATCCAAGACCTATCTGACGAAGATCATTGAGCACATCAAGAACGGCGAAGAAGTATACGCAATGTGCGCTCCGGCAACCGAGGGACAGTTCGGTGAGGATATCAGCATGGCTGCCATCCGCGAGGCACTGAAGAAGATCGGCTTTACCGATATGATCGAGGTCGGCCTTGGCGGAGATATGACCGCAGCATACGAGGCCGCAGAGTGGAGCGAGGCGATGAAGGAAGGCAAGAAGATGACCACCTCCTGCTGCCCTGCCTTCATCAACATGATGCGCAAGCACTTCCCGGAGCAGTTCGAGAACAACATGTCGAGCACGGTTTCTCCGATGTGCGCAATCTCCCGTATGCTCAAGGCAGAGCACCCCGGCTGCATCACTGTTTTCGTCGGACCCTGCATTGCCAAGAAGAGTGAGGCAGAGGACAAGAGCGTTCCGGACAACGCAGATTATGTAGTAACCTACGGCGAGATCCGGGCACTGCTTCGTTCCAGAGACGTAGAGGTTGTTCCGGTAGAGGAGAACTATCAGGAGTCCTCCATCTACGGCAAGCGTTTTGCAACCAGCGGCGGCGTAGCAGCAGCTGTTGTTGAGGTCATGAAGGAGCGCGGCGAGGATACCGCGAATATCAAGCTCAGAAAGGCAGCAGGCGGACAGGATTGCCGCACCGCACTGACGCTTCTGAAGGCCGGAAGACTTCCGGAAGACTTCATCGAAGGCATGGTCTGCCCCGGCGGCTGCGTTGGCGGCCCGTCCCGTCATAAGACAGAGATTGAGATCAAGAAGGCAAGAGAAGGCCTGCTTGCAAAGGCAGACGGCCGTCAGGTCCTTGAGAACATCAAGAACTATCCGATGGATAAGTTCAGCATGCATCGCGACGGACATATGGAATAAGCAAAGACGTGTAGCTTACGCTCAGAAGGCTTGCCTGCGGGAAGCCTTCTGAGCAGTAAGCTATAGGGCGCAGCCCGCCCATCGAAGGAAACGCGAAGCGTTTACGAGATGGAGCACGTTGATACGGAGAATACAGAAGGCTGCATACCTTTTCAGGTATGCAGCCTTCTGTATTCACTTGGCGTCATGTTCATGCAGTTCCGAAAGGCTTTGGAGAAATAATTGTTATCCGGATATCCGACACGGGCGGAAATGTCAGAGATCGGGATGGAGGGATCCTTCAAAAGCTCCGCTGCGCGCTTCATGCGGACGGCGGTCAGGTATTCATAGATTCCGATCTGAAACCTGGATTTAAACAGGCGGGAGAGATATTCCCTGGAGAAGAAATATTTGTCGGCAAAATCCTGAAGCTGCATGTTGTCGGCATAGTTTGTCTCGATCGTATCGTGAATAAGATCCACCACCGCTGAAGCGGAGAGAGAAGCTTCCGGCGTCTCATCGGAGGAAAAATCTTCTTCCGGAAAGCGGGCCGTCATCACGCGGCGGATGGCTTCATTCAGCTCATCCGGAACCACCGGCTTTAACAGATAATCCGAAGCACCGTAATGAATCGCGCTCTGTGCGTACGAAAAGTCATCATAGCCGCTGATGACGATAAAGGCGGTGTGCGGATTTCTTGCAGAGGCCTGGCGAAGAAACTCCGTGCCATCCATCACCGGCATCTTCATATCAACAAAAACAAGATCCGGATGAAGCTCCGACAAAAGTGTAAGAGCCTCTTTTCCATCCGAAGCATAAAATGGCTGCTCCAGATGCCATTTTGACCAGTGTCCGAGCTTGCTGATCGCAATGCGGACCGGCTTTTCATCGTCAACAATCATTACTTTATGCATCTGTCCCATCCTTTCTGATCCGGCTGAAGGAGGAGCGTCACACAGGTGAAGTGGTCATCTTTGCCGCTGCTGCTCTCAATCTGGATATCTGCCCGATTGTCATACATGATTTTCAGACGACTGTATAAGTTCAGAAGACCAATGCCGGAAGAATTTCCCGGACGATAGGAGCGCAGCTGACTTACAATTTCGGAAAGCCGCTTGCTGCTCATTCCCGCACCGTCATCACGGACCCGGATCACAAGCGTATCCGCCTGGCGGAATACATCGATTTCAAGGGATAGCTGTTTGACGTCGCCTGCAAGGCCGTATTTGATGGAATTCTCAACGATGAGCTGCAGGCTGCACTTGGGAATCTGCAGCGCAAGAAGCGAATGGTCGATTCTTCGTGTGACCTGAAGCCGGTCATCCATGCGGAGCTTTTGAAGCTCGATGTAGTTGTCGGTGAAGCGAAGCTCCTCGGACAGAGGGACCTCATTCGAGCCGTTGATGGAATAGCGCATGTTGGCGGCAAGCCGGGTGATCATGTCATAGAGCTTTGGCTCATCATTCATCAGAGCCTCCGAGCCGATGGCCTGCAGTGTGTTGTAGAGAAAATGAGGATTGACCTGGGCCTCCAGAGCCGCGATGCGGGCATTTTTCTCGTTCAGGGAAGCAATCAGATTGTCATTGACGAGACGGTCGATGTGCTCTGACATATCGTTGAAGGAGCGGCCAAGCTCCGCAGTTTCCAGACAGCGGCCGATGTTGATTTTCGGATAGTGACCGGAGCCGATCTGACTTTGAAAATCAGCCAGAGCGGACAAGGGAGCGGTCAGATACCGGATC
>HF986551.1:44185-47258 GCA_000431495.1 Firmicutes bacterium CAG:791 | reverse complement strand
AGCAGGAAGGAGAGCAGCAGCGAGATGGTCAGGAACAGAAGCCCCTGCAGAAAAGAAAAGCGCTGGATGCTGTGAAGCTCTCCGGTAATGGAGGAAAGCGGCGTAAAGGCAGCAAGGGTCATTCCCGAAGCTTCGTCGGATTCGGATACCAGAAGATATTTTTCTCCCTCCAGCTCAATCACGGCCCCTCCGGAACGGATGGACGAGGAGAGAACCGAGGGAGTCAGAAGGTGAGAAAGACCGTTCTGCATTTCTTCCGGGGCGCTGCTGTACAGAAAACTTCCATCCTGATTGAACAGTGCAATGAACTGTCCATCGAAGCCGGAGAACATGACGCCCTTGTCCACCTCGATGGTGACAAGGGCAATGGGCTTTCCGTCACTGATCCGGATGATGGTATGGGAGAAAGAAAGAAGAGCGGCTTCGTTGTCGGATGGAAAAACGGCATAGTGAAGCGGAGAAGAGAGGCATTCCAGGTATGCCGGATCCTCCCCGGAAAACTGCTGCGCCGTGATTTTCATTCTTTCATCGGAGCCGGAGCGGCCGATCCGGAGATTCTGGTGAAACATGGAAATCTGATAGGAAAGAAGGTCGGTGCGGGAGTAAAAGTAGAGCCCTACCTTCTTCTGCAGCTCACCGATCCGCTGGCTGTCCAGAGGATTGGGATTCAGAAGATCGTTGTAGAACTCGGAATCATATACCGGAAGAACACAGAAATCAGAAAGATCGGCAAAATACTGATCCAGATTCTGAAGCTTCAGATGGATCAGCTGCGAGGTGGCCTGGTTCTGACGGCGGATGGCATTCTCCGTCCCCCAGCGGTAATTGGAAAAGGAAAGAAGAAACGTCAGGATGAGAAGGGATGCTGCCATCAGCAGGGTAAAGGTCAGCCACAGCGGTGTACGGTTCATCAGAGCGCGGATTTTCGCCTTATGGAATTGTCGGGATTGTCTCTGCTTGTCCATGCTGATTATTGTATACCTTGCAAATACAAACGGTAAATAAAAGAATTGAAACCGTGCAGGATACAGGAAATATGCATAGACTCAACACAAAATGTGTCAATAATTTACAGTTACAAGATCATAAATCTCCATTTATCCGTCAGAACGATGAGAATAAAATAATTTCATGCTGATGAATGTCAGGAAAGGCAGCGGAAAGGAGACGGGAATGGGAACATCGAGACGAAAACGAAAGGAAAGAAGAGAGAACTTCCTCTTTACAATTCCTTCGGTCATTCTGGTAGTCATGATGATGTATATTCCGTTTGTCATGAGCGGATTTTATTCCCTCACACAATGGAACGGGATTGCAAAGGAGCCGGTCTTTATCGGACTGGAGAATTTCCGGACGATTTTTTCCGGAACCTCGGATTTCCTTCCGGCTCTGTGGTTTACCATCCGCTACACGCTTCTGTTCGTGATTTTCTCAAATGTCATTGCTCTGGCACTTGCCGTTGCGCTGACGAAGAAATTCCGGATGGCAAACGTATACCGCGGACTGTTCTTCATTCCTTACATCATGAGCATGACTGTGGTCGGCTTTATCTGGAAGTTTATTTTTACCTCCGGATTTAAGTCCCTGTATGCGGCAACCGGCTGGGGCTTATGGAATTTATCCTGGCTGGGAGATCCGAAGATCGTATTTTTCTCGGTGGTTCTGGTTGGCGTCTGGCAGTCACTTGGCTTTTACATTGTCCTGTACATCGCAGGACTGCAGGCAGTGCCGACCGACGTTCTGGAGGCCGCCTACGTAGACGGCGCGGGGAAGACCCAGACCTTCTTCAAGGTCACGCTCCCGCTTCTGGGGCCGTCCATGACAACTTGCGTGTTTATGTCACTGACCAACGGACTGAAGGTATTCGATATCATTCTGGCCCTGACCAAGGGAGGCCCCGGAAGGGCAAGCTACAGTGCGACGCTTCAGATCTACAATGAGGCCTTCACGAACAATAACTTCGGCCTTGGCTCTGCGGAAGCCATTCTGTACTTCCTGTTTGTACTGGTGATTACACAGCTGGTGCTGAAGGGAATGAGCCGGAAGGAGGTGGATCTGTGATGACACGCCGTACCAGAAGAATCCTCGGAAAGACTGTCCTCATTGTGATCCTGACGGCGGCAGCCCTTCTGTACATCTATCCGGTGTTTCTGATGTTCGTCAATTCCTTCAAGCCCTTCGGAGAGGTGATTGCAGATCCGATTGCGCTTCCGAAGGCACCGACCTTTGACAACTACACCTACGTTGCGGATAAGATCCATTATTTCAAGCTCCTCGGAAACAATGTGATGATTACTGCAATCGGAATTGTCGGAATCCTGTTCTTCTCTTCCCTGGCAGCTTACATCTGTGACCGGAGAAGGACGAAGTACACCGGACTTGTTTACACACTTTTGATCACGCCGATGCTGATTCCGTTCCAGACCATTATGATTACGCTCCTTAAGGCAATGAGCGTGATCCGTTTGTCGGGATCCCGCGTGGGCCTTGGCATACAGTATTGGGGCTTCGGCATCCCGATGGCAGTCTTCATTTTCTATAATTTTATGAAGACGATTCCAAAGGAGCTGGATGAAAGTGCACAGATAGACGGGGCATCGACGATGCGGACCTTTATCTCCGTGATTTTCCCGCTTCTTAAGTCGGTGACGGTAACCGTGCTGGTGCTGGATGTGATGTGGATCTGGAATGATTTCCTGCTTCCGCTTCTTATGGTCAATGCGAGCAATACAACGAAGACGCTGGTTCTTGCAGCATATACCTTTGTCGGTCAGATGAATACACAGTGGCAGTACGCGATGACCGGCATGGTGCTTGCGGTCTTCCCGTCGATTCTGGTTTTCATTTTCCTGCAGAAATACATCGTGGAGGGAGTCGTAGCAGGAGCGGTAAAAGGATAAAAGAAGACCGTCAGAATGTTCACAATTGCCCGGAAGACAGAAAGGTCCCGGGCGTTAAAGGGAGAAGTGAAAGGAGAGTACCATGAAAAAGAAAGTAATGGCAGCAGTTTTGGCAGGGATCATGGCAGCAGGAATGCTGGCAGGATGCGGGTCCTCCGGCCGTTCGGGGGAGG
>HF986551.1:30901-44131 GCA_000431495.1 Firmicutes bacterium CAG:791 | reverse complement strand
GCGATGCGGCGCAGGAAGCAGAAACTTCTGAGGAAACCGATGCCGCGGAAGCAGACACGGAGGCGGCAGGAGAGGCAGACCTTTCTGCAGACAGCGGCGAGATCTATATTTTTATTTCCTCTCCGGAGTATGCAGATGCAATCAATACCCTGATCGATGAGTATAAGAACGTGGCTCCGAACGTCACGATCAACTATGAGACCACGCAGAATGATTATCCGACGCTGCTGAAGGCTAAGATCAACTCCGGCGATGTTCCGGATATCTTCTCCTCGACCTCCGGAATGGAAATCGATACCTACCGCGAGTATTCCTATGACCTGACCGGACAGCCGATCGTGGATGCCATGGATGACGGCGTGGCAGCAGCAATGACATCTGCCGAGGAAGGCGGCAAGGGCTGCTACGGCCTTGCCATCAAAGGAAATTACTTCGGCCTTATCTGGAACCAGGACATTCTGGATGACTGCGGAATCAGCGCTCCCGAGACGCTGGATGACTTCAAGAAAGCCTGCGAGACTGTTGAAGCCAAGGGCTATCAGGCCTGCACCACCGGTTTCATGGAGTGGTGGGTTTATAAGCACAACGTGATGGATTTCCTGAATGCGGCAGCAAAGGCAAACGGAGAGGCAACGGCGGATATGGTTGCCAAATTCCAGGCCGGTGAGGCAAAGATCAAGGACTACTCCGTCCTGTATGACAACTGGTTTGATTACATTGACACGGCTGTGAAGTATGGCGATGACAAGCCTCTGGAAACGGATCTTTCCGGTGAGGAGCAGGCCTTTGCAGCAGGAAATACGGCATTCATGCTTGGTCAGGGTGCATGGGTTGAGGCAGATCTTCTTGCAATCAATCCGGATCTGAAGATTGGCTTCGGCGGATATCCGGTGGATGCGGATCCTGCAGACTGCCAGGTTGTTTCCGGATCGGATCAGGCTCTTCACGTATATAAGGATTCCAAGAATCTGCAGACGGTTCTGAATTTCGTGAACTGGTGGTATACTTCTGACTATGGTCAGAGCTGGTTTACCGATGTTGCAGGCGTTGTTCCTCCGATCAAGACCGACAAGGAATCTGCTTACACAATTATCGAGCAGGGCAAGAAGTCTGTAGAAGAGAAGGGATCCGGCGATCTGTCCATCTGCTACTCCACCGACAGCTTCAATCAGGCATTCGGCGAGGCAATGCAGTCTTATATCGCAGGAACAACCGACAAGGATGCAACCTGTGCGCAGATCGAAAAGGACTGGCATGAGATTGACGGCGCAGCGAAATAACAGCAGGGAGCTGCAGAGGCAGCAGAACCGCATACTGTAAATACAGGCGGCGGAGTGGAAGAGCAAGGCTCTCCGGCTCCGCCGTTTTGCAATGGTGACAGAAAATGAAAATACAACAGGAGGGAATATGAAATTTACAGATGGCTACTGGCTTCGAAGTGAGAATGTGCAGGCTTCGTACGCGTCGCAGGCATTTACGGTGGAGAGAATTCCGCATGGCATGCGGATTGCAGCGCCGGAGCGGCCGATTCTGTCCCGGGCAGATGCTCTGGACATCACGGTCCTGTACATTGATCTGGTGTCGGCAAGGCACAATGATATTGTCATGACAACGACGCATTTCATGGGATATGACGCGAAGGAGCCGCGCTTTGAATTAAACGAAGAGCCGGACGATACCGAGGTTGTCATAGATGAGAAGGAGGCCGTTTTAAAGGCCGGGGATATGACGGTCCGTGTGGACCGGGCGACCTGTGCCATTTCGTTTGAAGCAGAGGGAAGACGTCTGACCGGCACGAACTTCCGCAACATTGGCTATATGCGCGTCAACAAAAAGCCGTCGAAGCTTCGGATGGATCCGCATTATTTTGAACAGGATTACGAGCCTTATATGCTGACCGAGCTCTCCATAAAGCCGGGAGAAAACATTTACGGCTTTGGCGAGCGGTTTACTCCGTTTGTGAAAAACGGTCAGACTGTCAACCTCTGGAATGAGGACGGCGGAACGGCAAGCGACATCGGCTATAAGAACATTCCGTTTTATATGAGCAGTGAGGGGTACGGTGTTTTCACCGATCACACAGGGCCGGTTTCCTATGAGGTCTGCTCGGAGAAAGTCGGCTTTGTCGGAACCTCGGTACCCGGCGAGCAGCTTCGGATGCATATTATGTACGGAAAGACCCCGGCGGATGTCATCAAGGTTTACACAGCACTGACCGGGCGCCCTGCCCTTCCTCCCGCATGGAGCTTTGGACTGTGGCTTTCTACCAGCTTTAAGCCAAGCTATGATGAGGACACCACGAACAGGCTGATCGGCGGCATGCAGGAGCGCAGCATTCCGATGAGAGTGTTTCACTTCGACTGTTACTGGCTTCGCGCGCTGCACTGGTGCGATTTTACCTGGGATCCCGCGGTGTTCGGAGACGTCGCGGGCATGATTCACAGGTACCATGAGAAGGGACTGAAGCTTTGCTGTTGGATTAATCCTTATGTGGCACAGGACACGGAAATGTTCCGTGAGGGCGTAAAGAGAGGCTTCTTCCTTATGAGGAAGGATGGCCGCGGCGTCAAGCAGATCGACAACTGGCAGCCGGGAATGGCTCTGGTGGACTTTACGAATCCGGAAGCCTGCGAGTGGTATGCCGGCAAGGTGAAGGGACTTCTGGATGCAGGCATTGATGCCATCAAGACGGATTTCGGCGAACGGATTCCGATTGACGTGATTTATCACGACGGAAGCGATCCGGTTATGATGCACAATTATTACACGCACCTGTACAATCAGCTGGTTTTCCGGACTCTTGAGAAGGAAAAGGGCGAGGGAAATGCGGTTCTGTTCGCAAGAAGTGCAACGGCAGGCGGTCAGCAGTTCCCGATTCACTGGGGAGGAGACTGCGAGGCAACCTACGGCTCCATGGCAGAGACCATGCATGCGGGGCTGTCTCTGATGATGAGCGGCTTTTCGTTCTGGAGCCATGATATTTCCGGCTTTGAGAAGACGGCAACGCCGGATCTGTATAAGAGATGGGCACAGTTCGGTCTCTTCTCCACACATTCCAGGCTTCACGGCTCGGATTCCTACCGCGTTCCGTGGATCTTCGATGACGAGTCCAACGACGTGGTTCGCTTTTTCAGTGAGCTTAAGTGCACCATGATGCCGTTCTACTATGAGTTGGCGGCCGAAGCACACAGGACCGGTGTTCCCGTGATGCGCCCGATGCCGTTTGTGTTCCCGGAGGATTTTGCGTGCCGCTGCCTGGACCTTCAGTACATGCTGGGAGAGAGTGTTCTTGTGGCTCCGATCTTCAATGAGAACAGCCTCGGACGCTTCTATCTGCCTGGTGTGCAGAAGGGAGAAAGCGCAAAACGCACCGGAAGGTGGATTGAACTGATTGACGGCGAAATCCTGGATGGCGGCAGGTGGTATGAGAAGACGTATTCGTACCGGAATCTTCCGGCTTTTGTCCGCGAGGGCTCGCTTCTTGCTTTCGGCGCACACAAGGACGTGCCGGACTATGATTACACGGATCACACGACACTCCGGCTGTATCTGCCGGTTGACGGAGAAACGGCGGTCTGCCGGATCCCGGATCTGAAGGGAGAAACTGCCGTTACGGTAAAAGCAGAACGCAAAGGACAGATGGTTATTTTCTCTGTGGAGGGAGAGCTGAAGGATGCTGCTGCGGAAATTCTGCTGGAGGACGGACGCGTGGTGCGGACGGAGCTGAAGGGAGCAAGGACGACAGCAGAGCTCTGATCTGTGTCCATGTTGATCCGCTTTGGCTCTGAGACCGGCAAAAGCAAGGAAAACCTTGCAAATTCAGCCATTCATGGGTATACTCTTAAATTGTCTGTTTCTGACGAAGTTTATGTACCATCAGGAGGAATGAATCAATGAGCGTTAGTGTTGAAAAGCTCGAGAACAGCATGGCCAAACTTACCATTGAGGTAAGTGCAGAGGATTTTACAAAGGCAATTGAGAAGGCATACCAGAAGGAGAAGAACAGAATCTCCATTCCCGGTTTCCGCAAGGGCAAGGCACCCCGCAAGATTGTTGAGAAGATGTACGGGGCAGGAATCTTCTATGAAGAGGCTGCCAATACCTGCATCAACGAGTCTTATGAGAACGCAGCAAAGGAGTCCGGAGAGGACATCGTTTCCAATCCGTCGATTGATGTAACCCAGATCGAGGAAGGAAAGAGCTTCATCTATACCGCAGAGGTTGCTCTGAAGCCTCCGGTATCTCTTGGCAAGTACAAGGGCGTTTCCATCACCAAGCAGGCACCGGTTGAAGTAACCGATGAGGAAGTTGAGAATGAGCTGAAGCGTCAGCAGGATGCAAACGGAAAGATTCAGGATGTTACGGATCGCCCGGTTGCTGACGGCGATATGATCAAGCTTGATTTTGCAGGCACGGTAGACGGCGAGGCATTTGACGGCGGCACTGCAACCGATTATGACCTGACCGTTGGCTCTCATTCCTTCATTCCCGGATTCGAGGAGCAGCTGGTCGGCATGAACGTCGGCGAGGAGAAGGACGTTGAGGTAACCTTCCCGGAGAATTATCACGAGAAGAAGCTGGCAGGAAAGCCTGCTGTTTTCCACTGCAAGGTGAACTCCGTCAAGACCAAGGTCCTTCCGGAGCTGAACGATGCATTTGCAGACGAGGTTTCCGAGTTCTCTACTCTTGATGAGTACAAGGCTGATATCCGCAAGAACCTCGAGGTTCGCAAGGAAGAAGAGCACAAGAATGCGAAGCAGAACGAGGCAGTTGCTGCAGCGGTTGAGGATGCGAAGATCGATATTCCGGAAGCAATGCTCCGCACACAGCAGGAGAACATTGCAAACGAGTTCGCTCAGAATATGCAGTATCAGGGCATGAGACTTGAGACCTATCTGCAGTATACCGGCCAGACGAAGGAGCAGTTCCTGGAGCAGCTCAAGCCGCAGGCTGAGCAGAGAATCCGCAACAGCCTGGTTCTCGAGGCTGTCGCAGAGGCTGAGAACATCGAGGTTACCGACGAGGATCTTAAGGACGAGTACCAGAAGATGGCAGATCAGTACCATATGCCGGTTGAGAATGTAGAGAAGGTATTCGAGTCCGATCAGATGAAGGATGACCTGAAGAAGGATGTCCGCATCCGCAAGGCTGCTGATTTCATCGCAGACAACGCGAAGGAAACCAAGAAAGCAAAGGCTCCGAAGGCAGAGGCAGATGCTGCTGAGGAGAAGCCGAAGAAGACAAGAAAGGCTGCTTCCAAGAAGGAGGCAGAGGCTCCGGCAGAAGACGCTGAGTAATCTCCGGTTCATGAAAAAACTCTTAATTCAGGACAAAGGCCTTGCGGTGAGCAAGGCCTTTGTCTTATTATGATTTCTGTTTGACGAGGGTCAATGATTGAAGGAGGCTATTTATGGCAAATCTGGTACCTTATGTGATTGAGCAGACCGGAAACGGCGAACGCTCTTATGATATTTTTTCCAGACTTCTGAAGGAGCGCATCATCATGCTGGGTGATCAGGTGTCGGATCAGTCTGCAGAGCTGATCGTGGCGCAGCTTCTGTTTCTGGAGGGTGAAGACCCGGAGAAGGACATTCAGTTCTATATCAACAGCCCGGGAGGCTCGGTGACGGCAGGTCTTGCGATCTATGACACCATGCAGTTCATCAAATGCGACGTTTCGACGATCTGTGTCGGAATGGCAGCCAGCATGGGCTCTTTCCTTCTGGCAGGCGGCACGAAGGGGAAGCGTTTTTCCCTTCCGAATTCGGAAATTCTGATCCATCAGCCTTCCGGCGGAACCGAGGGACAGGCAAGTGACATGCTGATTGCAGCAGAGCACATTAAGAAAACAAGAGAAAAGCTCAACCATATTCTTGCACAGAATACCGGCAGAACGTATGAGGAGCTGTGCCGTGATACGGACCGCGACAACTGGATGTCTGCGCAGGAAGCGATGGAGTATGGCCTGATCGACCATATCTACACGACCCGCAAGGAAATTGAGGATGCATTGAAGAACGCATAAAGGAGAGCCGCCATGGCGAATAACAAGAAGAAAATGGAGCCGCCGCGGCACTGCTCATTCTGCGGAAGAACGGAGCTTGAGGTACATCAGCTGATCGCGGGACCAAACGGCGTCTATATCTGTGACCAATGCATCGAGGCCTGCGAGGGCCTGATTGCGAAGTACCAGCCGCGGGATGGTGAGTCGGAGGATTTCCGGGATGCTGCACTGATGGGGCAGGAGATCAACCTGATGAAGCCTGCGCAGATCAAGGAGTTTCTGGATCAGTATGTCATCGGTCAGGACGAAGCCAAGAAGGTTCTGGCCGTATCGGTTTACAACCACTACAAGCGCGTACTGGCGGGAGCAGAGGACCCCAGAGAGGAAGACGAGGGTGTCGAGCTTCAGAAGTCCAACATTCTGATGCTGGGACCGACCGGCTCCGGCAAGACCTATCTTGCCCAGACACTGGCGAAGCTTCTGAACGTTCCGTTTGCGATCGCGGATGCGACCACGCTGACCGAAGCCGGCTATGTCGGTGAGGACGTCGAGAACATTCTTCTGAAGCTGATTCAGGCGGCAGATTACAACGTGGAGCGCGCGCAGCTTGGCATTATCTACATCGATGAGATCGATAAGATTTCCAAGAAGGGTGAGAACGTTTCGATTACAAGAGATGTCTCCGGAGAGGGCGTTCAGCAGGCTCTTCTGAAGATTGTGGAAGGAACGGATGCGTCGGTTCCTCCGCAGGGCGGAAGAAAGCATCCGCAGCAGGAGCTGATTCAGATCAACACCTCGAACATCCTGTTCATTTGCGGCGGTGCCTTTGACGGTCTCGACAAGATCATTCATGAGCGCACGGATTATCGCTCCATGGGCTTCAATGCTTCCGTCACAGAGAAGGAAGACAAGGATCCCGGCGCGATCTTAAAGGAAGTGGTTCCGCAGGATCTGGTGAAGTTCGGACTGATCCCGGAATTTATCGGTCGTGTTCCTGTTGTTGTTACCCTGGAGGGCCTCGACCGGAATGCACTGGTAAGAATTCTGAAGGAGCCTCGGAACGCTCTGATCAAGCAGTACCGGAAGCTGTTCCACTTTGACGATGTTGAGCTGTTCTTTGAAGACGATGCCATTGAAGCCATTGCCGATATGGCAGTGGAAAGAAAGACAGGAGCCAGAGGCCTCCGTTCCATTATGGAACGCGTCATGATGGATGTCATGTATACCATCCCGTCGGATGAAACGGTTCGTCAGTGCATTGTCACAAAGGCATCCGTACTGGGAACCGAGCAGCCCATTCTGGTTCATGCGGACGGAAGCCGTACGGAGGGAACGAAACTCCTTTCGGATACGAAGCTTTTACAGAAAACCAGTTAAGAACGATAAAAGGCGTGCAGCACGGCAGGTGCCGCACGCCCTTTTTGCCGAAGACCATCGCTGGATAAGAACCATCGCCAGGCGAGAACCATCGCTGGAGCTTCGGAATGTGAGGTGGAAATGGTTATCAAGAATGTGAATCTGGAAACAGTCTGCGGCATTACCAGTAAGCTTCCGGTGCATTCCTGGCCGGAGTTTGCTTTTGCCGGGAAGAGTAATGTCGGGAAGTCAACGCTGATCAACGCACTGATGAACCGGAAGAGCTATGCAAGAACCAGCTCAAAGCCAGGCAAGACGCAGACCATCAACTATTACAACATCAATGATGAGCTGTATCTGGTGGATCTTCCGGGCTATGGCTATGCGACGGCCGGTGTGGAAGTGAAGGCACAGTGGGGAACCATGATTGAGAATTACCTCCATACGAGCCAATCGCTGAAGGCGGTGTTCCTTCTGGTTGATATTCGCCATGACCCGTCCGATGACGATGTTCTGATGTTTGACTGGGTGGTACACAATGGCTTTATTCCGATTATTGTGGCGACCAAGGCGGACAAGCTGAAAAGAAGTCAGCTCCCCAGGGCGATTGCCAACGTGGAAAAGGTCCTTCACGAAAAGAGTGCGGTGGGCCAGGAGGTATCGCTGGAGGTGATTCCGTTCTCCGGCCTTACGAAGCAGGGAAGAGATGACATCATGAACCGAATCGAAGCATTGTGTGAATGATTCGCCAAGATTTATCATGACGTTCGGACAACTGTGAATTATGACTGTTGTGCTTTGTTTTGCGTGGTATGATGGATGAGAGGAACAGGAAACCATGCAGAAAATCATAAAGAACAGTACAGGCTTATCGGTAAGGTAACGGCAGACCGGGCAAACGGTTTATGCCGCGCAGGAGGGAATGACATGAAGAAGAAAGATCGTGTGGAACAGGAAGTAAGGAGTGCGTTTCGTGTGGCGAAAACCAACAAGATCATTGAAGCAGCCTGCCTGATTGCACTGGGGCTCGTGCTTCTCATCTGGTCCGGAACGGCGCTGGATGTGATCTGCAAGGCGATCGCGGCAATTTTTGCCATCATCGGCATTGTTGTGGTCATCGCATTTTTCCTCGGAAGAAGCAATGTGTACGGAAGCTCCGTCGGTCTGTTCGGCGGAATTGTGGCGCTTGTTGTTGGAATGTATCTGTTCTTTAACCCGGCGATTCTGGCGTCTCTTGTTCCGACCATCATCGGAATGATTGTTCTGGTGACAGGAATTGTGGATTTGTCGGAGAGCATCCGGATTGTCCGGCAGAAATCGGGCGGCGTTGCCGCAGCACTTGTCATTGCCGTGGTGGAAATCATTCTGGGCGTTGTCTTTATCATTCATCCGGTCTTCATCAATAAGATCCTGATGAAATTCATGGCGATTGCTCTGATCGCAGACGGCATTGCGGACATCTGGATCATGCTCCAGATCGGCAAGGCGGAAAAGCCGGCAGAAGCCATTGCGGCTGTGGCAGCAGGAGATGTGGTGGACGCGGAGGTGACACCGCTGTCGCCGGAGGGAGCAGCCAGTGGTGCAGGAGAGGCGGCACCTGCAGGGGAACAGGCTTCCGGAAAGGCGGGAGCAATGAACGGCTACACAACCATCTTCCGGCATTTTGCAGAGCATGCGGACCAGGGAAAGCCTGACGCAGATGAGAAGCATGGCACAGATGCGAAGCCTGCAGCACGGGAAGATGCAGCAGCCGGGGAATCTGCAGTATCCGGAGAGACCAAGGCGGAAGAGAAAACCGTAAACGGCGTGGAAGCGGACGCAGCGGCAGCCGGCGTAGAGGCAAACAAGGTGCCATTTGGAGACGCAGGTGAATAATCGCCGCGTAAGAAAAACGCTGCCGCGACATCGTGACAGTTTATAAATTGTTTTGAAAAAAATGACCCTGTCAGCGTTGACAGGGTCATTTTGCGTGTTATAGTATCAATAGAACAAAGAGAACAAAACTTCCAAGAGGAGGTGCCGATTATGAATATTACAAAGTTTACACAGAAATCACTGGAATCGATTCAGAACTGCCAGGGGATGGCAACGGAATATGGAAACCCGCAGGTGGAGCAGGAGCATCTCCTGTACTGCCTGCTTACCGTGGATGACAGTCTGATTGCAAAGCTTATTGAGAAGATGGGAATTGATGCCCAGTCCTTTACCACACGCTGCAAAAATGCCGTGGAGGTTCTTCCGAGAGTCTCCGGTGCAAGCTCGCAGACCTACGTCAGCAACAGCCTGAACAAGGTGCTGGTCGACGCGGAGGAAGAGGCGAAGAAGCTCGGGGATGAGTACGTATCCGTGGAACATCTGTTCCTTGCCATGATGAGGAACGCCAACAGCCACGTCAAGGATATTTTCCGGGATTACGGCGTCAGCCGTGAGGCCTTTCTGCAGGCACTGCAGAGCGTCCGCGGCAATCAGAAGGTGACCTCGGACAATCCGGAGGATACCTACGATACGCTGGAGAAGTACGGAGAAGAGCTGGTTTCCAAAGCGAAGGATCAGAAGATTGATCCTGTCATCGGACGTGATGACGAGATCCGGAATGTCATCCGGATTCTTTCCAGAAAGACGAAGAACAACCCGGTTATCATCGGTGAGCCCGGCGTCGGCAAAACGGCGATTGTAGAGGGCCTTGCCCAGCGAATTGCGAAGAAGGATGTTCCGGATTCCTTAAAGGACAAGAAGATCTTCTCCCTGAACATGGGATCTCTGGTTGCCGGTGCGAAGTACCGCGGCGAGTTTGAGGAGCGTCTGAAGGCTGTTCTGGACGATGTCAAGGCATCCGACGGGAACATCATTCTGTTCATCGATGAGCTGCATACGATTGTAGGAGCAGGCAAAACAGACGGCGCCATGGATGCCGGCAACATGCTCAAGCCCATGCTGGCAAGAGGCGAGCTTCACTGCATCGGGGCGACCACGCTGAATGAGTATCGTGAATACATCGAAAAGGATGCGGCACTGGAGCGTCGTTTCCAGCCGGTTATGGCAAGTGAGCCGACCGTCGAGGATACCATTTCCATTCTCCGCGGACTGAAGGAGCGGTATGAGGTCTATCACGGCGTGAAGATTGAGGACAATGCGCTGGTTGCGGCTGCGGTTCTGTCCAATCGCTATATTACCGACCGTTTCCTTCCGGACAAGGCCATTGACCTTGTGGATGAAGCCTGCGCTCTTATTAAGACGGAGATGGATTCCATGCCGACGGAGCTGGACGAGATGAAACGGAAGCTTCAGCAGATGGAGATCGAAGAGATCCAGCTGAAGAAGGAGGATGACAATCTTTCGAAGGAGCGTCTTGCAGATCTTCAGAAGGAAATGGGAGAGCTGCACGACAAATTCAGTGCGGCGAAGGCCCAGTGGCAGAATGAGAAGAGCAAAATAGACTCGATTTCGAAGCTTCGCGAGGAGAAGGACGCCGTAAACTCTGAGATAGAGCTTGCAAAGCAGAGCGGCGATCTGGAGAAGGCGGCAGAGCTTCAGTACGGCAAGCTCCCTGAAATTGAGGCGAAGATCAAGGCCGGCGAGGAGGCTGCGGCCAAATCTGCATCCGAGTCGGACGGCGAGAGTCTGGTGCACGAAAAGGTGACCGAGGAGGAAATCGGAAGGATTGTCTCCAAGTGGACCGGTATTCCGGTGTCGAAGCTGACGGAGTCAGAGCGCAGCAAAACGCTGCATCTTCCGGAGGAGCTGCACCGGAGTGTGGTCGGCCAGGACGAGGCGGTGACAAAGGTGTCGGAGGCGATTATGCGCTCCAAGGCAGGCATCAAGGACCCGACGAAGCCGATTGGATCATTCCTGTTCCTCGGACCTACCGGTGTCGGCAAAACAGAGCTTGCCAAGGCACTTGCAAGAGCCCTGTTTGACGATGAGAAGAATATGGTCCGGATCGATATGTCCGAGTACATGGAGAAGTACAGCGTTTCGCGTCTGATCGGCGCGGCACCCGGCTATGTCGGTTACGAGGAGGGCGGTCAGCTGACCGAGGCTGTCCGCAGAAAGCCTTATTCTGTTGTTTTGTTTGATGAGGTGGAGAAGGCACATCCCGATGTGTTCAACATCCTGCTGCAGGTTCTGGATGACGGCCGGATCACGGATTCTCAGGGCAGAACGGTAGACTTCAAGAATACCATCATCATTCTGACCTCCAACCTCGGCGCGCAGGAGATTCTTGCGGATATCGAGCGACAGGAGAAGAGCGGAAACGGCGGAGCCCAGGAAGGTGCTGCAGCAGGTCTGCAGACCGGCGCTGCGGCAGCAGGCGGGGAAGGCTCGAAGGAGAAAACAATTGAAATCACGGAAGCTTGCAGAAACGCGGTGGATGCGATTCTGCATCAGCACTTCCGTCCGGAGTTCCTGAACCGTCTGGATGAGATCATCATGTTCCGTCCTCTGACAAAGGAGAACATCAGCGGCATCATTGACCTGATCATGGAGGATCTGAACAAGCGTCTTGCGGACCGTGAGATTTCGGTTCACCTGACGGATGAGGCGAAGAAGTACGTGGCAGATGCTGCATACGATCCGAGCTACGGCGCACGTCCTTTGAAGAGATACATTCAGAAGAATGTTGAGACGATGTCGGCGAAGCTGATCCTGGAGGACAGGGTCGGCGAAGGAGATACGATCGAAATCGGCGTCAGGGATGACGCGCTGACGGCAGATGTGATCAGAAAGGCGGCAGATTCCGCGCAGTAAGGCGGTAGTTTTTGCGCAGTAAGGCGCAGAGCCGGAAGAAGACGTAGCTGCTTAAAGGAAAATTGAGGGAAAATCGAAAAAAAGAAGGGCCTCTGCGGATCATAAAGATCTGCAGGGGTCCTTTCCGTGTGGCGTGTATGCGAGTGTGCGAACGCGGCAAGTCGCTGCGGCATCCGGTTCAGGCTCAGAATGCCACGTAGGAGCTGGAGGGCTTGAAGAGGCAGTCCTTTGTAATTTCCTTCAGAGAGGAAACGCCGCACATCTTCATGGTGGAGGCAAGCTCGCCGGCAAGCTTGTCAGTGAGCGCCTTTACGCCCTCTTCTCCGCCGCCGTAGACCGCTGTGACATAGGGGCGGGCGATCAGAACGCCGTCTGCACCGAGTGCAAGTGCCTTGAAGACATCCACACCGGTGCGGATGCCGCCGTCTACGAGGATCATCATGCGGCCCTCAACGGCATCGGCAATCTCCTCCAGAACCTCAGCGGTGGAAGGAGTCTGATCCTGTACACGGCCGCCGTGGTTGGAAACAATGATGGCGGAAGCACCGGCCTTGGCTGCAGCAAGGGCACCCTTGACGGTCATGACGCCTTTGATGATAAACGGCTTCCCGGCCTTCTCAATAACCTCGTGAAGCTCCTTGGCGGTCTTGCTTCCTGCGGGAGGAGTAAGACCCTGAAGGAACGGAAGACCTGCTGCATCGATATCCATGGCAACCGCAAAGGATCCGGACTCCTCAACCATGCGGAACTTCTCCTGAAGCGTGTCAATGTCCCAAGGCTTGATCGTGGGAACGCCAGCGCCGTGATTTGCCTTGATGGCAGCGGTGGCAGCCTTGACTACGTTGGGGTCCGTGCCGTCGCCCGTGAAGGCAATGATGCCGGCCTTTGCAGCGGCGGGAACCAGAATGTCATTGTACTGAACGTCGTTGTACTTATCGCCGTAGTGGAGTTTTACTGCGCCGACGGGGCCTGCCATCACCGGGATGCGAAGATCCTTTCCGAAGAAGCGGAAGGTGGTATCCGGCTCCTTGTTCTCTGCGATCGTGTTCATGTTGATACGGATCTTCTGCCAGGCTTCATAGTTGCGGATGGCAACGTCTCCGACGCCCTTGGCTCCCGGT
>HF986551.1:20596-30869 GCA_000431495.1 Firmicutes bacterium CAG:791 | reverse complement strand
CATGATGCTGCCGCAGGCACGGCCGTTGCAGACGGGACAGGCTTTGCAGAAGGGGCCGCTGCAGGTCCTTGCGTTTTCAAGTACTTCCTGATATGTCATGTGGTATACCTCCGAAATGAGTGTAGATCAGACCTCATCCGCCTGCCGATGGTCTGCTTGCCGCAGGGCTGCCGGGCGCAGAACAGACGGAAAAATCTAAACAAAGTATAAAACAAAATATTGATCCTTGCATTATATCGACGAGGGTACTATTATAGCTAGTGTCGATTAGCACTCAATGAAACGGAGTGCTAACAATATATAAAAAGATTCATCATTTGGAGAACAGTGACAGACCTGTTCCCAATCATTATTAAGGAGGCAGTTATCATGAAGTTAGTTCCGTTGGAAGACAGAGTTGTTCTGAAGGCACTGGAAGCGGAGAAGACTACCGCATCCGGCATTGTAATTCCCGGTGCAGAGAAGGAGAAGCCGCAGCAGGCAGAGGTCATCGCAGTTGGCCCCGGCAAGACGGCAGACGACGGAAAGGTTATTCCGATGCAGGTTAAGGTCGGAGACAAGGTTGTTTATTCCAAGTATTCCGGAACCGAGGTTAAGCTTGGCGATGACGAGACCTACACGATCGTTCGCCAGAGCGACATTCTTGCAGTGATGGAATAATACACTCGGATCTGCCTGATGGCAGCGCAAATTGTTTTTCGAAATTAAGAAATGAAAATAGGAGGCTATGAATCATGGCTAAGGATTTAAAGATGGGTACAGATGCAAGAGTTGCTCTTGCAGAAGGCGTTAACAAGCTGGCAAATACCGTTAAGATTACACTGGGACCGAAGGGACGCAATGTTGTTCTGGACAAGAGCTACGGCGCTCCGACCATCACAAATGATGGTGTTACCATTGCAAAAGAGATCGAGCTTGAGGATGAGTTCGAGAACATGGGCGCACAGCTGATTCGTGAGGCTGCTTCCAAGACCAACGATGTTGCTGGTGACGGAACCACAACCGCTACTGTTCTTGCTCAGGCAATGATCAACGAAGGCATGAAGAACCTGGCAGCAGGTGCCAACCCGATCGTGCTCCGCAAGGGAATGAAGAAGGCAACCGATGCTGCGGTTGATTCCATCAAGAAGATGAGCACCAAGGTTAAGGGCAAGGAAGACATCGAGAAGGTTGCTACCATTTCTTCCGGTGATCCGGAAGTCGGCAAGATGATCGCAGATGCTATGGAGAAGGTTTCCAAGGATGGCGTTATCACCATCGAGGAGTCCAAGACCATGCAGACCGAGCTGGATCTTGTAGAAGGAATGCAGTTCGACCGCGGCTATGTCAGCGCATATATGTGCAATGACACCGAGAAGATGGTTGCAAGCCTTGAGGATCCTTACATCCTGATTACTGATAAGAAGATCTCCAACATTCAGGATATCCTTCCTCTGCTGGAGCAGATCGTAAAGATGGGCGCTAAGCTTCTCATCATCGCTGAGGACGTTGAGGGCGAGGCTCTGACCACTCTGATCGTCAACAAGCTGCGTGGTACCTTCGATGTTGTTGCTGTAAAGGCTCCCGGCTACGGCGATCGCAGAAAGGCTATGCTGGAGGATATCGCAATCCTTACCGGCGGCCAGGTAATTTCTTCGGATCTTGGACTTGAGCTGAAGGATACCACTCTGGAGCAGCTCGGCAGAGCTAAGAGCGTAAAGGTCGAGAAGGAGAACACCACCATCGTTGACGGTGAAGGCGACAAGGCTGCTCTGCATGACAGAATCGAGCAGATCAAGAAGCAGATCGAGGATACCAAGTCTGACTTTGATCGCGAGAAGCTTCAGGAGCGTCTTGCAAAGCTCAGCGGCGGCGTAGGCGTTATCCGTGTCGGCGCAGCAACCGAGACCGAGATGAAGGAAGCGAAGTATCGCATGGAGGATGCTCTGAATGCAACCAAGGCTGCAGTAGAAGAGGGCGTTATCTTCGGCGGCGGCTCTGCTTACATCCACTCTCAGAAGGCAGTTGAGGCTGAGATCAAGGATCTGACCGGCGATGAGAAGACCGGCGCAAGAATCGTTCTGAAGGCTCTGGAGGCTCCGCTGTTCAACATCGCAGCAAATGCAGGACTGGACGGCTCTGTCATCGTAAACAAGGTGAAGGAGTCTAAGGAAGGCATCGGCTTCGATGCTTACACCGAGGAGTATGTTGACATGATGGATGACGGTGTTCTGGATCCTGTCAAGGTTACCAGAAGCGCACTGCAGAATGCTACCTCTGTAGCATCTACGTTCCTGACCACCGAGGCAGCTGTTGCCAACATCAAAGAGCCCGTAAACACCTCAGCACAGGCACAGGGCGCAGGCATGGGATACTAATCCGAAGTAAGTACGAAAGTACAGAAAAGGCAAGTGACCATCACATAATAAAGAGAGGAAGGCGTGTGAAAAAGCAAAAGCTTTTTCACACGCCCTCCTTTTTTGTATGGCAGGTATGCTGTCAGTCTGTGGCGAGTGTTTGCAGAAAACAAAATTCACCTTGCTTGATTTGAGCCTGAATGCATTGACATGCGCACTGTATGCGCATAAAATATAATTAAAAAGGAGATCCCCGTGAAGCGAAAAGATCTGGTTAAGCTGATGATGAAAGCTGGGTTTCAATTATCTTCCCATGGTGGAAATCATGACATCTACCAAAGGGGAAAAGACAAAGAAGAAATTCCAAGACACAGGGAAATCAACGAATTGCTTGCGAAATCAATCATCAGGAAGTGGGGACTGAAATAAGGCCCTTGCTCTTGAAAGCCATATACGAAGCGGAGGATGTTGAAATGGAAGCGAACAAAGTCATTTATCCGGTACTGATAAAGAAATTCGGCAAGGATTTTCTGGTATATATTCCGGATCTTGATATTAAGACGGAAGGTGAAAACGAATTTGACGCAATCAGAATGGCAAGGGATGCAATAAGTCTCATGGTTATGGAGCTTCAGGATGGCAGAGAACAGGTACCTGAACCATCAGATGCGGAGAAAGCTGTCAGCAAAGCAAAGGCTGATGCAGATGAAGACTTGGATTTTTCGGACGGATTGCTGACGTTCGTTGATGCGGACATTGCGGCATATCGTCAGAAATATGGAAATCGTTATATCCGAAAGAACTGCACTATCCCGTATTGGATGAGTCAGGAAGCGGATTCTCTCGGGATTAATTATTCCCGCGTCCTTCAGGATGCGCTTGAAAAAATTATTGGAAAACGAGAAACTGTGAACGGGTAGATCTCTCGGGGATGCCTGCAGGACACAGGAAAGGAAAAGCATGTCACGCAGAAGATATCACAAATCACATCCGATTCGGAACTTCATTCTTACACTGCTGATCGTACTGGCAGCAGGTGTGGTTATCCTGTGGAAGGCGGGACCGCTGAAGCAGAAGGTGGCGCAGAAGGTCAGCACGCAACTCATGGAAACAGCAGCTGATAGTGCCGCGAGCAAAATTGCGGAAGCCTCCGGCGGAGCAATTTCAGCGGAAGCGGCGAAGCAGGAAATTCAGCAGGGGCTGGATTCTATGTCACCGGAAGATAAGGAAACCCTGACCGGCATCGTGGAGAATCACATGGACAGCAAGGCGGTGACGGAAATTACCGGCCAGGTGCTGCAGGGCAACGTACAGGAAGCGGCAAAATCTGCTGCAGAGGAGCTGACTCCGGAGGAATATCAGCAGCTGCAGGAGCTTGCAGAGAAATATCTCGGCCAGAGCCTTCCGGCAGGAGAGTAAGGTTAATTTGCTGCACCTGTATGGCGGGAAACGATTGTCGTTTCCGGACAGATGACAGGCAATAACTATTTTGCAGGCCCATCGGAAGCGACATTGCGGGACCGGCGCTGCAAGGTTTCGAGCATCCGATACATGAGGAGAATCACCGCAAGGACAAGAAGCGCATAGCCGATCCTCCAGCAAGCTCCCATCCGGGAATAGAGCAGCTCGAGCGGCGTCCCCTTCAGTGGGGTCATGATGAAAAGATAGTTGCAGCCGGTGAAGTGATTGAAGACTGCCGTCGGCGGCACGATGATGCCAAGATACAGAACGGGATACCACAGGTGACGGATGGTGGGACGAAGCCTGCCGGAAAGAAAAAGAGCAAGCGGGTAAAATACCAGCACTGCATGCCAGACGAAGCTGTGAATGCACATGAAATTCCAGAGCGGGTATGCGGTCCAGTCCGGGAAGATCAGTGCACAGATTGTTCCGGGCATCAGCAGCACAAGCCCGATTTCACCGAGAGCCCTTCGAAAAGGCAGGAACCGCTCCGGCAGAAATGCCTGCAGCAGATAGACGAAAATGGCGAAGCTGCAAAGGTGAAGCGGCAGGTAAGCAAGACTCATGCGGTGAACAGAAAACAGAAAAAGATCCCGGAGAAGATTTCCGGCAAGAAGAGACAGGGCAGTTGCTTTTAGCAAGACGTCCTGTCTCTTTTTGCTGCATTTCAGAAAAAGCCCAAGTGCAAACGCAACGCCGAATCCGCAGCAGAACACAGCAGCGAAATGCCGGGAAGAAAACAATCCAAAGCCAATCCCGGCAGGAAGGTCATGGATCTCTTTCCAGAAGTACGATGTTGGATTCATAAAAGTGCCTTTCTGAAGGTGGATTGCTACGTGTGATATGAAAAACGCCTTTGGCTGTGAGTTGAGTGTAATACCATCACGGGAAATTGCAACCAGGCTTTGAAATTAATTCTGATACGTTTGTTGCTTTCCATAAAAGTGATGGTTATGATGGACATGAAGAGCTGTTTCCTTTGGTTTTTGTTTTCCAGACAAATGCATTTTACCAAAGTAACGGCTTTTTTTGCTTTACTTTTCAAGTGAAAGCAACACATGGTGCAAATAAAGAAGTAATGCAGCTTTCGGCCACGTTCACCGCATGACGATGAATAATTCAGGATAAGTGTGAGAGTGGAACCATAATGAGTAATAAGACGTTGATTTCTGTTGCAGCCAATGCATTGTGGGCTAAGAAAAATGACAATAATGGAAGATTCAGTTGGATGCCTCTGCTGGCTCATCTGCAGGATACGATGAATGCTGCGGATTTTTTATGGAATCACTGGCTGACCGAAGGGCAGAGAGCGGGCATTGCATCGCAGATGCAGGGCGGAGATGAAGAGACGGCTGAACGACTTATCAAATTTCTGGGTGGAATCCATGATATTGGAAAGGCAACGCCGGCATTCCAAACACAGAGGGGGTGTTCCTCATCAGAAGACCTTGATGAAGCTTTGCTGGAAAAACTGGAATTGGCTGGCTTTCGGGGAATCAGGGATTTTAATCTCATTCTTGGAAAATCAACCCATCATGCTTTGGCCGGTGCGGTCATTCTCCGGGAAATGGGTGCGAGAGATGATATAATGTCAATGATCGGCGGACACCACGGCAAAACTGTAGACTCAGTTGACGACTATGTTGATCAAAAGGCACATTCATCCAATTATTATCAGGCTGAAGATGAACATTCTCCGGTGTATTCTTTATGGAAAAATGTGCAGTCCTATATCTGTTGTTGGGCTCTTAATGAAAGTGAACTTTATCAGATCAGTAATATTCCGGAATTGTCAAAACCAGTGCAGGTTCTGCTTACAGGGATCATGATAATGGCAGAATGGATTGCCAGTAATGAGCAGTATTTCCCATTAATTGATATCACGAAGGATAGAGTCGATGATGTGTCTGGCAGATATCGTACGGGGATAAAGAAATGGTTCAAGAATTTGCCTTTTAATGTTCTGGAACCGATATCTCCGGACACACTGTATAAGGAACGCTTCGGATTCTTTCCAAGAGATTTTCAAAAAATTATTTTCGATACAGTTAGTCAGATCAGACATCCGGGAATTCTAATAATTGAAGCGCCCACGGGATGCGGAAAAACAGAGACCGCCCTTGCGTCGGCAGAGTAGCTGGCTGCTAAGTCGAAAAGGAGCGGAATGTTCTTTGGCCTTCCTACACAGGCAACCTCGAATGGGGTGTGGTTCTCGCGTAAGCGGGAGTGATCCCGGTGCATATTTCGGTTCATCGGAATACGATTTTCGCTTGAAGCGGAATATCATTTTCGGATTACCGGAATGGCCACTGTATTCTCTGTTTAGCATCCCATGGGTACCAGTTAAGGGTTCGCAAAGCGCCATTTCATGCCCTTGACAGTCATCCATGGGATATTTCAGGCACACTAAGAGGTCATCCCGGCAGACTATTCCATTTGAACCGAAAAGTCATTCTGATTTTGCGGAACTGTCGTTCCGATTCTCCGAAATATGCACAGCTCAGGGTCAGGAACAGTAATTGATTACATCGGCAAGAATGGAAAAGTGGAAACCAGAAGGCCCTTTGATTCCAACGGAAGAATCCGGAAAAATATAACAACTTATAATCTATGAAGTTAAGCAAAGAGGAATTGCTGGAAGTGTTGCAATGATGTTTTGTTCGAATACAATGTATGAAGAATTCTTTGAAGCTATTCCTGATTTCATAGGAGCCAATGGGAAGTTCGCAGATACCCATTGATGGTCTATTATAGAACAGCGTAGGGGAACACAGCTAGTTGGAACGGGAGCTCCGATTGAGATTTGTATAAAATTAAGGTAGAATTGGGCTCAGTACAAAGGCTCTAAACTGTATTTTTGATGGAACGAAGCTGATTGGCTTTTTTATTCTTGGAGAGGGAAATCTTATGGGTACAATATTCGGCAGTAATGAAGGTAGATTATTTAAACAGGGTGACACATCGTTTTGGGAGCAACATTCCGGAAAAGATGACATAATTTATCATTCAGGAAATATGGCATTCGGGGGAGAAAACATGTACACCGATAGAAATATTTCTTTCTTTAATAACTGTCGTATTTTTGGTACTGGAAATACATTTGAATGTGGGAGGAAAAGATATACAAAAGTAGGAAATACACTTTGGGGACCAGACGGGAAACGATGGTATGGAGATGACATGTCCGGTTGCGATATTCGAGACATAATTTCTCATGACGACTAAAATATATGTTGGTTTGTTAAGAAAGTGGTTTGCAATATATCATATGGAAGTGCAGAAATTTCAAGGATTATTTAATTCAGAGGCAGTTCAACTAGGGCTTTTTGTGGGGGTTTGTCTCATTGTTGTTGTAGTGACAATTTTAGAAATCCGAGCAATTGTTACATATAGTAGAAGACAAAACTTCTGCAGAGAATATAAACTTTCAAATATTAAAGACTATCAAATAAACGCTAAACCAGAGGAACAGTATAACTATTACAGTCTTTCGTATCCACATTGGATTTATTCAAATAGAGATGGAACAAAAGACCGAAGACATCGAAGGAATAATGCCATTGTCTGCGAACCAAGCATACTTCATCTTGGCAGATATCTTATAAAGAGAAATGACCCATTTGCAATAAAAGATTTGGTTGCTGAAATTCGTGAAAATAATCCAAATATTATTATTCAACGAAACATTGAGGAAGAGTATAAATACGAAGCTATCCTGAAGCAAAAAGCTGATATAGTTAGTTTTTCTTCAATAGAAGAAATATACAGAACGTATGTAAATAATCCTTATGACTTTGAACTTTTTACAGCTGATCTTTTTCGGAGGATGGGATGCGCAGCTCAAACTACGAGTAAAACAAACGATGGTGGATTTGATATTGTGCTCTTTAAAAATGGCAGGAAAAGTATAGTTGAATGCAAATGCTATGCACCCGATCAAACCATTGGCAGACCACTTCTTCAAAAACTTGCCGGAGCTAATATGATAGCAAAGGCAGAGTTTATGGTTTTTGTAGCTACATGTGATTTTTCCAGAGAGGCCCAGAAATATGCGGAACGTGTAGATATAACACTTATTAATGGAATAAAACTTATAGAATTGGTAAGACATTGTTTTCATAATCTTAATCAGAATAATGATTTTCAAGTTAGATACGAGGATTGGAAATTAACCGACGCTGATATCTACAGACATATTCCTCAAGATATTTTATGGTAATAGTTTTTTACAAGAGACATGAGCCGTTTTTATGTTTTCTATTTTGGAAACTAATAGTGAGATCGGCTCCATGGATTACATGCAAGATAGAAGGGGCTTCTTGAGGAGGTTCCGGATAAAAACGAGAATTTCATCGTTGCCATTTCGGCGCCTTCACAAGTGATGATCACGAGATGCAAAAAAACCTCATAGCGCATCTCGAAGAGCACTCGGAAGCGGATTCTTGCGACGTAATTGCGAGTTTATTTTGGTTTAGGTATTTGCAGAACGCGCTGCGTGCAGGATTCGGACCTGCGCATCCTGGTGGATGTCCTGTTTTCAAGGCAGGTGCTTTCGGCCACTCAGCCAACGCAGCATAACATAATGGATTCATATTAGCCCGGTCGGACTTGCACCGGCGATCATGGAGTCAAAATCCATGGCCTTTCTTCTTGGCTACGGGCCAGCAGCGGATGATGGAGTCGAACCATCGCGTGCAGAATCAGAGTCTGCCGTGCTTCCGTAACACTTATCCGCTATAGATCAAAAGTTCAGGATCATAGTACTACTCTTCCCGCAATCAGCTCATCCAGACTGCTGTCCAGCAGAAGACTGAGGGCATAGATATTGTCGATAGACGGGACGGTATCTCCGCAAAGCCACTTATAGACGGCATTGGGAGTGGAAAGCCCGAGCGCAAGAGTGATATCGCGAACTGTCAGATTTTTTGTGATTCATTGCCTCTCGGATGTTTTTTCCCGTTTTCACAGGATCGATTGCAGCATTTAGCGTAGTTTCCTCCATCAAAAAAGATCCGCTGCCGGCCTCATGGGAATGGGCGACAGGGATCTTAATGCTTTAACGGAGAAAGTTCAGATCACAGGAATCTGTGCGTGCCACGAGTGCCGGGATATGACATGAAAAGGCGTGAGCTCTGCTGATCAGGCCCTTGTGATGCTTGCTGCTGATGGAATTTTCCGGTTGTGAATGCTGTCATTTTTCTGCTTCCTTTCATTGACTGCATCATAGCACTTATGAAGAAGATAGAAAATATCCCTGCGGGATACTCGCATCCGGAAGCCTCCGGTTCCGATATCATAGCCTTGTACGATCTGAGGCCATTGTGATAAAATCTTCATTAATTATGGGGTGTCTTGGGTACAGGAGCAGCTGAGTCGGAATGGATGATTCTGTTAAAACACAGGAAAATACCGGAAGTATTTTCCGCAAAAGAGAGCGTATCGGGAATGCTTCGCAGGTGCCGGCAGAGAAGCCGATTGTAGGAAGCGATAAGCCGGAAGGCTTCGACAATGGCACGATTGAGAAGATCAATGAATTTTTGAGCCCTGAGGAATTGTATCAGGACCTTCTGGTTCGTGTACGCAAATATCATCCGAGTGATGATATTTCCATGATTGAGAAGGCGTACGAGCTTGCAAGAAAGGCACATGAAGGCCAGAAGCGCAAGAGCGGAGAGCCCTACATCATTCATCCGCTGGATGTAGCCATTATTCTGGCTGACCTGGAAATGGATCAGGAGACCATCGCGGCAGGACTTCTGCATGACGTGGTCGAGGATACCATTTATACCAAGGATGAGATTGAGAAGGAATTCGGAACGGACGTTGCCAACCTTGTGGACGGCGTGACCAAGCTGAAGAAGATCAAGCTTTCCGGGGACTATGCGGATAAGACGCAGGCGCAGCAGGAAATGCAGGCGGAGAACCTCCGCAAGATGTTCCTGGCGATGGTTAAGGATATCCGTGTCATCCTGATTAAGCTTGCCGATCGTCTTCATAACATGCGGACGCTCCAGTATCAGCCTCCGGAGAAGCAGAAGCGCATTGCGCAGGAGACCCTTGATATTTATTCTCCGATTGCATCGCGTCTTGGCATCAGCAAGATCAAGGTAGAGCTGGATGATCTCTCGCTTCGGTATCTGAAGCCGGAGGTGTATCAGGATCTTGTGCAGAAGGTCAATGAGCGCAAGATGGAGCGCGAGCAATACGTCGAAGAGATTGCCTCCAACGTGGCAAAGGCCATGAAGGATGCCGGGATCGATGCAAGAGTCGACGGACGTGTGAAGCACTTCTTCAGCATTTACAAGAAGATGGTGAATCATCACAAGTCTCTGGACGAGATTTATGATCTTTTTGCGGTTCGCATCATCGTGAATACGGTGAAGGACTGCTATGCGGCGCTTGGCGTCATTCACGAGATGTACAAGCCGATTCCGGGGCGCTTTAAGGATTATATTGCAATGCCAAAGCCCAACGGC
>HF986551.1:10045-20521 GCA_000431495.1 Firmicutes bacterium CAG:791 | reverse complement strand
CCGTTTGAAATTCAGATCCGCACATTTGAGATGCACCGCGAGGCGGAATATGGTATCGCGGCGCATTGGAAATATAAGGTTTCCAGCGATGGCAGAAAGGTGGATGAATCCGAACAGGAGAAGCTTATCTGGCTTCGTCAGATTCTGGAGTGGCAGCAGTCCATGTCGGACAATAAGGAGTTCATGCAGCTCCTGAAAAGCGATCTGGACCTTTTCTCCGACAGCGTGTACTGCTTTACCCCGAACGGAGAGGTCAAGAACCTGCCGGCGGGCTCCACACCGATTGATTTTGCCTATTCCATCCATTCGGCTGTCGGAAACAAGATGGTAGGCGCGCGTGTCAATGGTAAGCTTGTCAACATCGATTATCAGATTCAGAACGGCGACCGCATTGAGGTTATGACCTCGCAGAATTCGCGGGGACCCAGTCTGGACTGGCTCAATATCTGTAAGAGCGCTTCGGCGAAGAACAAGATCAACCAATGGTTTAAGAAGAACCAGAAGGAAGAGAACATTGTCCGCGGCCGGGATGCGTTCGACAACTACTGCAGGACCAAGGGGCTGAAGGAAGAGCAGCTTCTGAAGCCGGAGTATATGAATGCTGTCCTGAAGAAGTACGGCTTCCGGGAGTGGGATGCGGTCCTTGCGGCAATCGGGCACGGTGGTCTGAAGGAGGGCCAGGTTGCCAATAAGCTGGTTGAGCTTTATGAAAAGGATCATCTTGCTCATCTTACCGACGAAGAAATTCTGAAGCAGGTGGAGGACAATGCAGCTGCCGCCAGACCGAACGGACACAGGGGCTCCGGAATTACCGTAAAGGGAATTCATGATGTGGCCGTGCATTTTGCCCGCTGCTGCAGCCCGGTTCCGGGGGATGAGATTGTCGGCTATGTCACGAGAGGACGCGGCGTTACGATTCACCGGACGGATTGCATCAACATGATGAATCTTCCGGAGATTGACCGCGCAAGACTGATCGATGCCGACTGGGAGAACGGCGCACAGACTGTGGAAGACAGTGCGTTTGAGGCAGAGATCAATATCTATGCGTCAGACCGTGCGGGACTTCTTTCGGATGTATCCAAGGCCTTTACGGAACGGGATATTTCGATCATCGGCGTGAACACAAGGACGAACCGGCAGGGCTTTGCGAGCATGAATGTGACCTTCCGAGTCAGCGGAAAGGCAGAGCTGGCTGCGATCACCGAGAAGCTGCGCCAGATTCCGAATGTGATAGACATCAAGCGTGTATAAGGGAAAGCGGAGATGACAGGATCCGTATTTTCCTGGTGTGCAGGAGAGGGTGGCGGACGTCATCTTCTTCTGCATTTTTTGATTCAGAGGGAAAGGACAATGCGATGGCAGCAAAGGTTGTTGTGAAGGGATATGTGGTCGGAATGGTACAGACCAATGTGTACTTCCTTTATCGGGAAGGGGCAAAGGAGGCTGTGCTGGTGGATCCGGCGGATTACGGAAAGGCACTTGCGGACGAGGCGGGGAAGCTTGGACTTGAAATTAAAGGGATTTTTCTGACCCATGCGCATTTTGACCACATCGGAGGCGTTGAGGAGCTTGCGAAGCTGACCGGTGCAAAGGTCTATATCAGTGATGAGGAGCGAGAGCTGATTCATGACACGGATGCCAATCTGTCCTTGCAGTATCATAATCCGAAGACCGTGCAGCCTGACGTATTTCTCCGGGACCAGGAGACGGTCGAAATCGCAGGGATGACGATCCGGTGCATCCAGACGCCGGGACACACGGAGGGAAGCTGCTGTTATTATATCGGGGAGACGGGAGAAGAGGATAAGGGAGATGTCGGAAAGAAGCCCTGTCCGCCGATCCTTCTGTCCGGCGACACCTTGTTTGAGGAATCGGTTGGAAGAACGGATTTTCCCACAGGATCCATGAGCGCCCTTGTGCGCTCGGTGAGAGAAAAGCTTTTCGTTCTGCCGGATGAAACACTTGTCTATCCGGGACACGGCGGGATGACACAGATCGGGCACGAGAAGCAGTATAACGCAATGGTGTAACGGCCCTGGAAGCAAAGGCACTGTGAAGGCGGAATAACAGGAGAGACAAAAAGCATGCTGCGGATTGATGAAAACATAGATTTGTACCGGTATGAGATTCATTCTCTGATCAAGGCATTTTACCCTGCAGAGGACGTGAAGGTTCTGGTGGAGAATGATCCGGCCGGCGAGAAAATACGAAGAGAGCACCCGGATGTTTTTATGAAGGTGTCCATGGAGAGGGATCGGATTGCACTTCAGATCTCCGGGACCGGAGAAGAAGAAAATGATTTTCGACGGTCGCTTCCGGCGTCTTCCGGTGCCGATTATTCGGCAAAGTGCAAGGAGACGAAGGACGCACTGAAGTCCTTTCTGTATCAGACCCTTTCGGAATACACGGGGACAGAGCTTCCCTGGGGCGACCTGATCGGAATCCGGCCGACGAAGATTGCTATGACGAGAATGGAGGATGGCAGCTCCGAAAAAGAGACCATTGATTTTCTGGAGAAGGAGCATCAGGTTTCCGGGGAGAAGGCGCATCTTGCCGTCGACATTGCGAAGCGGGAGAAGAGAATTCTGTCCGGAATTCATTATGAGAACGGGTACAGCCTCTACATCGGAATTCCGTTCTGCCCGACGACGTGTCTTTACTGCTCGTTTCCTTCGTTCAACATTGCACTCTGGAAGGAGCGGATCGGGGAGTATCTGGACGCTCTGGAGCGTGAGATGGCGGAGACCGCAGAGCTCATGAAGGGGCAGATCCTCGATACGGTTTACATCGGAGGCGGAACGCCGACTTCGCTGGAAGCGGAGGAGCTGGACCGGCTGTGCTGCGCGATCGAGCGATATTTTGACATGAGCACGGTGCAGGAGTTTACGGTGGAGGCAGGACGCCCGGACAGCATTACGAGAGAGAAGCTGCAGGCTTTGCGGAAGCATCCCATCACGAGAATCAGCGTCAATCCGCAGACCATGAAGGAGGAGACGCTGAAGATCATCGGACGTCATCACACAGTGCAGCAGGTGGTGGACACCTTCCGGATGGCGCGGGAATGCGGCTTTGACAACATCAACATGGACCTGATTCTGGGACTTCCCGGGGAGGATGCGGAGGATGTCCGCAGAACGACGGAGAAGGTCCGGGAGCTGAATCCGGATTCCCTCACGGTGCATTCGCTGGCAATCAAACGGGCTTCCCGTCTTCGCCGCGTGATTGACGAGAAGGGATATCCGGTTCTGATCAATACCGATGAGACAATGGAGATTGCAGCAGAGGCGGCGAAGAATATGGAGATGAAGCCGTATTATCTGTATCGCCAGAAGAATATGTCCGGCAATTTTGAGAACGTGGGATATGCCCGTGAGGGAAAATACGGCATCTACAACATCCTGATCATGGAGGAGAAGCAGACCATCATGGCGCTGGGGGCGGGGTCAATTTCCAAGCGTGTTTTCCCGGACGGGAGAATTGAGCGCTGTGACAATGCCAAGGAGGTCTCTGTTTACCTTGAGAATCTGGACGAGATGCTGGAAAGGAAGCGGAAGCTCTTTGCATAGAACAGGAGGATGGGGTTATGGAACAGGAAATCAGAAGGACGGAGTTCACTTATTTGTCTTCGGATCAGAGGACGCAGATTCGCGCGGTGCAGTATGAACCGACAGGTGAGCCGTGCGGAATTGTTCAGCTGACGCACGGGATGGTCGAGCATATGGACCGGTACGATGCCTTTGCAAAATATCTTTGCAGGAACGGCTTTGTGGTTGCCGGTCAGGATCATCTTGGACACGGCGCTTCCGTGACCGGAAAGGAAAAATGGGGATATTTTGGCAAGGCGGAGCACCCAAGCGACCTCCTTGTCGAGGATATGCAGCTGCTTCGGGAGCATCTGCAGAAGGAATATCCGGAGCTTCCCTATATGATGCTGGGGCACAGCATGGGCTCCTATATGCTTCGCAAATATCTCTCCGTTCACGGGGAGGGTGTTGCGAAGGCGGTTGTGATGGGAACCGGAGATGTCTCCCGGGTACAGGCAGGGCTTGGTCTGTTTCTCATCCGTGTGCTGTCGGCAATTCACGGAGAGGAGTATCGGAGCAAAATGATTCAGCAGATGACCTACAGCAAGTCTTACCGGAAATTTGATCTTACGGGGGAGCACCCGGAGAACAGCTGGCTGACGAAGGACACCGGCATTGTGAAGGCCTACTACGCGGATCCGAGATGCACCTTCCTGTTTACGCTGAATGCATATAAGGGTCTGGTGGAGGCAGCGGCCTATGACGCGAAGCCGGAGAACATCCGGAAGATCCCTTCCGGGATCCGGATTCTTCTTGCAAGCGGCGCCGATGATCCGGTCGGAGACCTTTCCGCAGGAGTAAAGAGAACGTATGAGAAATTCAAGGCAGCAGGGCTGAATGTCCAGATGAAGCTTTATCCCGGTGACCGGCACGAGATCCTGAATGAGACCGACCGGGGACAGGTGTGGAAGGATATGCTGACATTCTTCAGGTCCTGAAAAGCATGCCGGATTAGGGAGGATATTTTATGAAAATCATTTCGGACCAGTATTACATCAACGTTCATTCGGAGCACAACAAACCGGCGGAGCACGCCTCGGACGGTGAGATTGTGATATTTCAGACGAGAGACTGCTACAACCGTCTGGTACAGACGGAAGAGAAAACGCTGGAAGAGCAGGTGGGAGAGGAGCCGGACAATCCTTCGACCGGACCGTTGTATGTGGACGGCGCAGAGCCAGGAGATGTGATTGCGGTGGATATTCTGGACATCACTGTAGCGGACCACGGCGTAGTTGCGATCGGGTGCGGTCCCTTTCGGAATAAGGAGGAGAAGGAGCCCTTCCACATTCTTCCGGTCAGAGACGGACGTGTGAGGTTTCAGGACGTGGAATGGGATATTGATCCGATGGTGGGCGTTGTCGGCACGGCTATGCCGGGACGCGAGATCGGAATCATCAATGCGTTTGAGGGAGGCGGCAACATGGACAGCCGGATCATCCGGAAGGGCGCAACGGTCTGGCTTCCTGTCAGGGTGCCCGGAGCTCTTCTTGTGATGGGGGACATCCATGCCTCGATGGGCGATGGAGAAGTCTGCGGAACCGGTCTGGAGATCGACGGAGAGATCACGGTGCGCGTCCGGCTGCTTAAGAATTTCGAGTTGAACTGGCCGGTGACGGAGACAAAGGATGCGTGGTATGTCAACAGCTGCGGAGATACCTGTGATGATGCAATCCGCGCAGGCTACATGGAAATGCGGCGGCTGATTGCAAAGGCCTACGGATGGTCTCTGGAGGATGCTGCGTTCTATATGACGCTGCGCGGCTATCTTGAGTCCAATCAGGCGTGCCTCGTTCCGCACGATACGTTCCGTGTCGGGACACCGAAGGTGAACGGAAAGCCCAGACTGATCGGATAAATATTCGATCAGTTCTGCAGCTTTACCACCAGAACGCCGTAGATGTTCTGCACCGATCCGGCAGCAGGGTAAGCGGGCATTGCAGCAACCTCGGGAAGTGTGGAAATGGTGGTCTCTGTGTCACCTTGGGCGAACGAAACCTGGATTCGCAGATAGTTGGTATACAGTCTGCTCCAGGAAATGCGGGAGAAGGAAATGTCATTGGACCACCTTCCATACTGCGCATAGGCATTGACTCTTTCGAACAAAGGAGCCGTGTAGAATGTTTTGGAGGAGGCGGGCGGACCAACGATCAGGAGCTGGCCGTTTATATAGTCATAGCCCTGTCTTCCGGCCTCGGCGAGAATGCTCTGCGCAAGAGTCTGCGAGGCTCTTCTTCCTGCATACATGCCGTACTGATCCATTTCGCACTGCAGAATTCCTCCGTAAAGAAGGAACAGAAGATCGAGAAGAAGAATTCCCTTCAGACAGCGTTCGGATTTTCGGAAGGACGATGCCCTTCCGGTGGGAAAGACAAAATCGGTCATGCAGAACAGGAGCGGCAGGATCAGGGCCATGGAGACAACCATCTGCATGTGCGTTTCGGTTTCAGGTGCAGCGAGATAGAAGCAGTTGGCTGCGGCCGGAATGAGAAGAATTCCGGCAAGAAAGAGGAGCGCCTCTGTCTTCTTTCTGCGGAAGATTCGAACAAAGACGACGCAAACCGGAATGAATACGGGCATGTAACAAAGCGGAAACCAGGAGTGCCGTTCCAGGGCGTGCGAGAGATAGGTCCCGTTTACGAAGTAATTCAGAATCGTTTGATAGCAGTGGCGGAAGGCATGGGGGAGGCCCGCAAGGATATAGAGCGGCGAAATCTCCGAAAAACCCTGGTAATCACTCGCCGGTGTGCCGGTCATCCCAAGGCGGAGCTTCAGCAGAAGAACATAGAGAATTCCGCCGAGTGCGACCGAACAGAAGGCACGGATGAAAAAGCGCAGGCGTTCCCGGGCGCCCGCGGGAAGGAAAGCAGGCTTTGGCGATTCGGCATTGCCTTCTGCTGCGATGGAATACAGGAGCACAAAGAGCATCAAAAGTGCGGTGGTTCCGATTCCTGCCTGATAGGAGCCCATCATAAAGGCAATGCAGAGGGCGGAAAGGAGAATCCGCAGGATGGCAGAGGATGTCACCGGTGCCAGAAGAACCCACACTGCGAGTACAGCCAGAAAGAATGAAACCGCGAAGGTAATTGCCATGTAGCCGAAGGACATCTGACAGACGATGCCGACAGAGCCAAGGAACAGAAAGCCGGCAAGAAGGTTTCTTCCGGAAGGAACGAGATCCAGAAGCTGCAGAATCAGAAGAAATGACAGCGAATACAGGGCAAGGGAGAAAACAGCCGGCAGAGGATCCAGCGAGATGCCGAAGCGCATTTTGTCAAGAAACGGCCAGAACCAGCGCCCGATGGAAAGCTCCCAGGCTCCTGCCAGGTAATCGTCCTGATTCCACAGTCCGTCCAGATCGTTGGTCAGACGCAGAACAAGAAGCGGAAGCTGGACGAGCAGAGTATAAATCCACAGAATCAGAAACGGTCTGCGATAAGGCTGAAGCTTCGCCCATACGCAGGATGCGGAAACAGGAACAGAGTGATCAGAATCGGATGAATGCATGAAAACCTCCGGAAGAGAATACTGTTAAGAAAACACTCGTCTGCTGCATAACGAAGAAGTGAGCAGCAGAGATACCGAACAGATATATAGTAAGACATTTGGTCGGTATACGGAAGCTTGTTCGGAGATTTCGGAATGATTGACATGTGCCCCTCAGAAGTGCAAGACGGAAAGAAACACTATAATATGAAGAAATCAGGGCCGCTCCGACATTGTTAGAATGTCGGAGCGGTCTTTTAGTATTATACAGATTTAAGAAAAAATTACGAAAGTTGTCTGTAATTCTGCCTTGTAAATCCGACACAATTGCGTTATATTCATTCGCAGTCCCTTAATGGGGATCGGTAACGATCGGTTTCGTTTGTCACATCGGAAAGGAACGGGCTGACGGAAGCAAATCTGCATTCTGCAAGTAGGAGAATCAATCGGAATGTCACAGAATCTGGTTATAGTAGAGTCACCAGCGAAGGTGAAGACCATCAAGAAGTTTCTTGGAAAGAAGTATGATGTCGCGGCAAGTCAGGGACATGTCCGTGATCTTCCGAGAAGTCAGATGGGAATCGATATTGAGAATGATTTTGAACCGAAGTACATCACGATCCGCGGAAAGGGAGACCTTCTGGCGGATCTCAGAAAGCGTGTGAAGAAGTCCGACAAGGTCTATCTGGCAACGGACCCTGACCGCGAGGGAGAAGCAATTTCCTGGCACCTGATGGCTGCGCTGAAGCTTGAGGACAAGAAGACAGCGCGGATCACCTTCAATGAAATCACCAAGAGTGCGGTGACGGAGTCGTTTAAGCATCCCCGTGAAATCGATATGAACCTTGTGGATGCCCAGCAGGCAAGAAGAGTGCTGGATCGAATCGTGGGCTATGAGATTTCTCCGCTCCTGTGGGCAAAGGTGAAGAGAGGCCTTTCGGCCGGCCGCGTACAGTCTGTTGCGCTGCGAATGATCGGAGACCGCGAGGATGAGATCAATTCCTTCATTCCGGAGGAATACTGGAGTCTGGATGCGGTTTTGCAGGTCAAGGGAGAGAAGAAACCGCTGGTAGCGCATTATTATGGGCCCTCCGGAAGCACGAAGAAGGCGGAAATTGCAAACGGTGAGGAAGCAGAAGCGCTGAAGAAGGCGCTCGAGAAGGCAGATTATCAGATTACAGAAATCAAGACCACGATCCGTGAGCGGAAGGCACCGCTTCCCTTTACAACCTCTACGCTGCAGCAGGAAGCGTCCAAGGCGCTGAACTTCTCCACACAGAAGACCATGCGAATCGCACAGCAGCTTTATGAAGGCGTAGAGATCAAGGGCTCCGGTTCGGTCGGTATCATTACCTATCTCAGAACGGATTCCACGCGCATTTCGGAAGAAGCCATGGCGGCCTCCGAAGAGTATATTGCGCGCGAATACGGTCAGGAATTTCTTGCGGAAGGCACTCAGAAGAAGGCAGACGGTAAGATTCAGGATGCACACGAAGCCATCCGGCCTACGGATATCAACCGTACCCCGGCTTCGATCAAGGACTCTCTGACCAGAGAACAGTTCCGCCTGTATCAGCTGATCTGGAACCGCTTCGTGGCAAGCCGCATGGCCGGCGCGAAGGTGGAGCAGACAAGAGTGACCGTGACGGCGCAGGGGAAAAAGGCAGGAAAGCAGGAAGAAGGCGGAATCCTCTCTGCGGATGGAAAATATCTGTTCACGATGCCGTTTTCGCACATTGCATTTGAAGGCTTCCTGAAGGTCTATAAACCCGCTGACGAGGATAAAGCAGAAGGCTCCCTCATGAAGGGTGTGGATGAGAATTCGCAGCTTACTCTTTTCGAGCTGGATGCACAGCAGCATTTTACCCAGCCGGTGCCGCACTACACCGAGGCATCTCTGGTACATGCGCTGGAGGAGCAGGGAATCGGACGTCCGTCCACCTATGCACCTACGATTACGACGATTCTGGCAAGACGGTATGTCACGAAGGAGAACAAGAACCTCTACATGACGGAGCTTGGAGAAGCGGTCAACAATATTATGAAGACCTCCTTCCCGGCAATCGTGGATCCTGCTTTCACGGCAAATCTGGAATCTCTTCTGGACGGAGTTGCAGAGGGCGAGGTTCGATGGAAGACCATCATTGAGAATTTTTATCCGGATCTGGATGCTGCCGTCAGGAAGGCAAATGAAGAGCTGGAGAAGGTAGAGATCAAGGATGAAGAGTCCGATGAGATCTGTGAGAAATGCGGCCGCCGCATGGTCATCAAATACGGGCCGCACGGTAAATTTCTGGCGTGCCCGGGCTTTCCGGAGTGCCGGAATACAAAGCCTTATTTTGAAAAGATCGGCGTAGCCTGCCCCAAGTGCGGTCAGGACATCGTGATCAAGATGACCAAGAAGGGAAGAAAATACTACGGCTGTCTTGGAAATCCCGAGTGTGATTTCATGACCTGGAACCGTCCTTCGGGCGAAAAATGCCCGCAGTGCGGAAGCATTCTCCTGGAAAAGGGAAACAAACTCGTCTGCTATAATGAAGAATGCGGCTATATGACGGACAAGAAGGAAGGAACGACGAAATGAGCAAGAATGTGAACAATGTACAGCTTCTGGACAAGACTAGAAAGATCGAACGGCTTCTGCACAACAACAGCACGGGAAAAGTAGTTTTCAATGACATCTGCGCCGTTATGAGTGAAATTATGAACAGTGACGTTCTTGTTCTTTCTCATAAGGGAAAAGTGCTCGGAGTAGCAGAAAAGCCCGAAAGTGAAATCCGGCCGATCAAGAGCCTGGTGAAGGACGGCGTGGGTGAATTCATCGACGGCGATCTGAACGAGCGCCTTCTTGCAATCCTCTCGACCAATGAGAATGTGATGCTCTCTACGCTTGGCTTTGACGCGGAGGATTCGGAGCACAATGCCATCATTGTTCCGATCGAAATCGCAGGGGAGCGTCTCGGAACGGTGTTTATCTATAATCAGGGGCATGGATACGACATTGATGACATCATTATCTGCGAGTACGGCACGACCGTGGTCGGTCTGGAGATGCTGCGAGCGGTTTCTGAGGAATCCGCGGAGGAAAACCGCAGAACAGCGATTGTAAAATCGGCATTCTCTACGCTTTCCTACACGGAGATTCAGGCGATTCTTCATATTTTCGAAGAGATGGACGGAAAGAGAGAGGGAATTCTGGTTGCCTCCAAGATTGCGGACAAGGCCGGCATCACCCGCTCGGTGATTGTCAATGCGCTGCGCAAGTTTGAATCTGCAGGCGTGATTGAGTCCCGCTCCTCCGGAATGAAGGGCACCTATATTAAGGTTCTGAACGATGCGGTTTACAAAGAGCTTGACAATATGCGGAACCGGATCGAGGGATAATACAGACAGAATGATTCGA
>HF986551.1:0-9971 GCA_000431495.1 Firmicutes bacterium CAG:791 | reverse complement strand
GCGGCTCCGGGCCGTGTTATACTTTGAACGCTGTGCGGAGAAACTATGCCGCGCAGTGAAGGACTATAGAACACGTATTTCCAGCAGATGCCGGTGGCCGAAAGGCTGGCATGAGTCCTGGAGAGCAGAGGCAGAGGCCTTTGCTTTTTCTGCGAAAGAGATACGGAAGGCCGGTTGCTCCCGGCAATCAACCAAACAAACGGAGGAATTTAAAATGAGCGTAGTATCCATGAAAGAGCTGCTTGAAGCAGGCGTACACTTTGGTCACCAGACCCGTCGTTGGAATCCTAAGATGGCTCCTTACATCTTCACCGAGCGCAACGGAATCCACATCATCGACCTTCAGAAGTCGGTTGTAAAGGTTGACGAGGCTTACAAGGCAGTATTCGAGATTGCAGAGCAGGGCGGCACCATTCTGTTCGTCGGCACCAAGAAGCAGGCACAGGATTCTGTTAAGGCTGAGGCTGAGCGCTGCGGCATGTACTATGTAAATCACAGATGGCTCGGCGGTATGCTGACCAACTTCAAGACCATCCAGACCAGAATCGAGCGTCTGAACAAGATCAACGAGATGGAGAACGATGGAACCTTCGATGTCCTTCCCAAGAAGGAAGTTGCTGCTCTGAAGAAGGAGCAGGAGAAGCTTGAGGCGAACATCGGCGGCATCAGAACCATGGCTCACATTCCGGATGCGATCTTTGTTGTAGATCCCAAGAAGGAGAAGATCTGCGTAAACGAGGCACACAGCCTTGGCATCACTCTGATCGGTATTGCAGATACCAACTGCGATCCGGATGAGCTTGATTACATCATCCCCGGAAACGATGACGCAATCCGTGCGGTTAAGCTTCTCTGCTCCAAGATGGCAGATGCTGTTATCGAGGCTCGTCAGGGCGAGGAGAACGTAGCAGCAGATGCAGAGGGACAGGATGCTCTTGCAGCTGAGTCCGCAGCAAGCGAGGCAGAGCAGGCTGCAGAGGGAACTCTCTGATTCCCTTCTGATTCCGAAGACATGTAACAGGAGGCGCCTGTTTGGCGCTTCCTCGATAGGTGCCGCAGAGGCTGCGGCAGAAAGGAATACGCTATGGCAATTACAGCAGCTCAGGTTAAGGAACTCAGAGAGATGACCGGTGCCGGCATCATGGAGTGCAAGAAGGCACTGACTGAGACAAACGGAAATATTGACGAGGCAGTTGAGCTTCTCCGCAAGGCTGGCGCAGCCAAGGCTGAGAAGAAGGCAAACCGTATTGCGGCAGAAGGCCTTTGCTATGTTGCTCAGAATGAGGACAACAAGGCAGCGGTTGTAGAGGTTAACTCTGAGACCGACTTCGTAGCAAGCAACGCTACCTTCAAGGAATATGTTCAGAAGGTTGCAAATGCAGCTCTGAATACTGAGGCTACGGATCTGGAAGGCTTCCTTGCAGACAAGTGGCCGGAGGATCCCTCCAAGACGGTCAGCGAGAGCCTGGTTGACATGATCGCAGTGATCTCCGAGAAGCTGTCCATCCGTCGTTTCGAGAAGGTTGAGGCTGCAAACGGCCTTGTTGCTTCTTATGTTCATGGCGGCGGACGCATCGCTGTTCTCGTAGAGGCTGAGTCCGATGTTGTAAACGATGAGATTCGTGAGGCAGTTCGCAACGTAGCAATGCAGGTTGCAGCTCTTTCTCCGAAGTATGTCAGCGAAGAGGATATCCCGGAGGATGTTCGTGCACATGAGAAGGAAATCCTTCTTGCACAGGCTGTTGCCGAGAACGATGCTCTTCCGGAGAACAAGAGAAAGCCGCAGCAGATTCTTGAGAAGATGCTGATCGGCCGTCTTAACAAGGAATTCAAGGAAATCTGCCTGAATGACCAGATCTATGTTAAGGCAGAGGACGGCAAGCAGTCTGTTGCTGCATACCTTGCAGAAGTTGGCAAGAAGAACGGCGCTACTGTTTCCGTCAAGAAGTTCGTCCGCTATGAGACTGGCGAGGGAATGGAGCATAAGGAAGAGAACTTTGCAAAGGAAGTTATGGAGCAGGTTGGTAAGGCCTGAGCCCGTTTGAGCAGATTCTTTTCAAGTGCAGAATGAGCGCATATTTGCCGGAGGGCCAGCCGCAGGCTGCCTTCCGGCTATTTTGATTCAGGGAATAACATGAAATTCAGCAGAATTAATGAAACAACAATACGCTGCTATCTGACCCGTGAGGATCTGGAGAGCAGCGGCATCAATCTGGATGACATCATGGAACGGAAGACCAATGCCATGGAGTATCTGCGCCGGGTGATTATGGAGGCGGCAAGAGAAGAGAACTTCCAGCTGGACGGCGCTGTGAATACCATGCAGATCCGCGCGATGATGGACGGCTCTTTGGCATTGACGATTTCGAGCGGAGAGCCGGGAGCGCTTTCTGCAGAGACCTCCGATGTGCCGGACTTGTTCCGGTCGCTGGTAGCAGGTCTGACAGAGGGAAGGCAGGAAGCGGATGCTGCAAAGCAGCAGGGAACGCCTTCTTCCGATGCAGGTGAGAACCCTGCCGGAACGGATACGGCAATGGCTGCCATGCCGCGGCAGGAGAAGTCAGACTCGGCATCCATGAACCGGAAGGCTGCGGAGGCTCTGAATCCGCCGAGGGAGCGGAAGCACAGTACGTTCTGCTACATTTTCCGGTCGATTGCAGATGCCGGTGAATGCTGCCGGAAAATCCCGGACACAGCAGCGCTGCAGTCCTCTCTCTGGCAGGATCGCGGAGATGGAGCTTATTATCTGTTTCTTTCGTCAGCTGGAGATGAAATCCGGTTTGAGAAAACCATACTGGCAATGAATGAATTCGGAACCTTTTCCGATGCACCGGCCGAAACGGTCGCCTATATCATGGAGCATGAGAGATGTATTCTGAGAGAAAACGCCGCAGCGCAGCTGGCCCGTCTGTAAAAACGGACGGAATGATTCGTCTGAATAAATTTATCGCTTCCTCCGGACTGTATTCCCGAAGAGAGGCAGACCGTCTTATGGAAGCGGGCGATGTGACGGTGGACGATGAAATCGCGCAGCCCGGCCGCATGATTACCGGAAAGGAAAAAATCAAGGTCAGAGATCAGATCATTCGTTCGCAGGACCGCAAGGTTGTAGTGGCCTATTATAAGCCGGTCGGAGTGACGGTTACAAAGTCGGATCCGCATGCCCGTGTGACACTGGAGGACGTGTTCCGCTATCCGATTCACCTGACCTATGCAGGCCGCCTGGATCGCGATTCGGAGGGCTTGCTTCTTATGACGAATGACGGGGAGCTGATCGATGCCATGATGCGCTCCTCAAACGAGCATGAGAAGGAGTACATCGTCCGGACCAGAGGAAAGCTCAGTGACGAGGATCTGCATCAGATGTCCAAGGGAATCTGGCTGAAGGATTTGGAGATGAAGACAAAGCCCTGCCGCATTGAGAGGCTGGGGGACTATACCTTCCGGATTGTACTGACACAGGGTCTGAATCGTCAGATTCGCCGTATGTGCAAAGCCAGGGGCCACGAGGTGAAGACACTGAAGCGTGTGCGGGTGCTGAACATTACAGTAAAGGGACTGCAGCCCGGAATGCAGCGCGAGCTGACGCAGGATGAGAGAATGAAGCTCTACGAGATGGTCGGACTGACACTTGCAGATTAAGGATGCCATATGACGCGCGAAGAATACGAAGAACTGAAAAAAGTCATCGATTACCACATGAAGCGGTATTACGATGAGGATGCTCCGGAAATCAGCGATTATGAATATGATCAGCTGATGCAGAAGCTGAAGGCCGCAGAGCGTGAGCATCCGGACTGGATCAGACCGGATTCGCCGTCTCAGAAGATCGGAGGAACGGCTCTTGGGAAGCCTTCAGGCGGGAAACGCGAAGCCGGTGTCAAGGTCACTCACGATGTGCCGATGCTCTCGATTGAGGATGTTTTTACCAAAGAGGATGTGAAGGCATGGGTCTCCAAGGTGCATGAAATACATCCGGACTGTCTGTTCTCTGTGGAGGTCAAGGTGGACGGACTTTCCATGTCCATCCGCTATGAACAGAAGGAGGACGAAAGGCTTCATCTGGTCCTTGCGGAGACGCGGGGCGATGGCCTTGTCGGCGAAGATGTGACCGCCAATGCACTGGTGATTCCGGATGTGCAGCAGGTTCTGGATCTCCCGTATAAGAGCCTGGAGCTTCGCGGTGAGGTCTATATGGCGCATGAGGATTTTGAGCGCTTCAACGAGGAGATGGAGGAGCAGGGCAGGAAGCCTGCGGCCAATCCCAGAAATCTGGCGGCCGGAACACTGCGGCAGCTGGATCCTTCGATTACAAAAAAACGGGGCCTTCACATGTTCGTGTTCAACGTTCAAAGAGGACCGGAGGAGATCATGGAAAGCCATGTGAAGGCGCTGGATCTTCTGGAGGAGAAGGGCGTCTCTGTGGTCTATCATCGAAGCTGCAGGACGGCGGACGAGGTCCTTTCGGCCATTGACGATATCGGAGGCATGCGGGATACGCTGCATTTTGATCTGGACGGTGCAGTGGTAAAGATCGATCATGTGGCATATCGGAATGATTTTCCTGCGGGTTCCAAGTACTCAAGCGGACACATCGCCTACAAGTATCCGCCGGAGGAGCGTATTGTTGTGATGGACCGGATTCTTGTTGACGTCGGAAGAACCGGAAAGCTCACATTTACGGGCGAATTCCATGACCGGGAGACCGGGAAGCCTGCAAGACTCTGCGGAACAAGTGTATCGCGCGCAACGCTCCACAACCAGGATTATATTCAGGACATGAAGATCGGCGAAGGAGGAGAATATCGCCTGTTTAAGAGCGGTGAGATCATTCCGAAGCTGAACGGCTGCGTCAGGGAACCGGAGGTGATTTTCTCTGCACCCAAGGTCTGCCCGGTATGCGGTCAGCCACTGATCCGTGAGGAGGATACGGCAGACATTCGCTGCATCAATCCTGCCTGTCCCGCGCAGGTTGTCAATTCGATCGCATATTTTGCCTCCAGAAGCTGCATGAACATCATGGGGCTTGGCGATACACTGGTGGAGGCGCTGGTGCAGAAGGGCTATCTGCACAGCTATGCGGATATTTATCATCTGAAGGAGCACCGCGAGGAGCTGATTGAGGAAGGCATCATCGGCAAGGAAAAGAACACCGACAAGGTGCTGGCGGCGATTGAGGCCTCCAAGGAGAATTCCCCGGTTCTTCTGCTGACCGGACTTGGAATCCGGAACTGCGGGAAGGCTGCGGCACGCGAGATCCTGTCTCATTATGACAGCATTGATGCACTGGCAGAAGCCGGGAAGGAAGAGCTGACGCAGATTCCTGATGTGGGGGAAACCACGGCAGCCTGCATCCATGATTTTTTCGCCGCAGAGGAGAACCGGAAGATCCTGCAGGAGCTGCGGGATACGGGCGTTAAGCTGAAGATGGAGCAAAAGGAAGCGGGAGCACAGAAGCTTGCCGGCCTGACCATCGTGGTGACGGGCACACTCCCGACACTTGGAAGAAAAGAGGCGGAGGAGCTGATCGTATCCAATGGCGGCAAGGCGTCCAGCAGCGTTTCGAAGAAGACCAGCTACGTCCTTGCAGGAGAGGCGGCAGGCTCCAAGCTTACCAAGGCACAGCAGCTCGGCATTCCTGTGATTTCGGAAGACGAGTTCCGGGCGATGCTGTGAACATAGACAGAAAGGGGCGGTCATTATGCCGATTCGGATTCAGAATGATCTTCCGGTTAAGGAAGAGCTGGAGAAAGAAAATCTCTTTATTGTTGACGAGAACAGGGCAGCGCATCAGGACATTCGTCCGCTGGAGATCTGCATTCTGAATCTCATGCCCAAAAAGGAAGATACCGAGCTGGATATCCTCCGTATGCTGAGTAATACGCCGCTGCAGCTGAACATTACCTTTATGCGGATGAGCTCTCATTTGTCCAAGAACACCTCCTATTCGCATCTCCATCAGTTCTACGCATCGTTTGATGATCTGAAGGAGCGGCGCTTCGATGGTCTGATCATCACCGGTGCACCGGTGGAGAAGCTGGAATATGAAGAGGTGGATTACTGGAATGAGCTCTGTCGCGTGTTTGCATGGAGCGTGACCAACGTGACCTCGACGCTTCATATCTGCTGGGGGGCGCAGGCCGGACTGTATTATCACTATGGACTCCCGAAAAGAATGCTGAAGGAGAAGCTTTCCGGTGTCTACTACCACAAGGTGATGCATCGCAAGGACCCCCTGGTGCGCGGAATGGATGACTATTTCATGATTCCGCACAGCCGGTACACGGAGGTTCCGGCTGCCGCCATTCATGCCTGCAGCGAGCTTAAGATTCTTGCGGAATCCAAGGAGGCCGGTGTTCTTCTGTGTACTGCCAGGGAAGGCCGACAGGTCTTTATCTTCGGACACGGTGAATATGACCGCTATACGCTCCGCGATGAATATGAGCGCGATGAGAAGAAGGGAATTCATCCGAACGTGCCGGAGAACTATTTCCCGGACGATGATCCTGAGAAGAAGCCACTTCTTCAGTGGCGAAGCGCAAGCCAGGCGATGTACAGCAACTGGATCAATTATTACGTATACCAGGCAACACCGTTTGATCTGAACGAGATCCGGTAAAACGGATTTGCGGTTTGCTTTGTATTTCTGCAGTTTTACGGCGAGAGATTCCTGAAGGAGGGATTCTCTCGCTGTTTTTATGCTATACTGAAGACAGCTGCATAGTACAGTTCATTTCTGTGAATGCCGCACGGCGGAGCGCCGCGGTCACGTCTTGATCCTATCTGATTCACGTCGAACGAAGCTTATGCACACGATACCCTTTTAACCTGCAGGAGTTTCGACATCGGACCAGAAAGATCAGGAACAATCGCTCGTCAGGTCATGCGAGATGCTTCACGAAGCCCCTGCACCACCATTTTCATGCAGGAGGCAGAGATGGACAAAAGCAAAATTACCATAACGGCAACCGAAGAGCAGCAGCAAATTCTTAACAAACGCTGGGATGAGGCAGGAATCGGAAATGATTATATTTTCTCCTGCGTCATGCGCAACGAGAGCACCTTTCTTCAGCTGATGCAGCGGATCTTTCCGGAGCTGAAGCTCTCCAGAGTGGAACGGCATTCTCCGCAGATGACCTTTTACGGGCCATACGGAACGAAAAGCGTACGGTATGATGTCTATTCCGAAATCAACGGCCGCGTTTTCGATGTGGAAATGCAGATGGAAAGCCGGAAGAACGAATCCCGGCGGGCCCGCTACTATCAGTGCATGATGGATGAACAGGAGCTTCGGAAGGGCGAGGATTACGCCGTGCTCCCCGACTCCTATGTTGTCATGATCTGTCCGCAGGATCTGTTTCATCAGGGACGGCACATCTACCGTTTCCGGAATTACGAGCAGACGGACCGGAATCTGGAGCTTCGGGACGGTACAACGAAGGTGTTCCTCAACACCCACGGAACCGGAAACGATATCCTTCCGGAGTTAAAGAACTTTCTGAATCTCATCAACGGAAATGCTCCCGCAGATGATTTCTGCAGGGAAGTGCAGGAGCAGGTCCGCGAAGCCAAGAAAGACGCCGAGACAAGGAGGAACTTCATGGAATTCGAATATAAGCAGATGCTGATTGCAAAGGATGCCAGGGAAAAGGCTCTGGAGGAAGGACGCAAGGAAGGACGTGAAGAAGGACGTGAGGAAGGACGCAAGGAAGAGCGAGTGTCCAACTACTCTTCTCTTGTTCAGGATGGCATTCTCTCCCTCTCTGAGGCCATGAAACGTTCCGGGCTCAGCGAGCAAGAGATAAACAGCTGGATTCAGACCCATCCCAACACGTAATAGCAGCTTCGTTACATTACAACGTGTCTTTCTGATGCAACCCACGGAACCGGGGACGATATCCTTCCGGAGTTAAAGAACTTTCTGGAGTCTCATCAACAGAAAGGTTCCTGCAGATGATTCCTGCAAGGAAGTGTAAGGGCAGGCCCGCGCAGCAAGAAGAACACCGGGCAAGGAGGAACTTCATGGACTTTGAATATAAGCTGATGCTGATTGCAAAAGACGCCAGTGAAGAAGGTTTTGAAGAAGGCTACAAGAAAGGTTTCGAAGAAGGTTACAAGGAAGGCTTCGAAAAAGGCTACAAGGAAGGCCTTAGGGAAGTGCGGCTGTCCAACTACTCCTCCCTTGTTCAGGACGGTGTTCTCTCCCTCTCCGATGCCATAAGCTTGTCCGATCTCAGCGAGGAAGAAATAAACGGCTGGATTCGGGCTCACTCCAACGCGTAAAATCAATGCCAAGAAACAGCCCAGACAGCGCATAGAATTGATACGCCCCTTCTCAAAAAGAGGTCGGCACACCAGAGGTCAGGTCCCCGGTGTGCCGGCCTTTTTATGCATTCGGACGATCGCTGCCATCAGCATTCCCGCCAGACGATATATTTTCCCTGCTCTCATCCTGCACCTCCTGTCTCGCACGCTTTACGGGTAAAATATAACAGCAGGGCCACCGCACGGCTTCTCCTCCCCTCTGTGCTTCCAGCAAGGTTCGGAGGAAGCCGAATGTCGGTGGCCCTCACGTTACGTTATTTTGTTCCCTTTCCTGCTCTCTTTCTTCTTGCGATCATCCAGACAATCAGCGCGAGCAGCGAAGCTCCGGATACCGTTCCGTATACCGTCATGTCTGATTCGTCTCCGGTTCCGCGGCCGCGGCCTGCTCCTGCAACGCCGCCATTGGAAGGCTTGTTGCGGTTTGCTCCGCGAACGCTTCCGGTCCGCTCCTCGTAATGCTTGTCCGTCTCACGATAGTTCTTCACCGTGAAGACGTAGCTGCCATCGCTTCCAAGTCCGGTCTCATAGGAGGCCTCATAGTAGTTGCCTACCTCGTCCTCCTTCACCGCGTAGCTGATCGCCACGCCGTTCCTGGTCTTCGGAAGATTTCCGAAGGAAACCGTCCAGCCGTTTGCCTCACTTGCCTGCGCAGATCCGATCTCCACACCATCCGCGAACAGACGGAACGTCACGCTCGAAGGCCGCACGCCGTCGGTGTTGTTCTCATCGTCCCAGACCTTCGCGGCGCTGACACCGATTTTCTCATCCACAGGCTTGTTGGTGACGCGTACGCTTGCCGGTGCACTGACCGTGGTCGTCGCGTTAATCGTGAAGGCTGCTCTCTGACTCTCCAGCGCATAGCCCTCCGGCGCCTTGGTCTCGACAAAATAGTAGTCGCCGAATGTCAGTCCATCCACCCGCAGGACTCCGCCCGCATTCGTGGTATAGGTGCCGACCTTCGTGTTGTTCGCGCGGTACAGGTCAAAGACCGCACCCGCAAGTGCTGTGCCCGTCGTCGCATCCACCTTGGTCAAAATAACACTTCCCACCTGCGGCTTATTCACGGTATTCGTGACATTGTAGCCGCTGACGGAGGATGTGTAACCATCCACCGCATCCTCGGAAATCGTGTAGCTGATCTCCTTGTGATCCGTGTTGTACCGGTTCAGGCCTGTCCAGTTCCAGGACCATCCGTCCTTCTCAGTGACCGTCTTATGATCGATCTCCGATCCGTTCGCATACAGACGAATCGTAATGCTGCCCGGCCGTGTACCCGCCGCGTTGCCATCATCATTCCAGTTCTTGGAACCGGAAACCTGTACCTTCTCAGGGGTGTAGGTGTTGGTGATGTTGAAGCCATCAACAGTAGACGTATATCCTTCTACCGCATCCTCTGTGATGGTGTACTTGATCTCCTTTCCATCCTTATACTTCGGCAAATCCTTGAACTCGTACTTCCAGCCATTGGCTGCTGTGATCTTCTGACTTGTAACCTTCGTACCATCGGCGAACAGGTTTACTGTGATCGAAGACGGACGCTTGTTGTCACGGTTGCTGTCATCGGACCAAGACTTTGCAACGGGAACAGTTACCACATCGTAGTGATTCGTGAAATTCAGGTCTGTTCCGCTCGCGCTATTATCATG
>HF986550.1:2452-37118 GCA_000431495.1 Firmicutes bacterium CAG:791 | reverse complement strand
TTGTTCAGCAGGTTGATACTCCTCAGCACCTGTATGATCTTCCCTGCAACCTGTTCGTAGCAGGCTTTATGGGATCTCCGCAGATGAACTTCCTGGATGCAACCGTTAAGGTGAACGGTGCTCAGGCATCTCTGCAGATCGGCGATGCAGTGACTGTTCCGCTGAATGCTGAGAAGTCCAAGGCTCTGATCGATGGCGGCTATGACGGAAAGACCGTTGTTATGGGTATCCGTCCTGAGAACCTTTCCGATCATCCGGATGATCTTGCAAAGTCCAACGCAATCTTCAAGGCAAAGGTTAACGTATACGAGCTTCTTGGCGCAGAAGTATTCCTGTACTTCGATGTAAACGAGACTCCGATTACTGCCCGCGTTGATCCTAAGACCACCGCTCGCCCGGGATCTGAGGTTGAGTTTGCAATCGATACCGATAAGGTTCATGTATTCGACAAGGAAACTGAGAAGACCATCTGCAACTAATCCGGTTGCTGCATAGTTTATGAAAATGAGAGGGATGCGCATTGGCGCATCCCTTTTTTGTAAAGAATTGTATTGTTTTTAACAAAAACGGCGTGTAGAATATTACAACAGGTAATCATAATAGATGAAAAATCTTGATTTTGACGGATTTTGTCTGCGCAAAAACAGCCTTGCGGGAAGATGCAGACAGAGAGAAGGACTTGTTCTCATGGAAAATGGATGAATTCCTGCAGGGAGAAGGGAAGATACATGCTTTCATCACAGATTGTTAAGAGTTGCCTGGAGGAGCTTACCTCCATTTCGAAGGTGGAGTTCTGCGTGCAGGACGTGAACGGCGGCTTGTTTGCCATGACGCAGGGAGCAGAGATTCCGGCTGCAGATATCGTTTCCGGATTTGCGAAATCCTCCGTAGACAGTCAGATTGTCGGCAATCATTATCTGCTGAAAATCCGTGACGAAGAAGACACGGCATATATTCTGACCGCCATCGGGGATGGAGATCACACACTGATGATCGCACGAATTGCTGTCAGCGAGATACAGAATCTGATGGTCGCTTACCGTGAGAAGTATGACCGGAACAATTTCTTCCAGAATCTTCTCCTGGACAACCTTCTTCTTGTGGACATTCACAACCGTGCAAGAAAACTGCACATTAATTATCAGGTTCCCCGCGCCATCATTCTGGTGGAGCTGGAATCGGACGGAGAGACTTCGGCAAGCGAACTCCTGGGCAGTATTTTCACGGCACATAATGGGGACTATCTGACAGAGGTTGACGAGACCAGCGTGATTATCATCAAGGCTGTGGAGACAGCAGAGTCTTATGATCAGCTGGAGCAGGCGGCAACCGTTGCCGTAGATATGCTGAACACGGAGGCCATGCTGAAGGTTCGCGCTTCCTACGGATCCATTGTGACAGATCTGAAGAACATTTCACGCTCCTACAAAGAGGCGAGAATGGCAATGGATGTCGGTAAGATTTTCAATGCGGAGAAGATGGTGAATTCCTACAATCAGCTCGGGATCGGACGGCTGATCTATCAGCTTCCCTCCAATCTGTGCAATGTATTTATTCACGAAGTGTTCGGAGAGGAAGTTCCGGATAATCTGGACGCGGAGACACTTTCGACCATCAACTGCTTCTTTGAGAACAATCTGAACGTATCCGAGACGTCCAGGCAGCTCTTCATTCACCGCAATACGCTGGTTTACCGGATCGAGAAGCTGCAGAAGCAGACCGGTCTGGACATCCGCAATTTCGACGATGCTCTCCGGTTCAAGATTTCTCTGATGGTGATTAACTATCTGAAGTATCTGAATGCGAAGGAGTATTGATCCGGGCATTTGACGTAGGCGGACAAAAAGAGAGAGCTTCAACGGATACCGGTGCCGTCCCAGGCGGGAATAAAGCTTTTGGAGATGGTGCCGCCCTCCTGCAGAAAACCGTTTTCAATTCCAAGGGATATGGCGAAGTCAACGACTTCGTCATATTCTTTTTTTGTGACAGGACGGGACAAAAGAGGGTCATCCGCACAGCGCGGCATGGGTGTGTACTGATTCATGATGCTGATGAAAATCCGATTTCCGTAGGTTTCGTAGAGATAGCGCAGTATTTCCATGGAATCCCGGGTGTGCCCGGGCATGACCATGTGGCGGACGATGACACCCCTTGTCATCAGGGGATCGTTGCGGTCATCCTCTTCGTTCAGAGAAGAGGAACCGTCGGCGAACAGCGGCTCCGGGCACTGGCGGACCATCTCTGCAATGGCAGCAGTGGCAGACTGCCAGTAGTCCGGAGCATTGGAATAGGAGGCGGAGATCTGGGGATCATGATATTTCAGATCCGGAAGATAGATATCCACGAGACCCTCCAGAGCACGAAGCACTTCCGCCTTCTCATAGGATGCCGTGTTATATACAACAGGAATGTGAAGTCCGCGCTGTCTGGCTTTTTCAAGGGCGGGAATCAGAACGTGCAGAATGTGTGAAGGCGTAACCAGGTTGATATTGGAGGCACCTTGCTCCTGAAGCTTTTGCATAATATCAGAAAGCTTATCCGCAGTCAGCGTTTCGCCTGCATAAGAGGAAGCTGCGGTCTTTCGCATCCCGCCGGAGATGTCGACATTCTGACAGAAGCGGCAGCCGAGATTGCAGCCGGTAAAGAAGATGGCTCCGGAGCCGTTTGCTCCTGAAATGCAGGGCTCCTCACAGTATAGCAGTGCGGCGCGGGCAGCGCGGATGGTCTCCGGAAGACCGCAGAAGCCAAGCTCTCCGGCCTTGCGGTTTACGCCGCAGTTTCGCGGGCAAAGGCGGCAGCTTGTAAGATCCATAAAATTCATCATAAACATCCTCAAAACAAAAGGCCCGGAAAATTCCTGAAAATCTCCGAAGCAAAATCAAAAAATCCTGCCGCCGACAGGACCCGGGCACGGTACCGGATACATCGCTCCGCCAGGCTTCCTCACGGCACATGAAAGGATCTGCTTAGTGCTGCTTCGTTCCCGATCTGACACGGTTCGCAGGATTCATTGCGTGAGACCCAAACTTCAATACGATGCACCCGGGCGGCTGCCCGAGCCCTGCCAGCGGCAGGATTTCATTAGTATAGCAAATAAGCCGATTGCGGGCAAGAGCTTTCCCGGCAGGTTATACCGCACTTATCCTTCCGAGGTTCCTTCTGCGATTTCTGCAGCGGCGTCCTTCCGAAGCATGCGGTTGCGGATGCGAAGGTCACGGAAAAACTGCTGCAGAAGGCAGCGGCATTCGTCTGCGAGAACATCGCGCGTGATCTCAGACTGATGCATCAGCTTCTCATTGGCGACGATGTTCAGAAGTGAGCCTGCGCAGCCGGATTTGTCGCTCGCTGCGCCAATGACGACGCGGTCAATGCGGGCCTGCTCAATGGCACCGGCACACATGGGACAGGGCTCCAAAGTGCAGTACAGGGTACAGCCCTCAAGTCTCCAGTCGCCAAGCCTGCGGCTGGCCTTGCGGATCGCGGTGATTTCTGCGTGCGAGAGCGTGGAGTGATCGGTGTTGCGGCGATTGTAGCCGCGGCCGATTACGGTTCCGTCATGGACGATGACACATCCGATGGGCACCTCGCCGATTGCCATGGCTTTTCTGGCCTGCGTGAGTGCCTGCTTCATGTATTTCTCATCTGTGGTCAGCATGGAGATTCCTTACTTGCGAAAAAACAGTCTTGCATATATGATAACAATGTCAAATACCTAGAGCCCAATAGGAATACTGAAATTAGAGAATGGGGCCGCGGTTACTAAGTTATTAAAGAGTATAGTGCAGAAACAGAACAGGAACAACCGGAAGAGGGCGGAAAGAATACTATGAAAATTTCAACAAAAGGCAGATATGCACTGCGTATGATGCTGGACCTTGCGGTTCATGATACCGGTGAGTACATTTCATTGAAGGATATTTCAGAGAGACAGGATATTACGGTGAAATATCTGGAGCAGATCGTTACAGCACTGACCAGATCCGGATATCTTCGCTCGCAGCGAGGCAATAACGGGGGGTATCGGCTGGCAAAACGACCGGAGGACTACACGGTAGGCGACATTCTCCGTGTCATGGAGGGGCCGCTGAATCCGGTTCCTTGTCTTGAGGGAGACAGCAACCCGTGCGTGCGTTGTGAGGACTGCACCGTGCTTCCGTTCTGGAAGGGCTTTGCAAAGGTGATCAATGAATATGTGGACAGCGTGACGCTTCAGGATCTGAAGGATCAGTCGGAGGCGCTTGCAGGGAATGACTTTGTCATATAGCAATTGTTGTTATGGCAACAGACAAAGTGAAGTTCACTGTGGCAAAATATCCATCCTGAGTGAATAATCAGAATTATTTTCCGAGCGGAGCAAATGGAGGAAGCTATGGCAGATACATTATTGCAGGTGACGGACCTGTCGACAGCCATCGAGGAAGGTGAGCTGCTTCATCATATTAATCTGGAGATCGGTGCCGGTGAGACACATGTTCTGATGGGACCGAATGGAGCCGGCAAGTCGACTCTTGGGTATACGCTGATGGGAAATCCCAACTACAAGGTGACAGGCGGAAAGATTGTTTTTGACGGTGAGGACATCACAGCTCTGTCAGCTGACAAGCGCGCGCAGAAGGGAATGTTCCTCTCCTTCCAGAATCCGCTTGAGGTACCCGGTCTGTCCCTCGAGGCGTTCCTTCGCAATGCCATTCGTCAGAAGACGGGCAAGCCGCTCAAGATTTTTCAGTTTAAAAAAGAGCTGGAGGCAACGATGGAGCTGCTCGGTATGGATGAATCCTATGCAGAGCGTGACCTGAATGTGGGCTTTTCCGGTGGCGAGAAGAAAAAGGCGGAGATTCTGCAGCTTCTTATGCTGAACCCGAAGCTTGCCATTCTGGATGAGACGGATTCCGGTCTGGACGTGGATGCGGTACGCGTTGTTTCCCGGGGCATCGAGGAATACCAGAAGAAGAGAAACGGTGCATTGCTTATTATCACCCACTCCACGAGAATTCTGGAGTGTCTGAAGGTGGATTATACGCACGTACTGGTAAAAGGGAATCTGGTGTATACCGGCGGAGCGGAGCTGGTGGACGAGATCAATGAGCGCGGATTCGAGAGATTTGCAGGAGCGCAGTAAAGGACGACAGTACCAATGCCGCAGACGGACTGCGGCACAGAGAGGCAACTATGGCAGAACAACAATTCAAAGAGATCGATCGAAGCCTGTACGATTTTAAGGATGATGAATCGGAAGGCTTCTATCGTATGCAGGAAGGCCTGACTGCGGATATTGTGGAGAGAATCTCCGAAGAGAAGCATGACCCGGAATGGATGCGGGAGTTCAGGCTGAAGTGTCTTGACCTGTACAATGAGCTGGAGGTTCCGAACTGGGGCCCGTCCATTGAGGGACTGGACATGGACCGGATTTCTTCGTATGTCCGGTCTCATTCGGATATGAAGGGCGACTGGAGTGAGGTCCCGGACGAGATCAAGAATACCTTTGAGAAGCTCGGAATTCCGCAGGCTGAGCGTGAGTCTCTTGCGGGCGTCGGCGCGCAGTATGACTCGGAGCTGGTATATCATAATCTGCAGGATGATGTGGCGAAGCAGGGTGTAGTTTATACGGGCTTTGAAGAGGCAGTGACCGGTGAGTATCAGGATATGGTGAAAGAGTACTTCATGCATCTGGTACCGCCGACCGATCACAAATTCGCAGCACTGCATGGAGCGGTGTGGTCCGGCGGATCCTTTGTTTATGTGCCGAAGGGTGTGAAGGTGGAGATTCCGCTTCAGTCCTATTTCCGGCTGAACGCAAAGGGAGCAGGACAGTTTGAGCATACGCTGATTATCGTAGATGAAGGGGCGGATCTTCATTTCATTGAAGGCTGCTCGGCACCGAAATACAATATTGCCAATCTTCATGCGGGCTGCGTGGAGCTGTATGTCAAGAAGAATGCAAGACTTCGTTATTCCACGATTGAGAACTGGTCGAAGAACATGTACAACCTCAACACCAAGCGCGCACTGGTGGAGGAGGGCGGACGGATGGAATGGGTTTCCGGCTCTTTCGGCTCCCATGTTTCCTATCTGTATCCGACAACCATTCTGAAGGGTGATCATTCCCACTGCGAATTCACCGGCATTACCTTTGCGGGCGGCGGACAGAATCTGGATACCGGAGCCAAGATGGTACACATCGGTGAGGATACCTCTTCTTATATCAACACCAAGTCCATCTCCAAGGACGGAGGAATCAGCACCTATCGCAGCAGCATTGAAATCAAAAAGAGTGCGAAGGGAGCAAAGGCATCGGTGGATTGTGCGTCTCTGATGCTCGATGACATTTCCCGTTCGGATACGATTCCCGCAATGGATGTGCGCACCGCGGATGCGGATGTGGGACATGAAGCGAAAATCGGCCGCATCAGCGATGAGGCGGTCTTCTACCTGATGTCCCGAGGCATCAGCGAGACGGAGGCAAGGGCGATGATTGTTTCCGGCTTCGCGGATCCGGTCAGCAAGGAGCTTCCTTTGGAATATGCGGCGGAGATGAACAACCTGATTCGCCTGGAAATGGAGGGAATGTAAGATGGAGAAGACAGCAATGAAGGTCGGCCATATCCCCTCTCTTACCTGGAACCGGCTGGAAGCAAACGAAGGAACTGCGCCCGCGGGACTGGCGGCTTCGCTGGATGTGGAGACGCGGTTTGAAAAGCTGCCGGAGGGTGTAACCCATCGCAGAATGTCAGGAAAGGAAGCTGCGAAATGGCTTGAGAAATATGCTCCGGAGGAGAAGGCGGAGGCAATCGTTGCGGGAAAGGTGCCGATTTATCATCCGCAGCGCTTCGGAACGGGTCTTGGCGCCGAGTACGACGCATTTCTGGAGAAGTCCGGAACGGTTTATGAAATGCTTGAGGTGGCACCGGATACCCGCTGCGAGGAGCCTGTCGTATGGAGCGTGGACTTCTATGACGGAAATGAGGCTTCACAGGGACAGCTGATCCGTGTGGGTGAGAACAGCCACCTGACGCTTCTTCTGCGTGCAGCATCTGGAAGCAAGGAGAAGGGAACGGCCGCATTTTCTACGAAAATCATACTGGAAAAGGGAGCAAGCCTCTTCCTTGTAAAGGCACAGATTCTGGGAGAAGGCTACACATTTCTGGATGATACGGGAGCGGCGCTGGCGGAAGGCGCTTCCATGAAGATGGTTCAGATTGAGCTTGGCGGCGGCAGGGTGTACATTGGGACGCAGCCGGAGCTGATCGGGGACCGGTCTTCCTTTGAGGCGCATGCAGGCTACCTCGGGAACGATCGAAAGGCAATTGACGTCAACTACAATGCGATTCAGCGCGGACGAAGAACCAACGTGAAGATGAGCTTTGACGGTGTTCTGAAGGATCGCTCTGAGAAGGCATTCCGGGGGACCATCGACTTCCGGAAGGGCTCGAAGGGCTCAAAGGGAGATGAACAGGAGAACGTCCTGCTCCTTTCGGATGATGTTGTGAATAAGACTCTCCCGATCATTTTATGCGAGGAAGAGGATGTAGAAGGCCGTCATGGAGCTTCCATCGGACAGCTTGATGATGATATTCTCTTTTATATGGCGTCCCGTGGAATTGACCGGAAAGAGGCAGAGCAGATTATGGTTCGCGCAAGACTCGGAGCAGTTGTCAGAGAGATTCCGGATCTTCCGCTTCGCGCAGAGCTGATGAATAAGATCGAGGAGGCTTTTGCGAAATGAGTACAGGGAATGGCCTGGGAAATCCGTATCGGAAGGACTTTCCCATTCTGAGAGACAGCGATGTTGTGTATTTTGACAACGCCGCAACCACGCAGCGCCCGCAGTGTGTCATGGAAGCGATGGAGCGCTTTAATGATACCTGCAATGCAAATCCGCTTCGGGGACTTTACGGATGGAGCATTGAGGCAACGGAGGAGTACGAAAAGGCGCGGCACAAGGCTGCGGCGCTGATCGGAGCCGGAGAAGACGGTGAGGTGATTTTTACCCGGAATACTACAGAGTCGCTGAACCTTGTGGCTTACAGCTATGGCCTCAGCCATGTCGGGAAGGACGATGAGATTGTCATTTCCGTTATGGAGCATCACTCCAACATTCTTCCCTGGCAGATGGTGTGCCGGCAGAAGGGCGCGAAGCTGATCTACATGGAGCCTGCACTTGACGGAACACTGTCGGAAGAGGAGATCTGCTCGAAGATTACAGACCGCACAAAGATTGTCTCCATCGGTTATGTCAGCAACGTTCTCGGCGTCACCAATCCGGTGAAGAGGATTGCAGAGGAAGCACACCGTCACGGCGCCGTCTGCGTGGTAGATGGAGCGCAGTCCACACCGCACATTCCGGTCAATGTTCAGGAAATCGGCTGTGATTTTTATGCATTCTCCGGACATAAGCTGATGGCTCCCATGGGAATCGGCTGCCTGTACGGCAGAATGGAGCTTCTGAACGAGATGCCTCCCTTCCTGACCGGCGGAGAGATGATCGAGTATGTGGATCGTCAGAGTGCAACCTATGCAGAGGTACCGGAGAAGTTCGAGGCGGGAACCGTCAATGCGTCCGGAGCAGTCGGGCTGGGAGCAGCAATTGACTACCTGCAGCAGGTTGGATTTGATACAATAGGAAAGACGGAAGAAGCGCTGACAGCGAAGCTGATGGCAGGTCTTTCGGAGATTCCCGGAGTGACGATGTACGGCGCGGCAGAGCCTTCGAAGCACAATGGAATTGTCACCTTCAACATCGAGGGCTGTCACCCGCATGATGTGGCATCGGTTCTGGATACTGAGCATATTGCGGTGCGCGCAGGACATCATTGCGCACAGCCTCTGATGAAATTCCTGGGGGCCAATGCTACCGTACGCGCAAGTCTGTATTTCTATAATACGGAAGAAGAAGTCGACCGCTTTGTGAAGGCGGTCTCGAAAGTGAGAAGCTGGCTTGGATATTAAATCGTTATATCGTGAAATTGTAAATGAACATAATCTTCATCCGACGCACAAGCACGATCTGAAGAATCCGACGATCGTACTGAACGGCGTGAATCCGAGCTGCGGAGACGATATCAACCTGCAGCTTACGGTTCAGAACGGTGTGATCGAGGATGCAGCATTCAACGGAAGCGGCTGCGCCGTTTCCCAGGCGAGTGCGGATATGATGTGCGACCTGGTCATCGGGCGGACGGAGGAGGAGGCACTGCATCTTGCTTCTGTTTTCATGGGGATGATCAAGGGAACCGCCACGGAAGAAGAGAAGGAGGAGTTGGACGAAGCGGCTTCTCTGGAGGATGTGGCACATATGCCTGCCCGGGTGAAGTGTGCGACGCTTGGCTGGCGCACAATGAAGGAAGTGATTGAGAAGCTGCAGAAGGACGGCATAACCGATGCGGCGGCACAGGGGAGCGGAAGCGACTCCTGCGGCTCCTGCGAGCCTGCGTCTGTCTGAGGGGCATTCGGCAAAACCGCCTTTGCGGCTTTTGCCTCAGCGAGGTATAAAACGTGTCAGATTCCAATGCAACGAAAAATGCACTGGCGGCATCGATGAAGAAGCTGATGCGCCAGCGGCCATTTGAGAAAATCAGCGTATCGGATATCTGCAATGACTGTGGAATTAACCGGAAAAGCTTTTATTATCATTTCCGCGACAAGTATGATCTGGTGAACTGGATCTTTTATGTGGGCTTTGTCGGCGGAATGGACGTGGTGAACTACGAGAACGTATGGGACTTGCTTTCGGACATCCTGCATTATTTCTATTCCGAAAGGGAGTTCTATTATGCTGCCCTGCAGATTGAAGGGCAGAATTCGTTTCGGGATTATCTTGTGGAAACCATGACCCCGGTTGCGGAATTCTTCCTTCGGAATACTCTGCCCGACAACCAGGATGATGACTTCTATATCACTTTTATTCTTGATGCACTTCTTGCCTCACTTATCCGCTGGCTGTCCGGAGAGTACCGGCAGTCCATGGACGCCGATGCTTACATCCTTAAGCTTCGGGATGTGATTCTGAAAATGGCTTCTTCGGTGGCATAACCTGCCGCAGAGCATCAATGAGCGGAAGCTCAAAGGGGAAGGGCTCGCCCTTCTGACCGTCAGGGCGGATCATGCGGCCATCCGAACCAATCTCCAGCAGATTTGTGTGCTCACACAGAACGCGGCTGATGGACTGTCCGTCCCCGTAATAATCCATGATCACAAAAGGATATTTCTGCTCCAGTCTGGAGCGGTAAGCAAGATCTGCTGCGGCACAGTCGGTGCCGTCTGCAGAGATGAGGAAGAACATGGCGGTCTCGCTTGCGAGAACGCTTTCTTTGTATACGTCCGTCAGTCCCGGAAGGATAGAGTCCCTTCCGTATTCCAGATAGAGAGCAAACGGGATCTTCTGATCGCGAAGAAGTGCTGCAGTCAGTGAGGTCTCCGGATCAGAGAGCGGAAGGCAGACAAGAGAATTCCGGCATACCCGAAGCATCTGGATCTGCGCAGCCGTCAGCCGGCCGTTGCTCTTAAACCAGACGTAGGCGCATTCCTTATAGCGCTCGAGAAGCTCGAGAAGCGCATAGGAGTCTTCGTCATCTGCACATTCCCGGATAAAATAGGCATAGATTCCAAGATCCTGTCCCTGCTCCATCAAAGAAGAAAGACGATCCATGGTCAGGCCGTCTTCGGCCTTTGCGTCGTAGCGCAGCATGATGGTCCAGGGAATCAGAACTCCCTCCTTTGTTTCCTTCTCGCGTACTCTTGCAGCCCCGTAGGACCAGCTCATATAGCCGAAATTCACACCGAACTTCTTCAGAGATTCCTTCTCGGAATTTTTAATCAGATTGTGCATCATATCATAGTAGGCGCTGTTCTCATTGTTGAGCAGCTCCTGCATCACCGAAAAAACAGTCTCCTGGAAACGATTTCTGGAAAACTGCTTGCCAAGATCTGTCAGCCGGCGGATGCTCCGCTTCGGGTCGTCCTCCATCTCTTTGATCCCGCGATCCACGGCGGTCTCAATCATGGCTTTTTTCATCAGATAGGTATTCATGAAGCGGACTCCTTTCCATCCCTCCTGCCGGAACGGATTTGCGAAGTTCAGGCAGGCCAGAATCGAGTATAGCATGCATGAAAAGGAAAGAAATGTCCCAAAAACGGCATAGTGTCGTATAACGCATCAATCTGTGCCGATTTGCTATAATGATTTCAATGTCACAATCATATCGGAGAAACTGCAGAAGCAAAAAAAGAGCGGTTTCTCTTCTTACGGCCGCAGTCTGCGGCAAGGGGGGACCATGATCAGAGATGGGAAAATCTGGGTTGGCGGTACAGAGGATGGAGGACAGGCCTTTCTTCTTCCGAAGATGGCAAACCGCCACGGGCTGATTGCCGGTGCAACAGGAAGCGGCAAGACGGCGACCTTAAAGGGACTTGCGGAATCCTTCAGTGCACTGGGCGTCCCGGTGTTTCTTGCGGACGTGAAAGGTGATCTTGCGGGAATGTGCCGGCCCGGAGAAGCAAATGAGGATATCAGGAAGAGGATGCAGCGCATCGGTATGAGCGGGGAGGAGGATATTTTTACGAAGTATCCTGTGACCTTCTGGGACCTTTACGGAGAGCGCGGAATCCAGCTTCGGACGACCATTTCGGAGATGGGACCGCTCATTCTGTCCCGGGTTCTCGGGCTGAACGAGCTTCAGTCTGATCTCCTTTCCGTAGCCTTCCGGATTGCGGATGAGCAGGAGCTTCTTCTTGTGGACATTAAGGACCTGAAGGCGCTTCTGAATGATATCGATGAGAACCGGGCTTCCTTCCAGGCGGATTACGGAAAAATCAGCCCGGCATCGATTGCGGTCATCATCCGGTCTCTTGCGGCACTGGAGGGAGAGGGAGGGGATCTCTTCTTCGGGGAAACCGCTCTGAATATCCGTGACTGGTTTACCACCGGAACCGACGGAAAGGGAATGATTCATATTCTGGATTCGGAAACGCTGATTCAGAACGGGAAGCTGTATTCTGCTTTTCTTCTGTGGCTTCTTTCGGAGCTGTTTGAGCAGCTTCCGGAGGTCGGAGACCTGGAGAAGCCGCGCATGGTCTTTTTCTTTGACGAGGCGCATCTTCTGTTCCGCGGAACCTCGCAGGCGCTTCTGGATAAGATTTCGCAGGTGGTGAAGCTGATTCGTTCCAAGGGGGTCGGCATTTACTTCTGCACACAGGCTCCCTCGGACATACCGGATGATGTTCTGGCACAGCTGGGGAACCGGATTCAGCACGCGCTTCATGCCTATACACCGAAGGATCAGAAGGCGGTGAAGGCAGCGGCTCAGTCCTTCCGCATCAATCCGGAGATGGATACGTATCAGACGATCCTGGAGCTTGGCGTCGGCGAAGCGGTCTGCTCCTTCCTGGAGGAAGACGGCGTTCCCGGTGTGGCACAGAAGGTTATCATTGCACCGCCGGTATCGCAGATGGGTACGATCACAGAGGAAATCCGCAGAAAGGAAATTCAGGAGAGCCTCCTTGCGGTAAAATACGCAGAGGCTGTGGATCCGGATTCTGCCTATGAGTTTCTGCAGCGGAAGGCCTCGCAGGAGGCTGCGGCTGCGCAGAAGCAGGAAGAAGAGGAAAAGGCTCTTGCGGAAGCAGCCAGACAGCGGGCTGCAGAGGAAAAGGCCCGTAAGGCGCGGGAGAGATCTGCCCGCAGTGCGGCCAAATCCGTCGGAAATTCCGTTGCTGGAACCATCGGCCGGGAGGTTGGAAAGAACGTCGGCGGCTCCATGTTCGGCAAATTCGGAAAGACACTTGGCGGAAACGTAGGCGCAAGCCTCGGAAGAGGAATTATCGGAACGCTGTTCCGGAAATTATAAAAGAAAACAAAAAGAAAACAAAAAGAAACACCGTCCCCATGGGCTGACCCCACAAAAACAGTGCTCCGCGTGCGCCTTCAGGGACTCGAACCCTGGACACCCTGATTAAGAGTCAGGTGCTCTACCAACTGAGCTAAAAGCGCATATTTATGAACTTCGGAAGAAGTATCCGTTCTGCTTGTTTCCTGTTCAGATTTTTGTTACTTCCTCGCGAACAAGTGCTATTATAGTATGGCACTTGTTGCTTGGCAAGTACTTTTTTAAAAAAATTTTTAAACCATGAAAAAAGGCTGAAAAACAGTGTAAATACAGCACTTTCTGTGGTAATCAAAAGAGAGGCTGATGGCCGGATGAAGAAAAAGAAAATGGAAAGCTGGAGAAACAAGAATGATATTTGACACACATGCACATTATGATGATGAAGCATTTGATGAGGACAGAGAGGTGCTCATCGGACGTTTCGAGGAGCTTGGAATCGGAGCGGTGACGGATCCCGGATCTACAAAGGAGAGCATTGCGAAGATTATTGAGCTGACGGAAAGACATAAGAGAATATACGGAGCGCTTGGAATCCATCCTTCCGAATGCGGAGAGATGACGGAAGAGGATCTGGAAGAAATCCGGAGAGGACTTCACCTGCCGAAGATGGTTGCAGTCGGAGAAATCGGTCTGGACTACCACTGGGATACGCCGGAGAGAGAGCTGCAGAGGCACTGGTTCCGCAGACAGCTGGAGCTGGCAGGAGAGGAGAACATGCCGGTGATCATTCATTCAAGGGACGCGGCGGCTGATACCTTATCCATCCTGAAGGAATGCGGTGCCGGAGAGGCAGGCGGTGTCATCCACTGCTATTCCTACAGTCCGGAGCTTGCATCGGAATTTCTGAAGCTGGGATTCTTTCTCGGAATCGGCGGCGTTGTGACCTTCCGGAACGGGAAAAAACTCAAGGAGACCGTCCGGGAGACGCCGCTGGACCGGATTGTGCTGGAGACGGACTCTCCGTATATGGCACCGGAGCCGCATCGCGGAGAGAGAAACTCGTCGCTTTTTCTCCGGTATGTGGTCCGGCAGATCGCGGAGATCAAGGGACTTTCACCGGAAACAGTCATCGAAGAAACCTGGAAAAACGCATGCAGGCTTTACCGGCTTGACGAAAATGGCTGCGCACAGAACGAGGCAGGAGGAAAATATGAGTGAATTACTGGCAACCCCCCATGGAACCATGTCCGTGCTGAATGAGTTTGGGCTTCGGGCGAAGAAGAAGTACGGGCAGAACTTTCTGATCAATCGCGGGATCGTGGATCAGATTGTCGATGCGGCAGAGATCTCGAAGGAGGACTGCGTACTCGAAATCGGACCGGGAATCGGAACGATGACGCAGCTTCTTTCGGAGGCTGCGGGACATGTGACGGCAGTGGAAATTGACCGGAGCCTGGAAAAGGTACTGGATCACACGCTGGAAGACTGCGGCAATGTGACCATTTTATTCCAGGACATTCTGAAAACAAATCTGAAAGCGGTCGCGGCGGAGTTCAATGAGGGGCGCCCGCTCAAGTGCGTGGCAAATCTCCCCTACTACATCACAACGCCGATTCTCCTTCAGCTCTTTCAGGAGTCTGACTGCTTCGAGAGCATCACAGTGATGGTTCAGAAGGAGGTGGCGGACAGAATTCTTGCCACCGAAAAGGACAAGGAATACGGCGCATTGTCGCTGGCGGTTCGTTATTATTCCGAACCGGAGCTGGTTTGTATTGTGCCGCCGGGAAATTTCATTCCGAAGCCGGGTGTCGACTCTGCGGTACTGAAGCTCTCCATCCGTCATGAGCCGGTCGTTGATGCAGATGAAACCTTCCTGTTTGCGCTGATCCGTGCGGCTTTTAACCAGAGAAGGAAGACGCTGGCCAATGCTCTTTCACACGGTCTTGCGGAAAAGGAGGGGGGCGTTGCCCGCGAGGAGGTGCAGGAGGCTCTTGTGAAAATGGGCCTTTCCGAAACGATCCGCGGCGAGAAGCTGTCTCTGGAGCAGTTTGCAGAGCTTGCAAGGCTGCTGAAGAAATGACGGAAAATACGGACGAAGAGCCGGCTCTTGCGGCGGCTCGTTTTTTGACATGCTTTTAGGCGTATGCTAAACTTTTAATGTTATTTACATTGGGAAAACTATGCGCGAAAATATGTTCCGCACGTCTGGAAGTACGAGGATAGAACAGTGGATAAGTATGAATTCAAGATCAGTCTGAACGAGATCAATGCCCTGATTGGCGAGAGGCGTTTTGAGGAAGCTGCCAACATCGCGGACGGGATCGACTGGAACCACGTAAAGAGCGCAGAGACGCTGTGCAGGATCAGCGAGGTCTACAAGGCGGTCGGAGATTACGACAGAAGCCGTGACATTATGGCAATTGCGCATGAGAGAGAGACAGACAACCCTGTTATCGTCTATGCGCTTTGCGAGCTTACGATTTTCCTGTACGGCAGGGATGGTCTTCAGAGCGACCTGACGTCAGCCCTTCAGCTGATGCAGGAATATCAGGCTCTGGAGCCGCAGAATCCGAAGCGTCTCATTCTGCAGTACAAGATGTACTGCGTATCCCCGGTATCGGATCAGGAGAAGATTGCAATCCTGGAACAGCTTCACGCAGAAAAGGCGACGGCAAGGTGGGACTTCGAGCTGGCGCAGCTTTATATGAATGCGGGAGAAAAGGACAAGGCGTCCTCCCTCAATTGTTCCATTCAGCAGAACTATGCAGGAAGCAAGTTTGCAGAGAAGGCAGCAGCGCTGTTTCCTGCAGTGCAGTCCGTGAAGCAGGCGCCGGCAGAGAGAGAGGATCCGGCGGAGGATCCGGCGGAGGCTCCTGCCGAAAGCGCAGCGGATGCCGAGGAGAAGGCACAGGCAGAGCGCACTGCACGGGAGCTGGAGCAAAGGGCTGCGGAAGAGAAGGCAGCAGAAGCCAGGGAGAATTCGTACGCAGAAGAGGGGAAGGAGAGCCGTATCGCAGAGACAGAGACGGTACCTGCAAAGGAGCCTGAAGCGGCTTCACAGGAGCCTCAGGCGGATTTCCGGATCCGTACGCCGGAGGAGCAGCACAGCGTAGACAGTATTCAGAATAATGTCGCGAAGGGAATGGAGGATATTTTCGCCCGCCCTTACGATGAGAAGCTGGAGCAGGAGACAAACGGACAGTATTCCATGGTGATGGATGAGCCGCAGGAGCCTGAGCCGCAGGTGGAAGGACAGCTTTCCATCAGTGAAGTGATGGCGGAGTGGGAGAAGATTCGCTCCGATATCCGCAGAGCAAATGATGAGAAGCGTGCACAGAGAATTCTGGAGGACACAGGTTCTCTGATGCAGGATTTTGATGAGACAGCAAGGCACGGCCTTCTGGAGGACATTGAGAAGGGCGTTGCAAGACAGCGCAGACAGGTGCGCAGCGGCATGTATCGTGTGTCGGATGGAGTGCCGGCAAGACAACCCTACGGGGATCCGGACCGGCGGAGAGAGCCGGTGCGCCGGGCATACCGCGAGGAGGATGCACCGCAGAGGCCGGTAGGATCCCGTGAGGATGGGGCTGCGCAGAAGCCGGCAGGGCCTCGCGGGGATGAAATTCCGCAGAGAGCGGCAAGAGAAATTGCCCCTGCTTCCGAGCAGGACGAGGATACCAGAGTATACAGACGCCGCGGAAGAGACGATATGGATGACATCGCGACGAGGCGATGGAATTCCGAAGAGATCCGCCGGGCAATGGCACGCCAGGAGCAGCTTGCCCGCGAGGAAGAGCTGCGGGCAGCAGGATATGAAGAGCCGGAGGATGAGAAGCCGCAGGCGGAGAATTATCTGGACGAGCAGGAAGAAACGCAGAGTCCTGCACCCGCAGAGACAGCAGAACAGGCTTCTCCGATGAAGGAAGAGCAGCCTGCAGAACCGGAAGCAGCTTCGAAGGTGGCTCCTGCAGAGGAAGAGCCGTACGAGGAGCCTGAAGAAGAGGCTCCTGCAGAGGAATACGAGGAAACTGCAGAGGAAGAGCCGTACGAGGAGCCTGCAGAAGAGGTTCCTGCAGAGGAAGCGCTGTATGAGGAGCCTGAAGAAGAGGCTCTTGCAGAGGAATACGAGGAAACTGCAGAGGAAGTTCCCGAAGAAGAGTACGAAGGAGAGCCTGCGGAAGAGGTTCCTGCAGAGGAAGAACCGTACGAGGAGTCCACAGAAGAGGCTCCGGAAGAAGAGCCTGCAGAGGAGCAGCCGCAGGAAGAACCTGCCCCGGAAAGAAAGACTGTCGAGAAGGACGCAGGAAGAAAGCCTGCGCCTGCAAAGGCCGGGAAGGCTCCGAAAAAGCCGTCTTCGGGCGGAAAGCGGGAGCTTACCAAGGAAGAACGCCGCCTGTTCGGACCGTTCTGCCGCATGAGAGAGAATGTGGAACAGCTGACGGAAGCGCTGGATCAGATCAGTCTTGCTTCCTCCACCGGAAATCTTCTGATTCTCGGCAACGAGGCAACGGCAGACCGCGTGGCACGCGGAATTCTGGAAATTACCCGTCAGACGGATTCGAATTTCACCGGAAAGGTGGCCAGAGTCTCCGGAGAGTCCCTGAACAAGCTCAAGCCTGAGGGAATTCGGAAGACCTTCACGAAGCTGGAGAGTGGTGCGCTTATTATCAATAAGGCATCGGATCTTGCGCCGAAGACCATGGAACGTCTGTATCATGAGCTGGAAGGCCGTGAGCATGGTATTATCCTGATTCTGATTGACGGCAACAAGAAGATGGAGCAGTTCCGCCACGAGAATGAGAAATATCTCGGCAGCTTCACGGCAGTGATTTCTGTCCGTCCTCTGGATGACAAGGCGCTGGTGGCTTATGCGAAGGATTACGCCATGTCGCAGGATTTCTCCATCGATGAGTTCGGACAGCTTGCGCTGGCGCAGCGCATTGCAGCGATGCAGACATCGACGCACCAGGTGACGCTGAAAGAGGTCCGCGATCTGGTGGATGAAGCGATCGGATATGCCGAGAAGAAAACTCCGCACACTCTCATTGAGGTGATTTCCAAGCGGCGTTATGATGAGAATGACCGCATCATCATTCATGAAAAGGATTTCATGCATAACATGTAAACAAAGCATGTAAATAAATGGGGACAAGGTACTTTTCTTGGGGCAGGAGGAGTTACAAATGACAGCAAAAAGCAAGAAAAACGGAATTACAAAGGCGGCCGCACGTATGGCCAGTACCGTATCCGGAACCGGCAGGGGAAAGACCTCCGCAAAGGCACCGGCTGCGAAGGCGCAGAGCGCAAAGGCTCAGAGACCGCAGCAGGAAAAGCCGAAGGAAGAGCAGAAGGTATTTATTTCCGATGCCGACTGCTACCTCTTCGGGCAGGGGACGCATTACGATATCTATAAAAAGCTGGGCGCACATCCTTCTGTGGAAGATGGAAGAGAAGGAATGTTCTTTGCGGTATGGGCACCGAATGCGGCAGCCGTTCATGTCATTGGCTCCTTCAACGGCTGGAATGAAGATCAGTATGCCATGCAGAAGATCGGGGAGATCGGCATCTGGACCTGCTTCATTCCGGGAGTCGGCGAGAATGAGCTCTATAAGTACCTGATCTATACACCGGAAGGAAGAAAGCTTTACAAGGCAGATCCCTTCGCCAATTCTGCAGAGCTTCGTCCCGGAACCGCTTCCCGCACCGCCAATCTCTCCGGATATAAGTGGGGCGATGGCAGGTGGATGGAGGCCCGTGAAGAGAAGAATGTTTTCAAAGAGCCGATGGCAATTTATGAATGCCATGTCGGCTCCTGGATGAAGCATCCGGACGGGGGCGACGGCTTTTACAACTACCGCGAATTTGCGGATCGGCTGGTCGACTATCTGAAGGAGCTGAAGTTCACACACATTGAGCTGATGGGCATTCTGGAGCATCCGTTTGACGGCTCCTGGGGCTATCAGGTAACCGGCTACTACGCACCCACCTCCCGCTATGGAAGCCCGAAGGACTTCATGTATCTGGTGGATACGATGCACAAGAACGGCATCGGCGTGATTCTGGACTGGGTTCCGGCGCACTTCTGCCCGGATGAGCATGGCCTTGCCTGCTTCGACGGAAAATGCATCTTCGAGGATCCGGATCCGAGAAGAGGCGAGCACCCGGAATGGGGAACCAAGATCTTCAACCTCGGCAAGCCGGAGGTGAAGAACTTCCTGATTGCCAACGTGCTGTACTGGATCCGTGAGTTTCATGTGGACGGTATTCGTGTGGATGCTGTTGCGTCCATGCTGTATCTGGATTACGGAAAGAAGGATGGCGAATGGCTGCCGAATCAGTACGGCGGCAACAAGAATCTGGATGCCGTTATATTTTTCCAGCATATGAACTCTGTTGTGCGCGGCTCATATCCCGGCTTTGTAACCATCGCCGAGGAGTCCACGGCATGGCCGAAGGTGACCAGCGAAATCGGCACCGAAGGCCTGGGCTTTACGTTCAAATGGAACATGGGCTGGATGCATGATTTCTGCGAGTACATGAAGCTGGATCCCATTATGCGGAGCGGCTCTCATTACAATATGACCTTTGCCATGAGCTATAATAGCTCGGAGAAGTATATCCTTCCGCTTTCGCACGATGAGGTTGTGCACCTGAAGTGCTCGATGGTGGAGAAGATGCCGGGCTACCAGGTGGACAAGTATGCAAACCTTCGCCTTGGCTATACCTTCATGATGGGCCATTCCGGCAAGAAGCTCCTGTTCATGGGACAGGAATTCGGGCAGGAGAGAGAGTGGAGCGAGGCGAGAGAGCTCGACTGGTTCCTTCTGCAGAATGACCTGAATGCAGGCATGCAGAGGTATTTTGCGGAGCTTCTGAAGATCTACCGCAAGTATCCGTGCATGTATGAGATTGATGACAGTTGGGACGGTTTTGAGTGGATCAATGCAGATGATAAGGACCGCAGCATTTACAGCTTCTTCCGTAAGTGTGATTCCGATAAAAAGCGCCTTCTGTTTATTCTGAACATGACGCCGGTGGAGTACAAGGATTATCGGCTCGGTGTTCCGGAGAAGGGCAGTTATAAGGTCCTTCTGAACAGCACGGATCCGGAATTTGGCGGAGCCGGCTCTGAGGTGCCGAAGGTTCTGAAGGCGATCAAGGGAGACTGCGATTACAAGCCGCAGTATATTACGTTTGATATGCCGGCATATGGCGGTCTTGTGATAGAGTTTTGATATGACCGGGAGTGAGCGCTATGGAAATTCACGAGTCTGCAGAAGACTATCTGGAAACAATTCTGATTCTGGGAGAACGGAATCCCTGTGTCCGCAGCATTGACATCGTCAACGAGATGGGGTTTTCCAAGCCGAGCGTCAGCATTGCAATGAAAAAGCTGCGCGAGAACGGCTACATCGAGATGGACGTGAACGGCTACATTACATTCCGCCCGGAAGGACGGGCCATTGCGGAGAGGATTTATTCCAGACACAAGCTTCTCCGCAAGGTTCTGATCGCCATCGGTGTCAGTGAGAAAACGGCTGCCGATGAGGCTTGCCGGATCGAGCATGTGATTGATGATGATACGTTCGAAAAGCTGAACGATTATTATGAAAAGCAGATGAAGAAAGGAAACTGAAATACCTATGGCAGAGAAGCATTTACTGGATGATAAAACAATCCTGATCACAGGAGGCACCGGATCTTTTGGACATTGCTTCACCAAATATGTTCTGGAGCACTATCATCCGAAAAAGCTGATTATTTATTCGAGAGATGAGTTCAAGCAGTTCCTGATGTCGAATGAATCTCCCTACAAGGAGAACGCGCAGATTATGCGCTTCTTTATCGGAGATGTCCGCGACAAGGAGAGACTGGAGCGTGCAATGGAAGGCGTGGATTACGTCATTCATGCGGCTGCGCTCAAGCAGGTTCCTGCCTGTGAATACAATCCCTCGGAGGCCATCAAGACCAATGTGCACGGTGCCATGAACATCATTGACGCGGCACTTGATCAGGGCGTGAAGAAGGTGGTTGCGCTGTCTACGGACAAGGCTGTGAACCCGGTCAATCTGTATGGCGGCACGAAGCTTGTGAGCGACAAGCTCTTTATTGCGGCAAATGCATATGCCGGCAATAAGGATGTATCCTTCTCGGTTGTCCGTTACGGAAACGTGGCAGGAAGCCGCGGGTCTGTCATTCCGTTCTTCCGCGACCTGATTGCGCGCGGAGAAACTACAATGCCGATTACGGACTATCGGATGAGCCGCTTCTGGATCAGTCTGGACCAGGGCGTAGAGCTCGTGATCAAGGCGCTGGAGGAGGCAAAGGGCGGAGAAACCTTTATCTCCAAGATTCCGTCCTTCTATGTGAAGAATCTGGCGGAGGCGCTTCTCCCCGGCTGCAAGACCGTGGAGGTCGGCATTCGCCCCGGCGAAAAGCTTCACGAGGTGATGGTGACGGCAGAGGATGCTCCGAATACGCTTGAGTTTGACAAGAACTATATCATTTATCCGCAGATCACCTACAATGACCGTCAGATTCGTGACCCCAAGGGAAAAGCTGTGGAAGACGGCTTTGTCTATTCCTCCGGAAACAACAAGGAATGGCTTACGGTGGAGCAGATTCGTGCTCTGCTGAAAACGGTAGAGGAGCACTGATCGTTCAGGATGACAATGGACCATACGAATATTCCGGCAATCGAAGGCGGCCAGCCGGTCCGCCAGACAAAATTATATTATTCCCATCAGTACATTGATCAGGCGGACATTGATGCTGCAGTTGCAGTATTAAAGAGTGACTACCTTACGACGGGACCGCACATTGAAGAATGTGAAGAAAAGCTCTGCCGTGTCACGGGGGCAAAATATGCCGTCCTCTGTTCAAACGGAACGGCGGCACTTCATATCGCGTGCATGGCGGCAGGACTGGGCGCCGGAGACGAGCTGATCACCACGCCGATTACCTTTGCGGCATCGGCAAACTGCGCACTCTATGTCGGGGCAAGGCCTGTTTTTGCAGATATTCTTTCGGATACCTACAATCTGGATCCTGCATCGGTGGAGGAGCACATTACGCCGAATACCAAGGCGGTGGTGGCAGTCGATTTCGGCGGTCAATCGGTGGATGAGGACGCTTTTCTGGCACTGAAGGAGAAATACGGCTTTGTCTACATTGAAGACGGAGCGCATGTCATCGGGACCACCTACAAGGGACGGCCGAACGGCAGCATTGCCGATATGACAACACTGTCCTTCCATGCGGTCAAGACGATCACCGGAGGAGAAGGCGGAGCGGTTGTGACGAACAGCAGGGAGTATTATGAGAAGCTCCTCCTGTACCGCACGCACGGCATCACGCGGGACCCTGCACTTATGGAGCACACACCGGACGGACCGTGGTACTACGAGCAGATTGCGCTTGCGCCGAACTACCGTATCACGGATATGCAGGCGGCCATTATCAGCAGTCAGCTGGACAAGCTCCCGGAGTTTGCCGCACGCAAGAAGGAAATTGTCCGTCGCTATGACGAAACGTTCGCAAAGCTCCCGGGACTGATTCTTCAGAAAGAGACGGAAGGCTCAGATACGGTTCGTCACCTGTACCTGCTTCAGCTGAATCCGGAGCATATTTCCATTGACCGCCGGAGGTTCTTCGATGCAATGACTGCAGAGAATATCATCTGCAACGTGCATTACATTCCGGTTTATACCTTCCCCTATTATGAAAAGCTCGGATATCCGAAGGGCCTTTGTCCGAAGGCAGAGCTTTTGTACTCGCGCATGCTGACCATTCCGCTCTATTATGCGATGAGCGATCAGGATGTGGAGGATGTGATTGCGGCAGTGACAAGGATTGCCGGGTATTACAGAGTCTGAGTGAGGCTGCAGCATGGAGATGGCAGGAATTGAGAATACAGCTGCATATCATGAAAAAGAAAAGAGCCGGCCGGGGGAATCCTCCCGACCGGCTTTCTGTACCAATTCGCCCGGGAGGGCGCCCGCAAAGGTGGATGGAAAAGTGCCTGTAAAGCGGACGGATGCGGTGATGAATGAGGAGTCAGCAGCAGGCCGCTGCAGGCTGTCCGTGATTGTTCCCGTCTTTAACATGGCTTCGGAGGAACGGCTGTCCTTTTGCATGGGCAGCCTTCTGCAGCAGACGATTTCGGATTATGAAATTCTTGCTGTGGATGACTGCAGCACAGATTCTTCACTGGAGATTTTGCGGGAGCTGGAGAAACAGCATCCGGACAGGGTCCGCGTGATTGCGAGCGACCGGAATCGCCATCAGGGAGGAGCCAAGAACCTTGGTATTGCCAGAGCAAAGGGCGAATGGATTGCATTTATTGACGCGGACGACTGGGTGGTGCCTGATTATTTTGACCGGCTTCTGAAAAAGGCGGAGGAGACCGGAGCGGACTGCGTTGGAACGGATTACTGCATTGTTCACGGGCATACGATGACACCGGGGCCGGTGGTTGCGAACAGCAGTATGGAACAAACCGGCGTTCTGGATGACGAAAAGAGGCGTCTCCTGATTCTGGATTCCGGCTCCCTGTGTGTGAAGATTTACCGAAGAGAAATTGTTGCGGACTGTCCGTCCCGTTTTCCGGAGGACATCTTCTACGAGGACAACGCATTGGCGAACACCTGGATTATGCGAATGAAGCATTTCGAGTATGTTCCCGGGCCGCTATACTACTATTACCAGCATGAAGACTCTACGGTTCATACGGTGACGAAAAGGCGGCTGGAGGATCGCCTGACGGCGGGCCGCATGATGATTTCGGAAGCAGAGCGCTACGGCTTTCTGGAGAAGTTCCGTCCGGAAATCGAGTACTCCTTCACCGTTCTTTTCTACAAAAACACACTCTTTTCGGCGCTTCAGGGAATGAAGGAAAAGGGAGTATACTCCTTTGTAACCGGGATCGCGGAGGAAATGAGGCGTACCTTCCCGGATTTTCAGAGCAACCCGTATTATCTTGAGAGAACAAACGAGGAAGAGAAGAAGCTGATGAGGCTTCAGATGGAAAGCCCAATCCGGTTCTATGTGTACTACCGGATGCTGTGGATGTATCGCAGAATCCGTTATGGGAAAACGCTGCAGTGAGCAGAACAGCAAGAGGAGGAGAAACTATGACAGACATTGAAATTGCAAGAAACGCGGAAATCCGGCCCATCCGGGAAATCGCAAAGGCACTTGGAATGGACGAGGATGATCTGGAGCTCTATGGAAAATATAAAGCAAAGATCTCCGAAGAGTATCTGCAGAAAATTCAGGATCGTCCCGATGGAAAGCTGGTTCTTGTCACTGCGATCAATCCGACCCCGGCTGGAGAGGGAAAGACGACCATTTCCATTGGTCTTGCAGATGCGCTCTCCCGCCTTGGAAAGAAGACAGTGGCGGCTCTCCGCGAGCCCTCACTCGGACCGTGCTTCGGTGTAAAGGGCGGAGCAGCCGGCGGCGGATATGCCCAGGTCATTCCCATGGAGGACCTGAATCTGCATTTTACCGGGGATTTCCATGCGATCACCTCTGCCAACAACCTGCTTGCGGCAGCGATCGACAATCATCTTCATTTCGGAAATGCACTCCGCATGGATCCGACGAGAATCGTCTGGAAGCGCTGCATGGATATGAATGACCGGTCTCTTCGGAATATCACGATCGGCCTTGGCGGCAAGCTCAACGGACCGGTTCGCGAGGATCATTTCGTCATTACCGCAGCATCGGAGATCATGGCGGTCCTCTGTCTTGCTTCTGACATGGAGGATCTGCGTGAGCGGCTTTCGAGAATGGTGGTTGCCTACAACTATGATAATGAGCCGGTGACGGCAGGAGAGCTGAAGGTTGTGGGTTCCATGCTGGCACTGTTAAAGGACGCGATGCAGCCGAATCTGATGCAGACTCTGGAGCATACGCCGGTTCTGGTTCACGGTGGTCCCTTTGCAAACATTGCGCATGGCTGCAACTCGGTTCGCGCAACCAGAGCAGCTCTGAAGCTTGGTGACGTTGTTGTGACGGAGGCAGGCTTTGGCGCTGACCTCGGAGCAGAGAAATTCCTGGATATCAAGTGCAGGGCAGCAGGTCTTACACCGGATGCCGCAGTCATTGTCGCAACGGTACAGGCACTGAAATACAACGGTGGTGTGCCGAAGGCAGAGCTCAAGGCGGAGAATCTGGAGGCACTGCGGAAGGGACTTGTCAATCTTGGCAAGCACATCGAAAACCTGCAGAAGTTCGGCGTACCCGCAGTGGTTGCGATCAACGCCTTTGTTTCGGACACCGAAGCAGAGCATCAGATGATCGAGAACTTCTGCAAGGAGCATGACTGTGAGTTTGCCCTGGCAACGGTCTGGGCAGACGGCGGAGCCGGCGGACAGGCACTTGCGGAAAAGGTTCTTGCGACCATAGAAAAGAAGCCCACTCAGTATCATCCGCTGTATGAGCTGGAGCAGTCCCTTACGGGTAAAATTGAGACCGTTGCGAGAGAAATCTACGGTGCGGACGGAGTGGAGTATGCTCCTGCAGCCCGAAAAGCACTGACCAATCTTGAAAAGCTTGGCTTCGGAAATCTCCCCATCTGCGTTGCGAAGACGCAGTATTCGCTTTCCGATGATCAGCATAAACTCGGGCGCCCCGAGAACTTCACGATCACGGTTCGTGATGCCTATGTCAGCGCCGGTGCAGGCTTTGTGGTTGTGCTGACCGGTGAAATCATCCAGATGCCGGGACTTCCCAGAGTTCCTGCAGCGGAGAACATTGATGTGAATGCAGATGGTGTGATTGACGGACTGTTCTGAACACAGAACGATACTTAGAGTAGTGCGAAAAACGCCCGGAACGTTTTGACTTGAGCAAGACGTTTCGGGCGTTTTTGCGTTTTGAAGATCAGATGCGGATCAGGATGCGGGCTTTTCCTGCGAGCGCATGATGGCGCGTACAGCGGTGAGAATCTCCGGCTTGATCTTATCGAACGGCATCGGCTCTCCATCGATGACGGCGCTGTAGCAGGTGGAGCCGATGAATTCGACGATCATGTAGAGAAGAACCTCGGGGTTCCGGTACTTGACGGCGGATTCGGAGAAATAAACCTGCAGGCGGTCCACAAAGCTTGTGTTCCTGCAGTCCGGAGCATCCAGGGTGGAGACGTCACGCTTCAGAAATGCCCAGCTGAGATTCTTTGTGATGAATTTCAGGAGAACCCGGTCTTCGGAGAGCTGAGTCAGAATATTATCAGAGAAAAAGACAACCTTGTCCTCCAGCGTATCGAGTCTGGCAGAACCGGTGCGGGCCGCCTCGGAAAGAGCTTCATAGGCGTTCTCCAGAATCAGTTCGGCCTTGTGGCGAACCAGACGGTCACGCAGGTCGTATTTGTCCTTGAAATACAGATAAAAGGTGCCCTTGGCAACCCCTGCTTTTTCCACGATGTCGGAGATGGTGGTATCGGTGATGCCCTTCTGCGTAAAGAGCTCAAAGGCATTGTTCAGAAGTGATTCACGCTTCCTGCGCTTATTCTGGTTGGCCTTTCCCTCTGGCAGCACGTTCATACTCCATTTATCCTTCAGTGTGGTATTCATCGGAAATCCTTTCTGGCTTTCTGTTTTGTAACAGATCTGGTCTGTATCCGATCTGTATTTATGATTATAGCCATTTGGAGAGTGGCAGAACAAGAGCAAAACGGAGAAATATTGACCGGAAGTCATGTATTACGAATAGAAATGATCTCTATTGATGGAAATAATCCCTGACAGAACATTCCTGCGAATAGAGATGATTTCTGCCGATGAGAATAATCTCTGGCAGGAAATTATTGCGAACAGAGATGATTTCCGCCGATGAAAATAATCCCTGACAGGAAATTTTTGCGGATAGAGATGATTTCTACCGATGAAAATAATCTCTGGCAGGGAGTTTTTGCGAATAGAGATGATCTCTACTGCTGAAAATAATCCTGGGCTGAAAATTCTGCCCAACAAGGATGCACCTTCCCCCATCAAGAGCAAGTGCTTAAAAATCTGGCAGCAAAGATTTGGCAGCTGCTTTCGCACTATCTCGACAGAACAATTTCAAAGTGATATCACTGTGATATCAGATATGGGCCGGTTCAATGAAAGACCCGCAGATCTGAAGGCGTCCGGAGAAGGTCCGGCATTTCTCGAAGGAGGTATTCCATGGAAGAGAAGCTTTTGAAAACAAAGAAAAACGGAATGGCAGTTTTGCTCCTTGTCATCGCGGCAATTGCTGCAGATTTTGCACTGGTGATTTTGTCCTGTACCATCTGGGGAACCGCTGAGCATCCCTTTCTGCCCTTGTTCATTCCGACACTGATACTGCTGTGTGTCAGCTGGATCCTGTTCCTTGGCTTCAAGGTTCTGAAGCCTCAGGAGGCACTGGTGCTCACCCTGTTCGGCGAGTACATCGGAACCATTCGCGAGCCCGGCTTTTATTTCGTCAATCCGTTCTGCGTGGCGGTCAATCCGGCAGCGAAGACAAGACTTGGACAGAGCGGCGACGTTGATGGGGGAGACACATCGAGACGGATTCTCATTGCGGCAGGAGCTGCCAATCAGCAGAATGAAACCGTGAGCAAGAAGATTTCCATGAAGGCGATGACTCTCAGCAATGCAAGGCAGAAGGTCAATGATGTGCTGGGAAATCCGGTGGAGATCGGCGTTGCTGTCATCTGGAGGGTGAAGGATACGGCGGCTGCGGTTTTCAATGTCGACAATTATAAGGAATATCTGTCCCTTCAGTGTGACTCTGCGGTGCGCGATATCGTAAAGATCTATCCTTACGATGTGGCTCCGGGGGTGGATACCACGGGAGATGGACATGCGGACGACGGAAGCCTTCGCGGCTCAACAACCGTTGTTGCCGGTCGGATTCGTGATATGATTCAGGAGAAGGTACAGGAAGCGGGACTTGAGATCATCGAAGCCAGAATCACCTATCTGGCCTATGCACCGGAGATTGCAGCGGTGATGCTTCAGAGACAGCAGGCATCTGCAGTGATCGATGCAAGAAAGATGATTGTTGACGGTGCGGTCGGCATGGTGGAAATGGCACTGGAACGACTGAAGGAGAACGGAACCATTGACCTGGATGAGGAACGGAAGGCTGCCATGGTGTCCAACCTCCTGGTTGTTCTCTGCGGCAATCATGATGCACAGCCTGTTGTGAATTCTGGAAGCCTGTATTGAGAAGACTGAATGCAGGAAAATTCGGAATGCAAGTAAGAAAGACGCAGAGAAACTGCGGCAAAGGAATCTGGAAATGGCAAAGAAGCAGGTGCCACTGCGGCTTAATGAGAAACTGTATGATGCGATTGCGGCGTGGGCGGAGGACGACTTTCGCTCCGTGAACGGGCAGATTGAATATCTGCTTACGGAGTGTGTGAAGCAGCGCAAGAAGGACGGTAAATATGTCTCGCAGCATCTGGATGAGCCGCCGGAGCTGGATATTCACTGACAGCCCTGCACGGTCATGCGGATATCCGGCAGGAAAGCACGAAAACGGTAAGGGGACAAATCAGGGGGAAGGCAGGAGAAGCTTTTTCAGGCAGAATAGAACCAGAAAGTGAAGCGGATAAATGACATAATACCATTTATGACCTCTATGACCTGAAAGGTACTGCGGATTCAAAAAGAAAAGTAATGGAACAATTAACCAGACATCCCACATGCCGCCCCAGGCTGCGCCGCTTTGTATGAAAAGCAATGCAGCAGAAAAAGAAATGCCAAGCCACCAGAACAAATTCCTCTTCTGGAACAGATAAAGGGTTGCAATCATTAAAATACCACCCGGTCCCCCGTCACAGGGAATTGCAAGTGTCATAGCGGAGCCAATTATGATAAGTGCTTTCAAGGGAATGAATTGGCCGTTTGGGTGAAAAGAAAATTTATATAGCAACGTGAGCATGCCTAATCCGATGAACAAGGAGAAACCTACATTCTGAAAGGACGGATCGAAAACACTGTCAGTGAATGCCAGGTCAAACGGTATTTCAGAAATAAGAGCAAAGCAAAGAAGACGTAAGTGATATTTCAGAAGGTCATGTGAATGCAGGAACCCTTCTACGAGCATATAAGCGAAAGAAGGAAAGGCAAAACGCCCAATGAGCCTTCCAACGTTATATGCGATCTGGAGACCTGCTGCCTTTGGGGGCAGCAGGTCTCCCATCATATCGACATTTCCAATCATGCGTGAAGACACATATATCGGATGGATCAGGATAACTGCGATATGATCAATAAACATGGAAATGTAAGCCAAAAATTTCAGCGTTGATGTTTTCATAAGAAAAGCCCATTATGCATTAGGTGATATTTCCGGAAAACGACATGAAAGATCCATTGATATCTCTCCTGAATGTGGTGCCATGTGAATAGAACTGACAATGCTGTCGTATTCAAGAGTAAAGGAGATCTGTGGGAAAAGCTAACAACGCTCCGTTTAGTTGGGGAAAAGCTGACTTCTGGATGATTATGATGTGCTTTGCACTTTTCTTATAAATGATCTTAACCGATGAAATTGCAGAAGCATCAGGATGATGGCAATAGAGAAACAGAAAAGCCCGATAAAAATGCACGCATACCCGAATGGCGGTGGAGTTCTTTTCATTGTTATGGATACATTTGAATTATTCCAGTATCTGGTAATCATGGTATAAAGAAAAAAATAAGTGGAGTAAAATGATAAAGCGGAATATAGCAAAGAAAAGGTTCCACAGACACAGAGAATAATTTCGGTAACCAGAAAACGAAGTTTTTTTCTATCTGTCAGTTGCTGAACAGCGATCGAAATCGTATTTTGAATGGCTGTGACGGAAGAATTCTCTTCTTCAGGGGTTCGTTTTGTGGCATTCATTAACTCATCCAGACTGATGCCGAGGGCAACAGAGAGTGGCTGCAGAGTGCTGATATCGGGAAAACCTATTCCTCGTTCCCACTTGCTGATGGCCTGACTTGTTACATGCAATACCTGAGCAAGACTGGCCTGTGTCATGCCCTTTTCTTTCCGCATCTCGGCTATAAACTTCCCCATTGTTTTGGCATCCATAGATCGTTCTCCATGCTGGTGTTTGAAAAATCCCTTTATACACAATAAAAGCGCTGATGAAAACATCAGCGCTTACGGAGGACAAGGGATTCGAACCCTCGCACCGTTTGACCGGCCTAACGCATTTCGAGTGCGCCCCCTTCGACCACTTGGGTAATCCTCCATTGCTTTACAGCATAGCCTATTATACGGTACGGGGCCGGTAATATGCAAGCAGAAAAAGATTCGATTCCTTATGCGCCGTGAAGTATCCATATAGTATAATCGGTTTATGAAAAAACAGTGCGACCTGCGACGGAAGGGGATGTGACTGCGGCGTGGGAATCGCAGAATAGGAACGCAGCATAAGGAGGTTACGCAATGCTTAGAATTGGTATGCTTACCAGCGGCGGTGACTGTCAGGCACTGAATGCGGCCATGCGCGGAGTCGTAAAGGTTATTCAGAACAACTGCAAGGAGCCATATGAGATTTATGGATTTGAAGATGGATATAAGGGCCTGATTTACGGTCATTTCCGTATGCTGACCGGAGCGGACTTCTCCGGAATCCTGACACGCGGCGGAACCATTCTCGGAACAAGCCGGGTTCCGTTCAAGACCATCCACGAGCCGGATGAGAACGGACTGGACAAGGTTGCTGCGATGAAGCAGACTTATTACAAGCTTCAGCTGGACTGCCTGGTAATGCTGGGCGGCAATGGCTCGACCAAGACGGCAAACCTTCTTTCCCAGGAAGGCCTGAATGTCATCACGCTTCCGAAGACCATCGACAATGATCTGTGGGGAACGGACATGACGTTTGGCTTCCAGAGCGCCGTAAACATTGCAACCACGGCAATTGATCAGATTCACACCACCGCTTCTTCCCATGGTCGTGTTTTTATTGTGGAAATCATGGGACATAAGGTTGGCTGGCTTCCTCTGAATGCGGGCATGGCAGGCGGTGCAGATATCATTCTTCTGCCGGAGATCCCGTTTGACATCGACAAGGTTGTGGACAAGATTGAGGAACGCGACGCCCACGGCAGCCGCTTTACCATCATCGTGGTGGCAGAGGGTGCAATTTCCAAGGAGGATGCGAAGCTTTCCAAGAAGGAGTATAAGAAGAAGCTCGAGAACTATAAGTATCCGTCGGTATCCTACGAGATTGCGGATCTGATTGCGAAGAAGACCGGCCGCGAGGTTCGCGTGACAGTTCCGGGACATGTGCAGAGGGGCGGAGAGCCCTGCCCGTATGATCGTGTATTTGCCAGCCGTCTCGGCGCTGAGGCGGGCCGCCTGATTCTGAAGGGCGAGTTTGGCTGCATGGTTGGCTACAAAAACCGCGAGATGGTAAAGGTTCCGCTTGCAGAGGTAGCAGGCAAGCTGAAGACCCTGGATCCGAAATCGGATATCATTTCCGAGGCGAAGCTCCTTGGAATCTGCTTCGGAGACTGATGATTAAAGGAAAGAAGAATGACCGATACACACTATCTGGCACTGTATCGTAAATACCGGCCGCAGACATTTGAGGATGTCTGCGGTCGTGATGCGATCGTCAGAACTTTGAAAAACCAGATCAATTCCGGCCGGATCGGCCACAGCTACCTGTTCTGCGGCACACGCGGAACGGGTAAAACAACCATCGCCAAGATTTACGCCAAGGCGGTGAACTGCGAGCATCCGGTCGACGGAAATCCGTGCGGTGAATGCAGCACCTGCCGGGCGATCGCAGAGAATGCGGATCTTAACGTGGTGGAGATGGATGCGGCGAGCAACAACGGTGTCGATGACATCCGCAGCATCATTGAGCAGGTATCGTACTCCCCGACGCAGGGAAAATACCGCGTCTTCATCATTGATGAGGTGCACATGCTCTCGGCTCCGGCCTTCAATGCGCTTCTGAAGACATTGGAGGAACCGCCGTCCTATGCGATTTTTATTCTCTGCACAACGGAGCCGAACAAGCTTCCGGTGACGATTCTTTCCCGCTGTCAGCGCTATGATTTCGGAAGAATGCCGGTTGCGACCATTGCAGCAAGGCTGAAGACGGTCTGCGAAAAGGAGAATATTCAGATCGAGGAGCAGGCACTTCATTTTATTGCGTCCGCGGCAGATGGCTCCATGCGGGACGGATTGTCCATTCTGGACCAGTGCAACGCCTTTAATTATGGGAACGGAGAGCTCACCTATGAGCGCACGCTGGAAATTCTGGGGGCAGTGGACGCGAGAGTGTTCAGTGATCTCTACCGCTGCGTTCATGTGAAGGATGTCAGGGGAGCACTGGACATTCTGCACCGGAGTCTGGAGCAGGGGCGTGAGCTGATGCAGTTCATCACAGATTACATTGGATATCTGCGGAACGTCATGCTTCTCAAGGCATCGGAGGAGACGGCGAAGGAGCTCGATGTTTCGGCGGATCATCTGCAGAGAATGGTGGAGGATGCAAGAGCCTCGGAACTCAATGAAATTGTCCGCTATATCAATGTATTTTCCTCACTGACGGAGCAGATTCGGTATGCCTCCAACCGCAGAGTCCTTGCGGAGGCGGCGGTCATTCGCCTGTGCGAGCCATCCATGGATGTCAGCAAGGATCTTCAATCGAAGGTGCTTGGTCTTGAGGAGAGAATCCGGTCTCTGGAGGACCTTCTTTTGTCAGGAGCGGGACTTGCTCAGGCACCTGCGGCGGCTGGAGCATCCGGTCGGATAACTGCGGAATCGGCAGCGGGCTCCGGAGATCCGGGACTGGCAGCAGCTGCCGGCACTTCGGTATCGGAGGCAGGAGCTTCTGCTCCGGTCAGGACGCAGCGGGCGAAGCTCCCCGCCGCGATTCCGGAGGAGCTCCGTGAGCTTGCTGCAAAATGGGATCAGCTGATTGCTTCGATCCCTCCGGAAGAGCATTTTATGAAAATCTGCCTGCAGAAGGCACATCCGACGCTGACGGAGGACGGAAACCTTCTGGTTGTATTCGAGGGCTTTCTGGAGGCGGACTATTTTATGGGCAAAGAGAGCGCGGAGAATGTCAGATTCTTTGCGGATTTTCTGGCTGAGCGCACGGGGCGCCAGGTCCCTGTCCGGTACAAATTTCTTGACAAGGGTCGGAAATTCTCGGACAATTATGAGGATCTTCGCGGCGCAGTGAACACTGCGGCCATTCATATGGAAATCGAAGAGGATGATGAGTAAAATGGAAAGGAAAAATCGGAAATGAGCAAAAGAGGCGGCTTTCCGGGAGGAATGGGGATCCCCGGGAATATGAATAATCTGCTGAAACAGGCACAGAGAATGCAGAACCAGATGCAGGAGAACAAGAAGGCACTGGACGAGAAGGAGTTTACCGCGGCAGCAGGCGGCGGCGCCGTATCGGTGACCGTTCTGGGAACAAAGGCTGTGAAGAGTCTGACCATTGATAAGGATGCAGTGGATCCGGATGATGTGGAGACTCTGCAGGATATGATCATGGCAGCTTTGAACGAGGCAATGAAGCAGGTCGATGACGAGAGCGAGAAGCTTTTCGGCGGAATGACCGGTGGTATGGGTTTCTGATTTGAATTTATACAGCGGACATATTAATCATCTGATTGATGAACTGGCGGCGCTTCCCGGGATTGGCAACAAGTCGGCACAGCGCCTTGCTTTTTATATTATCGGAATGTCTCCGGAACGGGTGAAGAGGCTTTCGGATTCCATTGTGGCAGCAAAGGAACATGTCCATTACTGCAAATTCTGTCAGAATCTGACGGATACGGAGGTCTGCCCGATCTGTGCGGACCCGGAGAGAGATCACAGCACAATCATGGTTGTGGAGAACCCGAGAGATCTGGCAGCATATGAGAAGACCGGCAAGTACAAGGGGACCTACCATGTACTGCACGGAGCAATTTCTCCGATGCTGGGAATCGGCCCGCAGGACATTCGCCTGAAGGAACTGATGGGGCGCCTGCAGGATGACACGGTTAAAGAGGTCATCATCGCGACGAATTCCAGTCTTGAGGGAGAGACGACGGCTATGTATATCAGCAAGCTGATCAAGCCGGCAGGAATTCGTGTCACGCGGATTGCCAGCGGCGTTCCGGTTGGCGGTGATCTGGAATATATTGATGAAGTGACGCTTCTGCGTGCACTGGAGGGACGCAAGGAGCTATAGAAAGGGGGAGACTATGAGTGTAAAAAAAGAGCTTTTCGGACGTACCGGGCAGGGGAAAGAGATTTATCTCTATTCCATTGACAACGGAGTGATCTGCGCGCGAGTGACGGACTTCGGAGCAAATCTGGTGAATCTTTTTGTACCGGATGCGCATGGAACCGTGCAGGACGTGATCCTTGGCTTTGACAGTGCCGAGGGCTATTTTGACAACGGCAATTACTTCGGGGCGCTGATCGGACCGATTGCAAACCGTACCGGCGGTGCGGAGTTTGTCCTGGACGGACAGAGAGTGCAGCTCCCTGTCAATGATGGACCGAACAACCTGCATACGGATTATGATCATGGAACACACAAGAGAATGTGGCATGCCCTGACGGGGGAGAACTTTGTCACCTTCACGCTGGAAATGAAGGAAGGCGATCTTGGCCTTCCGGGCAACAAGAATTTTACTGTCACCTATTCCGTGACGGATCAGAATGCACTGACCATTCATTATCACATAACCTCGGATCGCCATATGATCCTGAATCCGACGAATCATGCCTATTTTAACCTGAACGGACACAATTCCGGCAGTATCGAAGGACAGGAGCTGCAGCTCAATGCACATGCCTTCACGCCGGTGGTGCCGGGAGCTATCCCGACGGGTGAGATTCGCAGT
>HF986550.1:0-2330 GCA_000431495.1 Firmicutes bacterium CAG:791 | reverse complement strand
ACAATTTTGTCATCGATGGCTGGAAGGACAACGGGGAAATGGTTCACGCGGCAACTGCCTTCAGCAGACAGTCCGGACGACAGATGGATGTCTATACCAATCTGCCGGGTGTGCAGTTTTATGCAGGTAATTCCGTGGGTTGCCCGTCAGGACAGGGAAAAGAGCATTCTACTTACGGCAGACGCAGTGCGTTCTGTCTGGAAACGCAGTATTATCCGGATTCGATTCATCATGAGAATTTTCCAAACTATGTGTTCGGAGAGAATCGCGTGTACGATTCCGTGACGGCTTACTGCTTCAGCACAAGACAGGACAACTAAAGGAATTAAGCAGAAGAACGAATGGCAGTAATTAAATTCAGAAATCCGAACAGTGTTTTTTCTCCGGACAGTGAATACGAAGACTACGACGAGCAGGATACCGGAGACGAGGGTCAGAGTTTCATTGACGAGGAGATCGAGGACAGTGAGAATTCCCGGAAAAGGCGCAGAGAAATCCTGCGCCTTCTTTTGCAGTGGGTGCTGGTTGCGGGAGTGGTTCTGGCCTTTGCCGGGCTGCTGCAGTTTCTGAGCTCTCAAAGAGTGTACTCCGGGGCAGTGGTGTCACAGGTGAAGGAGATGACGTCCCAGAACGATACGGAATTCATCAGCCTTGGCAATAATATCGTATATTACAGTAAGAACGGGGCAAACTGTCTGGATCCTTCCGGCGATCTTGTCTGGAGCATTTCGTTCGAGCTGCAAAAGCCCCTCGTGTCGCGTAACGGAGATATTCTGGCAATTGCAGACTATAATGGGAGCACAATCTACCTGCAGAATGCGGCGGAGACAATGGGATCGGTGAATACGAACATGCCGATCCGTGCCATGAGTGTGTCGGAAAGTGGCGAGGTTGCGGCGGTTCTTGCGGACACCGATGTGACGTGGGTATATCTGTTTGATTCCTCGGGAAATACCATTGCCTATTTCAAAACAACAATGGGACAGTCCGGCTATCCTCTCAGCGTGAGTATTTCACCGGGAGGAGAGCTGGTCTGCGTTTCGCACCTTCTGGTCAGCAGCACAGGGACGAGCAGCAGCGTCGCCTTCTATAATTTCGGCGCGGTCGGGCAGAACGTTGCGGAGAACAATGTCAGCGGCTTTAACTATGACAACGAGATCTTTCCTTTTACAACCTTTCTGAGCAATTCGAGCTGCGCGGCAGTGTCGGATTCCAGAATTGTCTTTTTCAGCGGGAAAGAGATCCCTCAGAGCGGGGCGAATGCGATGTTTACAGATGAACTGGAAGGAGTCTATACCGGAAACGGCTATATCGGCCTTCTCTTCCCGGATAACAGCAGCAGCGCACGGCATAATCTGCAGATTTATAATGCCTCGGGGGAGAAGATCAGCACCATCTCTTTTGAAATGGAATTTACGGACATTCAGATTGCAGGAAAGAATGTGTACATTAATAATGATCAGCAGCTGCAGCTTTATACTGTGGAGGGAAAGGAGCGCTATCACGGAAGCTTTGACCACGATGTGCGCGAGGTTGTCCCCCGGGCAGACGGCACAGGAAAAATGTACCTGATTGCAGAAGACGGAATTGAGCAGCTGACACTGCGCTGATTTTCATACGGAGATTGAAATTGACACCATATATTGTTCTGATTTTGGCGGCGGATGTTCTGATTCTGGCAGGCATGACCATTCATGGAGCACACCAGGGCTTTGCCGGACTGATTTCCAAAGTAATCTCTCTGATTGCTTCCATTGCAGTTGTGATACTCCTTTCTTCTATTGTAAATGGATATCGAAGCGGGAGTACCTCAAACCTTCTTGTCGGCGTTCTGATGCTGGCCATCCTTGGAGTTGTCTATAAGATCATTCATGCCATACTTACGTCGATCCGTTTCCTTGCGGGGCTTCCGATTCTTGCAGGGGTAGACAAGGTTTTTGGAACGGCGCTGGGCTTTCTGGAAGGCTTTGCAGTTCTGTATATCGGGGAATATCTTCTTCGAATGTATTTGCTGCGCTGAGTTGGATAAAATATCCAAAATCCTTGTGTGTGAAATGGCGGAAATATACCATAGATAGAGGTACGATATTTTTTTATACAAAAACGAAAATTTCGCTTGCAATTCAAAAACCCCAATGATAGAATACGATTCGTCGCTGATGAGGAATTCACTTAGAGGCGATTCACTTGAAGCATAAGAATGAAGTAAGGCTGGTAAAAGCCTGCCGGACGGAGTTCAAACAAGAATCTGGAAAATAATTCAAAATTCTTGTTGACAAAGCTTCCAAGAAGTGATAATCTAAATGAGTTGCTGCTGAGGAACACGAAGC
>HF986549.1:21681-26331 GCA_000431495.1 Firmicutes bacterium CAG:791 | reverse complement strand
TGCGAGTGGAACTTCGTTTAGCAATTCACTAACGCAAAAAATGATCAAAACGAAGCATTTATTTGTGATGACGAATGGATGAACAAGCACTATAATAAATCTATCATGTTTTAACACATTTATCTCACTTTATGGAGGATGGTATGAACAATATTCCTGTAATCAAGCTTGGTATTGTTGCCGTTTCCCGTGACTGCTTCCCCGCTTCTCTTGCTGAGAACCGCAGAAAAGCTCTGGTAGCAGCTTACGCGAAGAAGTACAATGCTGCAGACATCTATGAGTGTCCCATCACAATCATCGAGAGCGAAATCGATATGGTGAACGCACTCGAGGATATCAAGAAGAACGACTGCAATGCGCTGTGCGTATATCTTGGAAACTTCGGACCTGAAATTTCCGAGACTCTTCTTGCGAAGCACTTCGATGGACCGAAGATGCTCTGTGCAGCAGCTGAGGAGTCCCAGAACGATCTGATCGACGGCCGCGGCGATGCTTACTGCGGTGTTCTGAATGCTTCCTACAACCTGGCTCTTCGCAATACAAAGTGCTATATCCCGGATTATCCCGTAGGCAATGCGGAAGAGTGCGCAGATATGATCCATGATTTCCTTCCGGTTGCACGCGTAGCATACGGCCTGTCCAACCTGAAGATCATTACCTTCGGACCCCGCCCGTCCAACTTCCTGGCATGCAACGCTCCGATCAAGCAGCTGTACAACCTGGACATCGAGGTTGAGGAAGAGTCTGAGCTGGATCTGTTCGAGTCCTATCAGAAGCACGAGGGCGACGAGAGAATCGCTGAGGTTGCTGCAGATATGGCTCAGGAAATGCACTATGAGGCAGGCAAGGAGCCTGAAATGCTCCGGAAGCTTGCTCAGTATGAGCTGACTCTTCTTGACTGGGCTGAGGCTCACAAGGGCTATCGCAAGTACGTTGCTCTGACCACCAAGTGCTGGCCGGCATTCCAGGATATGTTCAAGTTCGTTCCCTGCTATGTCAACAGCCGCCTGATGCGCAAAGGCATTCCGGTATCCTGTGAAGTAGATATCTACGGAACGCTTTCCGAGTACATCGGACTGTGCATCTCCGGAGACGAGGTTACTCTTCTGGATATCAACAATACGGTTCCGCACGACATGTATGACGAGTCCATCAAGGGCAAGTTCGATTACAAGTTCACGGATACCTTCATGGGCTTCCACTGCGGCAATACCTGCTCCACGAAGCTCACCAATCCTCACCTGTCCTTCCAGAGAATCATGGCAAGAACTCACCCGCAGGATTGGTGCGATGGAACCATCGAAGGCGATATCGCTCCCAGCAAGATCACCTTCTACAGACTGCAGTCTACCGCAGACAACAAGCTGCGCGCTTATGCTGCAGAGGGCGAGGTTCTTCCGGTTGCAACCCGTTCCTTCGGCGGAATCGGTGTATTCGGCATCAAGGAGATGGGCCGCTTCTATCGTTACATCCTGGTTGGCAAGAACTATCCTCACCACGGTGCGGTTATGTTCGGCCACTACGGCAAGAATCTGTACGATGCACTGAAGTACATCGGCGTAGATCCGAGCGAGATCGGCTACAACCAGCCGGAAGGCGTTCTGTACGAGGATGAGAATCCTTTTACAAAGCCGTTTGCCTGAACCGGAAGACAGCATTTGCTGATTTACGAAAATGATGAGAGAGCTGCGATGAGCAGCTCTCTTTTGCGTTATCCGTAAAAATATTCCATAGAAAAAAGCAATAAAAATGGCCGCAAATATCAAAAACAGATAAAGAGAAAATCAAAAACATGTTATAATTTGAGAATCGTGTATGGATTGCGATTTGCAGACAAGAAGGGGAGAACGTAATCGGAGCACGTAATCGTATAAGAGATTTTTAGCGGTTTTACCGGGGAAGGGAAGATGCTCGTGAATGTTGCTTCTATGTTGTTTGCAGAAGTGAGTCTGTTCAGCGTTGCCATGCTGTGCATGCTGTTCTTCTGGTTTCACCGTGGGATGGACAATTCCATGTCTTCACGATGGTATATTGCAGTTCTGACTTTTTTTATCCTGTCTTTTACCTCGAATGCAGCCTGGGGGCTGCTTCGGGGGCTTTCTTCCTCGACAGCCGATCACATCGGACTTCAGTTCTTTTTTAAAAACATGTTTCTTGTTTTCCTGAATCTTGCTGTGTTCGCCTGGGTCGGATATTCGGAAACCGAGATGGGAAACCGGGAGTTTAATGACGCGGATCAGATGAAGGTGATCTTTCTTCCGATTCTGTTCATCCTGTTTGTGGTCTGTACCAATGGTTATACCAAGGTTATTTTTGATATTGATGTGCATGGAAGATATCACATGGAGGATCTGTTTCAGGCTCAGATGGGGATCTGGGTATTTTACACGGGAGTTACCGGCATCCGCATGCTGGTGAAGTCCATGTATGAATCGGACCCGACCAAGAAAAGTCAGATGCTGCAGATAGGCTCTTTTCCGATGAGCTTTCTTCTTTCCTGGCTTTTCAAGGCCCTCCTCGGGGACGAGTTCCCGATGGTTTGTGTATTTGTTACGCTGTGGCTTCTGTTTATCTTCGTTGGCTCCACCTGTGAGCAGGTCTCAACGGACAAGCTGACGCAGATCCATAACCGGCAGAATCTTCTGACTTATATCAATACCAAGATTCGTTCGCATGAGGACCGGCTGTTCCTGATCATGATGGACGTTGATTACTTTAAGCGAATCAATGATGCCTACGGCCATCAGGAGGGAGATCAGGCTCTGATCCGGACGGCCAATGCGCTGAAGAGTGCTGCACAGAGCATGAACAGAAGACCATATCTGGCCCGCTACGGCGGGGATGAATTTATGGTGGTCGCAGAGGCGGAGGATATAGAAGAGATCCAGGCGCTTTGCAGGGAAATTCAGAATCAGCTTGATTATTTCAACTCCTGGTCGGAGAAGAAATATCAAATGTCCCTTTCCATCGGCATTGCGGAATGGCAGGAGGGAATGAAGCAGAAGGACCTGATTGAGGCGGCAGATCAGACACTGTACCGGGTGAAGGAGGAACATCATAAGAAGCTGGATGCGGCAGGAGCGTAGGATCCGACCAAAATCCGTGGAAAACAGCATATACAACCAGAAAAATGCAGGGAGCTTCAAAAATGATTTGACACACCAACGCGTCTGCGCTTTAATGTAATAAATCAATCCGGATGGATTGAAACGCGAAGGGAGATCAATTATGAAAAAGAAGCTTCTTGCATTTGTTCTTGCAGGCACAATGCTTGCAATGGCCGGCTGCGGCAGTCAGGCAGCAGACACACAGAATACCGCAGCAGAGACAACAACCACGGACGCAGCAGCAGAAACCACAGACGCAGCGGCAGAGACAGCTGCTGATGCAGCCGGGGAGAGCTCAGATCAGAAGTTTACCGTCGGCATCTGCCAGCTCGTTCAGCACGATGCGCTGGACGCGGCTACGCAGGGCTTTGAGGATGCGCTGAAGGAGAAGTACGGCGACAACGTCACCATTGATTATCAGAATGCGCAGGGTGATTCCGCTACCTGCTCTACCATTGTGACGGGCTTTGTGAACAATGACTATGATCTGATTCTTGCCAATGCAACTCCTGCTCTGCAGGCTGCAGTAGCGGCAACGACCGATATCCCGATTCTCGGAACCTCCGTGACGGACTATGGCGCAGCACTGAATCTTACGGATTTCACAGGCACCACAGGAATGAACGTATCCGGTACCTCGGATCTGGCTCCTCTGGATCAGCAGGAGAAGATGATTGTCGAGCTGGTTCCGGATGTGAAAAAGGTTGCAATTCTCTACTGCTCGGCAGAGGCAAACTCCAAGTTCCAGGCTACCGAGATTGAGAAATATCTTGACGAAGATGGAATTGCTTACCAGGAGTACACCTTCGCAGATTCCAATGATCTGCAGTCGGTTGTAAACAGCGCGGTTTCTGACTGCGATGCGATGTACATCCCGACGGACAACACCGCAGCCTCCAATATGACGATTGTTTCCAACGTCACAGAGCCTGCAGGAATTCCGATCATCTGCGGCGAAGAGAATATGTGCAAGGCAGGCGGACTGGCAACCCTGTCCATCAGCTACTATGATCTTGGATATACGACCGGTCAGCAGGCAATCCGGATCCTTTCCGAGGGAGAAGATATTTCCACGATGGCAATCGAGAAGGCAGCGGCAACGACCAAGGAGTACAATGCTTCTTATGCAGAGGCTCTTGGCATGACCATGCCGGAGGATTACGTGGCAATTCCGGACGGCGAATAATTTACTTTGCCGGGTTAATGTAATGAAATCTTTCAAGGATTGCGATATAATCGAATAACGGGCAGCGCAGGCGCGACGAAGTGCCTGCGCTGTTTTTCGGTATCAGAAAGCTACAGATGGAGGGAGTATTCAAATGGCAGCATATTTTGCATCACTGAATCCTACGGCATTGTGGAATGCTGCACCGGGAGGTCTGGCACAGGGACTGATCTGGGGCATCATGGCGCTTGGCGTGTATCTGACGTTCCGCGTGCTGAATTTTGCAGATCTTTCGGTGGATGGATCCTTTGCAACAGGCGGCGCGGTGGCCGTCATGCTGATTCTGAACGGATGGAGCCCGGAAGCGGTTCTTCCGAT
>HF986549.1:16654-21652 GCA_000431495.1 Firmicutes bacterium CAG:791 | reverse complement strand
CCGATCGCATTTCTGGCAGGTGTTGCGGCAGGTCTGATTACGGGAGTCCTTCATGTTTGTCTCGGAATTCCGGACATTCTGGCCGGAATCCTGACACAGATTTCCCTGTATTCCATCAACCTGAACATCATGGGAAAGGCAAATCAGGCGGTCCCCGCCGGCAGCGTGACCGTTCATTTTACCTCGAATATCCGCTATCTGGGGCAGACCATTGCGCTGACCATGATCGTGGATGTCGTGATTATCGGCGTTTTCTACTGGTTCCTCGGAACCGAAATGGGAAGTGCCATCCGTGCGACGGGCATTAACCCGCACATGAGCCGGGCACAGGGCATCAACACGGGGCGCATGAAGATTGTTGCTCTTGCGGTTTCCAACGGACTGGTTGCACTCTCCGGAGGTATTCTTTCCGAGTATCAGGGCTTTGCGGATGTCAAAATGGGACAGGGCTCCATCGTCATCGGACTTGCGGCCGTGATCATCGGAGAAGTGATCGGCGAAGCAATCCTTGGGAAGCGCCTTGGCTTTATTTTGCGGCTCACCTTCGTTGTGATTGGTGCGGTCATCTATTATTTTGTCTATGTATTCGTTCTCTGGCTGAAGTTCCCGGCGGACGATATGAAGCTTCTGACGGCAATTGTGGTAGCGATCTTCCTTGCTGTTCCGTATCTGAAGGAAATGCGCAAGAGCTCCTTCCATGCACTTGCGAAGCGCAACAGCAGAGCAAACGGTTCTGCCGGAGAAGGAAAGGAGAACTGATCATGCTGGAGCTGAGAAGTATTTCGAAAACATTCAATGCCGGTACCATCAATGAGAAGAAGGCACTGGTTAACGTGAGTCTGAAGCTGAACGACGGGGATTTCTGTACGGTCATCGGAGGAAACGGAGCGGGCAAGTCGACCGTTATGAATGCGGTCGCCGGTGTCTGGCCGGTGGACTCCGGACAGATTCTGATTGGCGGTGAGGACGTATCTGCACTGCCAGAATTCAGGAGAGCGGCTTACTTCGGAAGAGTGTTCCAGGATCCGATGACAGGAACCGCCGGAGATATGCAGATTGATGAAAATATGGCACTGGCTGCACGGCGCGGACAGAGAAGAACGCTTCGCTGGGGGGTCGGAAAAAAGGAAGAGGGCGAGTACCGGGAGCTTCTGAAGAAGCTGGATCTGGGACTGGAGGATCGCATGAGCTCCAAGGTCGGACTTCTTTCCGGAGGACAGAGACAGGCACTGACTCTTCTGATGGCGACCATGAAGAAGCCGAAGGTTCTGCTTCTGGACGAGCATACGGCGGCGCTTGATCCGAAGACGGCGGCGAAGGTTCTGGAAGCAACCGACCGGATCGTCGGAGAGAACAGACTGACAACGCTGATGGTTACGCATAACATGCACGATGCCATTGAGCATGGGAACCGTCTGATCATGATGTCAAACGGAAAGATCATCTATGATGTTTCCGGCGAGGAGAAGAAGAAGCTGCAGGTACAGGATCTTCTTCAGAAATTTGAGGAAGCAGGCGGAGAGGTTTCGGACCGGATGGCGTTGTCCTGACTTTGGAAAACGCACAGAAGGAAGATGGGGGATTAGGAAAATTATGAAGTCGAAGCTTACATCGCTCGAAAAGAAGTGGATCCTGTATGACGTGGCCAATTCGGCCTTTACGATGATGGTTTCCACCATCATACCGATTTACTTCAATCAGCTGGGCAAACAGGCGGGGCTTTCTGAGGTCAATTATCTGGCCTACTGGGGCTATGCCATTTCCATTTCCACTTTGATTGTTGCCTTCCTCGGACCGCTCCTCGGTGCTGCGGCGGACAAGGGGAAGAAAAAGAAAGCCATCTTTGCGGCAACCATTGTCCTGGGAGCAATCGGGTGTGCGGCGCTTGGCTTTGTGAAGGAATGGCTGATGTTCCTGATCGTCTTCTGCATTGTAAAATCCGTATACTCCCTGAGTCTTGTTGTCTATGATTCGACGCTTGGCGATATTACCACGGAAGAGCGGATGGACAATGTTTCCTCTCAGGGCTATGCCTGGGGCTACATCGGAAGCTGCGTTCCGTTCATTGCCTGCCTTCTGCTGGTTCTGAACAGCGACAAAATCGGCCTTTCGCAGATGACGGCACTTTCTCTTGCACTCGTCATTACAGCGGTATGGTGGATGGGAGTGTCGGTTCCGATTCTTCGCAGCTATCAGCAGAAGTATTTCCTTACAGGCGAAGAGGAAAAGAAGAATATTCTGCAGCAGCTCGGCGTCAGCCTCCGGGACATTGCGAAGAATAAAAAGGTTTTCTTTTTCCTGCTGGCGTTCTTTTTCTATATCGATGGCGTTTACACCATCATTGATATGTCGACGGCCTACGGCTCTGCACTCGGGCTGGGATCGACCGATATGCTGCTTGCGCTTCTTGTGACGCAGTTTGTTGCCTTCCCGTTTGCGATCCTGTTTGGAAAGCTTTCGCAGAAGGGCATGTCGGAGAAGCTGATCATGATTGCCATTGCAGCTTACACGGGCATCGCGATTTTTGCTTACTTTATGAGTGCAAGCTGGCAGTTCTGGGTACTGGCAATTTTTGTCGGAATGTTCCAGGGCGGAATTCAGGCGCTGTCCCGTTCTTATTTTGCCAAGATCATTCCGGCAGAACGTTCCGGAGAATTTTTCGGCTTCTATGACATCTGCGGAAAGGGTGCTTCGGTGATCGGCACGACGCTGATGGGACTGGTGTCGCAGATGACAGGAAGCGTCAACAACGGTGTCGGCGTCATTGCGGTTTTCTTTGTGATTGGTCTGATCCTGTTTGTGGTAAGCACCAGACAGGAAACGGCAAATAATTAAGCGGATAATGGAAGGAGACCGTTTTTCGGAACGGTCCGAAGGAGTAGAGATGAGAACATTGGTATGGGCACATCGCGGAGCTTCCGCGTATGCGCCGGAGAATACGCTTCCCGCGTTTGAAAAGGCGGCAGAAATGCAGGCAGATGGGGTCGAGCTGGATGTGCAGCTGACATCGGACGGTGAGCTTGTTGTGACACATGACGAGTCGGTCGAGCGGGTCAGCGACGGAACCGGCTATGTGAAGGATCATACCTTTGCCGAGCTTCGGAAGATGAATTTCAATCGGGTACATCCCGAGTATACAAAGGTGCAGATTCCGACACTGGAGGAGGTCTATGAGCTTCTGAAGCCAACGGGCCTTACGATTAATGTGGAATTCAAGACAGGTGTGTTCCGTTACAGCGGAATTGAGGAGAAGGTCCTGGACCTGACAGCCAGAATGGGCATGGAAGAGAAGGTGATGTATTCCTCCTTCAAGCATGAGACACTGGTTCATCTTCGGAATCTGAAGCCGGATGTCAATACGGGACTTCTGTATTCGGACGGATGGCTTGATGTGGCTCCCTATGCGAAGGAAAAGGCAAAGGTCAATGCGCTGCATCCGGCACTTTATTTTCTTCAGGATCCGGAATATGTGAAGACAGCTCATGAATACGGCCTGGAAACACATGTCTGGACGGTAAACGATGAGGTATACATGAAGCTGTGCAGAGACATGGGCGTCGAGGCAATCATCACCAACAAGCCCGATGTGTGCCGGAAGATTGTAATGGAATAAGAGAATATGGCGTTTTCGGACAGGTCTGATGGAAGACCTGTCCGTTTCTCTTTTACGGTTAGTCCGGATCCAGTCTCCAGGCGGCCAGAAGGCGGGAGGGACCTTCCGGATTCCAGAGGTATGGACGGTCCGGATCCCAGCCGGTGATAACGGGGATGGCTGCATCCGGGGCAGGCGGATTCTTCCCGGAATCCGGAATGGCAAGCACCCAGTGCCAGTCAAGGGGAGCCGCTGCAAGGAGAAGTGCATGATACTCCGCAGGGTGGACAGGGAGTCGGGAGTTGGAAATCCGGACCAACCGGCCCGGAAGCTGCGCTTTCCGAAGAAAACGGTTTGCCCGGCGAAGAGACAGAACCGGTCCGTTTCCGATTTCTCCATGGATTTCTTTGAAAAGCTCACTGCGGGAAAAGCCCGCGCAGTAGTCAGGAAATCTCAGAGGAAGCAGATTCAATACCATGACCGCGCAGCAGTGATTCCTCGCTACGGCAGAGAATTCGGCGGTTGTTGCAAACGGCGCCTCCGGATCAGAAAATCCGGCCGCCGCAGCAAACGGTCTTTCTGCAGAAGAAAGACCGTGCGGAAGAGGCGTGAAACCGTAGGCGGCATTCAGTTCAGATACAGTTCTTGTTTTCATGTGGATGATTATAGACCAGGATTGCAGTGAATCGTAGAACGGGATTTTGGGAAAATCGTGTTGACAAAGCCGGAAAATATGTAAAATAGTGAAGGAATGTGAAGAATCCGTGCGGAAGGGCTCTTGACAGGATCCGCTGACATCATAAATAATGTAACAAACTTGTAACAATTGGCACTTCTGGTGCGTACATCTGCTGCGGTGGATGAAGGGGACAACGGGAATTTTGATCACAGGAAAAATGAAAAGAATACATAGAAGATTTGCGGCCGGGCTGTGTGCACTGGCGCTTGGCGGAGCAATGATCGGAGCGGGCATGCCGCAGCAGGTTCTGGCAGCGCAGACGGAAATGGCTTCGGAGGAAGAAGAGCACGCTCCTGTCATGCTGCCGGGAGCAGGCTTTTCCTATGCGTTTGCGGCGAAGAAGGTATCTCTTCGAAATGTGGAGGATAACCTGTATGACAACGGACTGATCTCCGTAATTCGAAAAGATGAGAAGAACGGACTTACGATCCAGGCATCGGCGGCAGAGAATGCGTCGGCGGGGGAAGGGTCGGATGAGGCAGAAGATGCCTCTGAAGATACTACGGATGAGGAAAACAACCGCTCCATCGCAGAGACACAGCTGACTCCGGTACAGGCCCGTGAACAGGCAGTGGTCAATGCGGTTTCGGAGACGCAGGGAATCCGGATCGACAGTGCGACCGCAACGATTCTGTCCGCAACAGCGGTGACGGGGGGGGCGGATGCG
>HF986549.1:0-16609 GCA_000431495.1 Firmicutes bacterium CAG:791 | reverse complement strand
GGTTCAGCTTGCACAAATGGTAGACCGAAGAGAAGCGCAGATGAAGCTGGATCAGGGGGTGATCAGCGCGGGAGAAGCGGAAGCGCTGCTTGCTTCCTCACAGGAGGGAAACAATTCTGCGGAGGGTGCTTCGGAAGATACTTCCGAAAATGCTTCCGAAGAGAGCAGCACGGCTGCATCGGATACGGATCCGGAGGCCTCCGGAAAAGAGGAAGCGGAGAGTGGAACGGATTCAGAGGCTTCCGGCGAGACCGGCATGGCGACGGATTCGAACGGCAATGAGATCGTCGTGGCCCAGGTCAATGATTATATCAATGTCCGTGCTGATGCCGATGAGGAATCTGATATTGTGGGCAAGCTCTATAACGGTTCTGTGGCCAAGGTTCTTGGGCGCACCGGAAACGGCTGGGCACGTGTCAGGTCCGGAGATGTCACCGGATATATTCGCGAGGAATATGTTGCGACCGGAGATACGGCACAGCAGCTTGCGGATTCCGTGACGACGAAGAAGGCGGTTGTTACGACGGAGACCCTTCGCGTGCGTGCGGCTGCTCAGGCGGATTCCGACGTTATTACATTGATCGGACAGGGCCAGACGCTGGATATTCTGGAGGAAACAGACGGCTGGTACAAGGTCAATACAGAAGATGGAGAAGGCTACATTTCCGCGGACTTTGCGGACGTGGAGGATGTTTATCCGGAGGCGGTCTCCAGAGCACAGGAGGAGGCTGAGGAAGCAGCAGCTGAGGCGTCCAGAAAGGCAGAAGAGGAAGCGGCGAAGGATGCCTCGAATGCAGCGGCCGGCACGGCGGGCACTTCAGGAAGCAAGAAGAAATCCGGCGGCTCGGGAGCTTTGAATACATATACGGGAGGCAGCGGCTCCGGCAGTGCATCCGGACAGGCAGTTGCAAATTATGCTCTGCAGTTTGTCGGCAATCCCTATGTGTGGGGCGGCTCCAGCCTGACAAACGGAACGGACTGCTCCGGCTTTACCATGGCGGTGTACGCAAACTTCGGTGTAAGTCTTCCGCATTACACAGGCTCTCAGGAGCACAGCGGAACAGCTGTGAATTCCCTGGCAGAGGCACAGCCGGGCGATCTGATTCTGTACTCCGGTCATGTCGCGATCTACCTTGGCAACAACCAGATTGTACACGCATCGAACCCCAGGTACGGCATTACAACCGGAACGGCAACCTACCGCAACATTGTTGCCATCCGAAGAATATTCAATTGATATCCGAAACATCGGAACAGAAGGACGTCGGGCGAAGACCCGGCGTCTTTTTGCATTCGGGACCTGCCTTCGGTTTTGTGGTATGTTTGAAAATTATTTGTCGGAATTGCACAGAAGAGGAGCGCTATCGGTAAACCGATATGGTAAAATAATGGAATCATACAGTCGGGGGAAGAATACCGGACATTATGATCCATCCCGGCGGAAAGGAAACTGCGTATGAAGTACACCATTGTCGGAAAGAACATTGAGGTTACATCGGGGCTGGACACTGCGATTCGAGGCAAGCTGGACAAGCTGGATCGTTTCTTTGCTCCGGACACAGAGGTGCGCGTCACACTGAGCGTAGAAAAGGACCGTCAGAAGATTGAGGTGACGATACCTGTTCAGGGAGGAATCATCCGGTCCGAGCAGTCGAGCAACGATATGTACATCAGCATTGATCTGGTGGAAGAGGTGATTGAACGTCAGCTCAAGAAGTACAAGAATAAGATTGTGGACCGCCATCAGGACAGTGACAATGACTTCCGGAGAGAGTTTCTGGATCGTGAATATATGGCGGAGGAGGAGATTCAGATCTGCCGCCGCAAGCAGTTTGATATGAAGCCGATGTATCCGGAGGATGCCTGCGTACAGATGGAGCTTCTCGGACACAGCTTCTACATGTTCTGCAACGCTGAGACGGAGCAGCTGAACGTTGTTTATAAGAGAAAGGGCGGCACCTACGGACTGATCGAGCCGGACCTTTGATCGGCCGGGCAGTCAAAACATACAGTTTTTCACCATCAATTTCAGAACTATTCAGAATTGAAAAAAGCAGGGTGCTATGCTATAATTTCTGATGGTGTGATAAAAAATTAACAATCTGATGGCCGCGCACAAAATAGCTGCGGCGGAAAGGATGAATATGGCAGACAGAGTTGTTATTGCAAGCGCTTGCCGCACTGCGGTAGGCAAGATGGGCGGCGCACTTTCCACGACCCCCGCAGCAGAGCTGGGTGCAATCGTCATTAAGGAAGCCGTAAAGCGTGCAGGAATCAAGCCGGAGGATGTGGATCAGGTATTTATGGGCTGCGTCATTCAGGCAGCACAGGGACAGAACGTTGCAAGACAGTGCTCTCTCAAGGCAGGACTGCCGGTAGAAACTCCTGCAGTGACTCTGAACGTTGTATGCGGATCCGGACTGTATGCAGTAAATCTTGCTGCAGATCTGATCAAGGCCGGCGAGGCTGACATCGTCGTAGCAGGCGGTACCGAGAATATGTCGATGGCTCCCTACGCACTTACGAAGGCTCGTTTCGGATATCGCATGAATAACGGAACGGTTGTGGACTGCATGGTCAACGATGCTCTGTGGGATGCATTCAACAACTATCATATGATTCAGACTGCTGATAACGTAGCGAAGCAGTGGGGACTTACCAGAGAAGAGCTGGATGAGTTCGCAGCATGCTCTCAGACGAAGACCGCTGAGGCACAGGAAGCTGGCAGGTTCAAGGAAGAGATCGTCCCTGTTGAAATCAAGCAGAAGAAGCAGACGATTGTTTTCGATACGGATGAAGGCCCTCGCGGCAGACAGACCGCAGCAGACATTGCGAAGCTTCGTGCAATCAATCCTGACGGCGTAACCACGGCAGGAAACGCATCCGGAATCAACGACGGCGCTGCAGCAATCGTTGTGATGAGCGAGTCCAAGGCGAAGGAGCTCGGCGTAACTCCCATGGCAGTCTGGACAGCAGGCGCTCTTGGCGGCGTAGATCCCTCCATCATGGGTGTAGGCCCTGTCGCAGCAACCAGAAAGGTTCTGAAGAAGACCGGCCTGACCATTGATGATTTCGATCTTTATGAAGCAAACGAGGCTTTTGCCGCACAGTCTGTTGCAGTCGGCAAGGAACTTGGCTTTGATATGAACAAGCTGAATGTCAATGGCGGCGCAATCGCAATCGGACATCCGGTAGGCGCATCCGGCGCACGTATCCTGACCACTCTCCTGTATGCAATGAAGGACCGCGATGCGAAGCGCGGACTTGCAACCCTCTGCATCGGCGGCGGAATGGGCTGTGCAACGGTTGTTGAGAAGTACGAGGCATAAACAGAAGCGGACAGCAACTGTTTAATAGTGAAAGGAAGGCTTCCAATGGGTTTTGTAAATTATGAAGTAGAGGGCGCGGTAGGTGTGATCACCATCAATCGTCCGCAGGCTCTGAATGCACTGAACTCTCAGGTTCTGGATGATCTTGCTGCAGTGATCGATGGCGTGGATCTGAACGCAGTCCGCTGCCTGATTCTTACCGGCGCAGGCGACAAGTCCTTTGTTGCAGGAGCAGACATCGGAGAGATGTCCACCCTGACCAAGGCAGAGGGCGAGGCATTCGGCAAGAAGGGAAACGATCTGTTCCGCAGAATTGAGACGCTTCCGATTCCGGTTATTGCAGCCATCAACGGCTTTGCTCTCGGCGGCGGCAATGAGATCGCAATGAGCTGCGATTTCCGCATCTGTGCAGAGAACGCAGTATTTGGTCAGCCTGAGGCTGGCCTTGGCATCACTCCGGGCTTTGGCGGCACACAGAGACTGGCTCGCCTGATTGGACCTGGAATGGCGAAGCAGCTGATCTACACAGCTCGCAACATCAAGGCAGATGAGGCATTCCGCATCGGACTTGTAAATCAGGTTGTTCCGCAGGAAGAACTCCTTCCCACTGCGAAGAAGCTGGCTTCGGTGATCGCAGGAAATGCTCCGATTGCAGTTCGTGCATGCAAGGAAGCCATCAACACCGGCATTCAGCAGGAGATGGAGGATGCTCTTGTGACCGAGGAGAAGCTGTTCGGCTCCTGCTTCGAGTCCGAGGATCAGAAGGAAGGCATGGCGAACTTCCTCCGCAAGAAGGACGATCCTGCCAAGGTGAAGCACGTCGCATTCCAGAACAAATAAAGAAGACACCAGGTGCCCGGGATTACACCGGGCATCTTGTCATGATAAAACTCAGTTGAGGAGGAAATTCAAATGAAAGTAGCAGTCATTGGTGCAGGTACCATGGGATCCGGCATTGCGCAGGCTTTTGCTCAGAGCGATGCAGTTGAGAAGGTTTATCTTTGCGACATCAAGCAGGAGTTCGCAGATGGCGGCAAGGCCAAGATCAAGAAGGCTCTGGATAAGAGAGTAGCAAAGGGCAAGATGGAGCAGGCTGCAGAGGATGCTCTTCTGGGCAAGATCGTAACCGGCCTTTCTGACATCGCCGTAGATCCTGATCTGGTTGTTGAGGCAGTTCTTGAGAAGATGGATCTGAAGCATGAGACCTTTAAGAAGCTTCAGGACGAGATCGTTAAGAATCCGGACTGCATCTTCGCTTCCAACACCTCTTCCCTGTCCATCACCGAGATCGGCGCAGGCCTTTCCAAGCCCGTCGTTGGTATGCACTTCTTCAATCCGGCTCCTGTTATGAAGCTGATCGAGGTCATCAAGGGCGCCAACACTCCGGACGACGTTGTAGCAAAAGTTAAGGAGATCTCCGAGAAGCTTGGCAAGACCCCTGTTGAGGTCAATGAGGCTGCAGGCTTCGTTGTAAACCGTATCCTGGTTCCGATGATCAACGAAGGCATCTGCGTATACGCAGCAGGCGTTTCCGATATCGAGGGCATTGATACCGCTATGAAGCTTGGCTGCAATCACCCGATGGGACCGCTTGAACTCGGCGACTATATCGGACTGGACATTGTTCTTGCAATCATGGATGTTATCTACAGCGAGACTCATGATTCCAAGTACGCAGCAAGCCCGCTCCTTCGCAAGATGGTTCGCGCAAAGAAGCTTGGCTGCAAGACCGGCATCGGCTTCTACGATTACAGCGATGGCCAGAAGGTTCCTACGGACAGAAAGTAATCCGAAGGGTTTCCGGAACGTTATTTCTGCCCCTGCCTGACTGCGGCGGACGGATTCCTCCATCTGCCGCACAGGGCGGGGATTGAAACATATTAATGTGTAAAAGGAGAGTACAACATGGACTTTCAGTTAAGCAAAGAACATGAAATGGCAAGATCTCTGTTCAAGGATTTTGCTGAGAAGGAAGTAAAGCCCCTTGCAATCGAGGTCGACGATACCCACGAGTTCCCTCGTGAGACCGTTTCCAAGATGCAGAAGCTTGGCTTCATGGGCATCCCGATTCCGAAGGAATACGGCGGACAGGGCTGCGACCCTCTGACCTATGTAATGTGTGTCGAGGAGCTCGCTAAGGTATGCGGAACCACCTCTGTTATCGTATCCGCACACACCTCTCTGTGCTGCGATCCGATCATGACCTTTGGTACCGAAGAGCAGAAGCAGAAGTATCTGATTCCGCTTGCACAGGGCAAGCTCCTTGGCGCATTCGGTCTGACGGAGCCCGGCGCCGGCACAGACGCACAGGGTGTTCAGACCAAGGCAGTTCTTTCCGAAGACGGAAAGGAATGGATCCTGAACGGTTCCAAGTGCTTCATCACCAACGGTAAGGAAGCAGACATCTACATCATCATTGCTTATACCGACATTGTCGAGGACAAGAGAGGCAGAAAGCAGAAGAAGTTCTCCGCGTTTATCGTTGAGAAGAACACACCTGGATTCACCTTCGGAACCAAGGAGAACAAGATGGGTATCCATGGTTCTTCCACCTATGAGCTGATTTTCCAGGATATGCACATTCCGGCTGAGAACCTTCTCGGCGCAAGAGGAAAGGGCTTCCCGATCGCCATGCACACTCTGGACGGCGGCCGTATCGGAATCGCTGCACAGGCACTCGGACTTGCTGAGGGCGCTCTTGACCGCACCATCGCTTATGTCAAGGAGAGAAAGCAGTTCGGAAGATCCATCGCACAGTTCCAGAACACACAGTTCCAGCTTGCCAATATGGCTACTCAGATTGAGGCTGCAAAGCTTCTCGTATACCAGGCTGCTGATGCGAAGAAGAACAAAGACCGCTACTCCGTAGAGGCTGCAAAGGCGAAGCTCTTTGCTGCAGAGACGGCAATGGAAGTTACAACCAAGTGCGTACAGCTCTTCGGCGGCTACGGCTACATCAAGGAGTACGAAGTTGAGCGTATGATGCGTGATGCGAAGATCACTGAGATCTACGAAGGAACATCTGAAGTTCAGCGCATGGTTATTTCCGGAGATCTTCTGAAGTAATTCGATTCTGACTATAAGGAGAAAACATATGAAAGTAGTAGTTTGCGTAAAGCAGGTTCCCGATACAAAGGGTGGCGTTAAGTTCAAACCCGATGGAACGCTGGACAGAGCAGCTATGCTTGCCATCATGAACCCGGATGACAAGGCAGGCCTGGAAGCAGCGCTTCGTTTAAAGGATCAGTACGGCGCAGAGGTTACCGTTCTGACCATGGGCCTTCCGAAGGCAGATGCAGTTCTTCGCGAAGCCTTCGCAATGGGCGCAGACAAGGGTGTTCTGGTTACTGACCGTGTTCTCGGCGGCGCAGATACCTGGGCTACCTCCCAGACCATCGCAGGAGCACTCAGAAATCTGGATTACGATCTGATCATCACCGGCCGTCAGGCTATCGATGGTGATACCGCACAGGTTGGTCCTCAGATCTCCGAGCACCTTCATCTGCCGCTGATCTCCTACGCAGAGGAGCTCTCTGTGGATGAGGCGGAGAAGACCGTTACCGTTAAGCGTCAGTATGATGACGGATATCACATTGTCAAGGCAAAGATGCCCTGCCTGGTTACCTGCCTGGCAGAGCTGAACGAGCCCCGCTATATGACTCCCGGCGGAGTATTTGATGCATTCCAGAAGGAAGTTACTGTATGGGGAAGAAAAGACCTGAAGGATGTGGAAGATTCCAACATCGGTAAGGTTGGTTCCCCGACTGTGATCGCCAAGGCTTCTGATAAGGTTGCCAAGGGCAAGGGTGTGAAGGTTGTTCCGGATTCACCTGAAGAGGCAGCTGATTATATCGTAAACGTACTGAACGAGAAGCACGTGATCTAACAGGAGGAAGAAACAATGGCATTAGAGGATTACAAAGGAGTATTTATCTTTGCTCAGCAGGTTGATAACAAGATCAGCCCCATTGCTTTGGAGCTTCTGGGCAAAGCCAATGATCTGGCAAAGGATCTGGATGACAAGACTGTTACGGCAGTTCTGATCGGATCCGGCGTAAAGGATCTTGCAGACGAGCTGGCAGCTTACGGCGCAGATCGTGTTATCGTTGTGGATGATCCTGAGCTGAAGGATTATCGCACAGAGCCCTATGCACACGCTCTGGCATCGGTTGTGAATGAGTTCAAGCCGGAGATCCTTCTGGTTGGTGCTACAGCAATCGGCCGTGACCTTGGCCCTCGCGTATCGGCAAGAGTTCACACCGGACTTACCGCTGACTGCACACAGCTTGAAATCGGTGATTTCCCGCTGATCGCTGTTCCCGGACAGGAGCAGAAGCATAAGCAGCTGCTGATGACCCGTCCTGCATTCGGCGGCAACACCATCGCTACGATTGCCTGCCCGGACTATCGTCCGCAGATGGCAACCGTTCGCCCCGGCGTTATGCAGAAGCTGACTCCCGACAACAGCCGCAAGGCAGAGGTTGTCGAGTTCAACCCTGGATTTGTTCCGGACAACTGCTACACCGAGATTCTCAAGATCGTTAAGGAAGTATCTTCTGTTGCTGACATTCAGGCAGCAAAGATCCTTGTTTCCGGCGGCCGCGGAGTTGGCAGCCCTGAGAACTTCAAGCTTCTGGATGATCTTGCAGAGGTTCTGCACGGAACCGTTTCCTGCTCCCGCGCAGTTGTAGATTCCGGCTGGAAGCCGAAGGATCTTCAGGTTGGACAGACCGGCAAGACGGTTCGCCCTCACGTATATTTTGCAATCGGTATTTCCGGTGCAATTCAGCATGTTGCAGGTATGGAAGAGTCTGATATCATCATCGCGATCAACAAGGATGAGAACGCTCCGATCTTCGATGTTGCAGATTACGGCATTGTCGGCGATCTGAACAAGGTTGTTCCGCTTCTGACTGAGAAGCTGAAGGCTGCTATTGCTGCAAAAGCAGGTGCATAATTCAGTAAGAATATGACCAAACGAGGCGGGCTGCATCTGCAGCCCGCTTTTACATTTCACGCAAAAGGAACAGAACGAATCCATGAAAAGATTACTGACTGTGCAGGATATCTCCTGTGTAGAGAAATGCTCGCTGACGGTGGCATTGCCGATCATTTCGGCCATGGGTGTAGAAGCCTGCCCTCTTCCGACGGCGCTTCTTTCTGCGCATACGGCGTTTTCTCATTTTACCTTTCGGGATCTCACGGATGAAATTCCCGGGATTGAGAAAGCGTGGGAACAGGAAGGCATCAAATTCGATACGATCGAGAGCGGATATCTGGGATCCGTCCGTCAGGTGGAGCTGGTCCGGGAGCTGGGAGAGAGGTTCCGGAAACATGCAGACTGCCTTCAGATTGTGGATCCGGTGATGGCGGATCACGGAAAGCTCTATAAGGGATTTACGCCGGATTTTGCAGAGGCAATGAAGAAGCTGTGCGCTTCGGCAGATGTGATTGTTCCGAATCTGACGGAAGCCTGCCTTCTTACGGGAAGAGAGTATCGGAGCGATGCGGATGAGGCCTTCTGGGAAGAGGTTCTGAAGGACCTTGGGAAGCTTGGCTGCAGCGATGTGATTATCACAGGATTTCAGAGGGCAGATGGAATCGGCGTGATGTCTCTTCATAAAGAGAAGGGACATCCGATTTGCAGAACGTACCTGAACGAGAGGCTTCCTGAAAGCATGCACGGAACGGGAGATATTTTTGCCAGCGTCCTGTCCGGCGCACTGACGCTGGGAAAGCCCCTGGAGGACGCGCAGAAGCTTGCGGTGGATTTCACACTGGAGTGTATCCGAAAGACCGTAGAGGATCGGGAACGGGTCTTTTACGGAGTGAACTTCGAACAGGCAATTCCGATGCTGATCAGCAGGCTCTGCGGAAAGTGAGATTCGTCCCTGCAGCGGAATGGAAGGCAATACAATGGCGAAGAAAGAAAAAGAAGTAAAAACAAATGCAATGCGTATTCTGGATCGCTTGAAGATCAGCTACACGCATGAATCCTATGAGCCGGACGACTTTGTGGATGGAATTCAGACGGCAGACAAGCTGGGACTTCCTCATGAGCAGGTGTACAAAACACTGGTTACGGTCGGAAATGACCGGGAGCATTATGTTTTTGTGATCCCGATCGAAAAAGAGCTGGATCTGAAGAAATGCGCGAAATCCGTCGGGGTAAAATCTGTGGAAATGATTCATGTAAAGGATCTGTTCCAGCTGACGGGTTATGTGCGCGGCGGATGCACCTCAATCGGCATGAAGAAGGCTTTTGTGACCAGAGTTGACGCGTCCGCAGAGGGACTGGAGAGAATGTATGTCAGCGGAGGAAAAATCGGCTGCCAGATCTGTCTTGCGCCCTTGGACCTGCTGAAAGCGGACGGCGGAGAATTTGCGGATCTGTGCATGTAATTTGCACATATAAAGTTTTATAATAAGAAAAGCAGAAAAACTGCAAACAATTATTGTGGAGGGTAAGATCAATGGCACTTAGAAAAGTTGTAATCGCCGGCGCCTGCAGAACGGCTATCGGCAAATTTGGCGGAACTCTGAAGGACATTCCGGCAGCAGATCTTGGAACAATTGTCATCAAAGAGGCTCTTCGCCGTTCCGGAGTAAAGCCGGAGCAGGTGGATGAAGTCTACATGGGCGATGTTATCCAGGCAGGCAACGGCCAGAACCCGGCGAGACAGGCAGCAGTAAACGCAGGCATTCCGGTAGAGGTTCCTGCAACGACCATTAACGTTCTGTGCGGCTCCGGCCTTCACTGCGTGAACCTCGCAGCCAAGCTCATTGCCATGGGCGACAAGGATATCATCGTAGCCGGCGGTATGGAGAATATGGATGCTGCACCTTACCTTCTTCCGAAGGCAAGATTCGGATACAGAATGAACTCCGGTGTTGTTGAGGATGCAATGATCCGCGACGCTCTGACGGATGCATTCGGCGGCTATCACATGGGAATTACGGCTGAGAACGTTGCAGAGCAGTGGGGACTGACACGTGAGCAGCTGGATGAGTTTGCTCTCAGTTCTCAGAACAAGGCAGAGAAGGCAATTGAGTCCGGAAGATTCAAGGATGAAATCGTACCGGTTGAAATCAAGACGAAGAAGGGAACGATTGTTTTTGATACCGATGAGGGAAACCGCCCGGGAACAACGCTTGAGGCTCTTGCGAAGCTGAAGCCTGCCTTCAAGAAGGACGGAATCGTGACCGCAGGTAATTCGTCCGGAATCAATGACGGCGCAGCAGCCATGATCGTAATGAGCGAAGAGAAGGCGAAGGAGCTCGGCGTAACTCCGATGGCAACCTGGATTGCCGGAGAGCTTGCCGGTGTAGATCCTTCTATCATGGGCGTAGGACCGATTTACGCAACCCGCAAGGTAATGGATAAGGCTGGCTATAAGATCGAAGATTTCGACCTTTACGAGGCAAATGAGGCCTTTGCAGCACAGTCTCTGGCAGTTGCACATGACCTTGGCTTTGATCCCGAGAAGCTCAATGTGAACGGCGGCGGCATTGCTCTCGGACATCCGGTCGGATGCTCCGGCGCAAGAATTCTGGTTACCCTTCTGTATGAGATGCAGAAGAGAGATGCACACAAGGGACTTGCAACCCTGTGCGTAGGCGGCGGAATGGGCTGCGCAGCAATTGTAGAGAGATAATTGTCCGCGATGGGCAATGATCGGATTGCTGTTCACAAAGGTGAAATAAAGATAGTATAAAAGAAGGGCTGTCGCTGAGCGGCAGCCCTTCTTTTTGGCAACAGTGAAAAACAAACAGCAAATAAACAACAAGCCCTCGAAAAACTGCTCAAAACCGAGGTGTTTCAGGACAACAAAAAACCGGAAAACCTTGATTCCAAAGGCTTTCCGGTTTCTGTATGTGACAAGATTCGAACTCGCGACCTTCTGGTCCGTAGCCAGACGCTCTATCCAGCTGAGCTACACATACATTTCTGTCACGTCATTACTGCCGCAACAACATGATTAAATATACGCGTACAGCAGATATTTGTCAAGAAGAAAGTAAAAAATAATTTATTCCGGTTTGATCTCTCCGACGGTTTCTCCCTCAAAGAGAGTTCCCTCAATCATGACATGCTCGACCAGCGTTGTCTTCGGCCGTTCGATCAGCGCAATCAGCTTCTCGGCTGCCTGCGCGCCGATTGCCTCCGTGTCCTGGCGGATTGTTGTCAGCTTCGGCTCCAGGTGTCTTCCCAACCGGATTCCGTCGTAACCGGCAATCGAAATATCTTTTCCGATCGTCAGACCTTTTGCACGCACGGCATTCATTCCTCCGAGAGCGGCAAAATCGTCCGGATACAGAATACAGGTCGGCGGCTCCTTCAGCTTCAGCAGCTCCATAGTGCGCGCATACGTGGTATCTGTGTCACGGTATGCTGCCTCTACAATATACTCATCCGGAATCGTAAGACCCAGATCATAGCAGGTTTTATAGAAGCTTGCGAGGCGGGCCTGTGTAACTGCAGAATCAAATCCGTGTATATAGGCGATTTTTCGGTGCCCGCGCTGGTAGATATAATTCACAAGGTCGCGGATTCCGGCCACGTTGTCCGACTGAATGACCATGCGGTTGTCAAAGACATGATCGATTGTAACGATCGGAATGTTGCTTCGAACCAGCTCCACAACATCGGGATCATAGAAATCCACGCAGGCAATGCACACTCCGTCAAAGCCGCGATATCTCGCATGCGCAAGATAGGACATCCGGTTGCTTCTTGTGGTATTGCTGTTAATGAAGGTCAGATCGTAGCCGAGGGCTTCCGCGTGACGCTTGAAGCTGTCCAGAAGAGCTGCATAATAGTCATGCGTCAGTCCGCTCTGCGCCTCGTCCACAAAGAGGATTCCAAGGTTATAGGTTCGATTGGTTTTCAGCGCCTTTGCCGCGGAGTTGGGCATGTAACCAAGATTCATCGCAGTCTTGCGAATGCGTTCCTTGGTTTCTTCACTGACGTCGTTATGATTGTTAAGTGCCTTGCTTACGGTAGCAATCGACACCCCGCAGGCCGCTGAAATATCCTTGAGCGATACCATTCCTTACCCCTTTCTACAGTTCCCTCTCGTTCCATTGTACACGATCATGACATTTTTTCAGATGACCTTAATCGTTTACGATTATAGAATAGTACATTATGTTACATATTACAAGATTTGCCTATGCAAAGATGTTAAAAGTGTAGATTTCATCGCTCTTTCAGGGGATGATCCTTGCTTTTTTGTATGCTCGATGCATATAATAGCCATGTCAAATTGTGTTTTGTCACTTAAACGTTTTCTGAATCTATTATCAATTCATTTGGGGGAAATGCAAAAGGAGGTATTATGAAATTCGGTTACTTTGATGATAATGCCATGGAATATGTCATCACAACTCCGAAGACACCGCTTCCCTGGATTAATTATCTGGGAAACAAGGATTTCTTCAGTCTGATTTCCAACACAGACGGTGGATATTCCTTCTATAAGGATGCAAAGCTTCTTCGCCTGACCCGCTATCGTTACAACAACGTTCCGTACGACAGCAATGGCAAGTATTTTTATATCAAAGAGGGAAATGAGATCTGGAACCCGGCATGGCAGCCGACCAAGACCGAGCTGGATTCCTATGAGTGCCGTCATGGCCTTGGATATTCCAGATTCACCGCTTCCAAAAACGGAATTGCCTCAGATCTTCTGTGCTTTGTTCCGTTGAATGATACCTGTGAGATTGAGCAGATCAAGCTTACCAACAACACAGACGAAGCAAAAGAGGTTCAGCTCTTCTCTTATGTGGAATGGTGCCTCTGGAATGCGTCTGATGACTGCGAGAACTTCCAGCGAAACCTTTCTACCGGTGAGGTTGAGCTGGTGGATTCTACAATTTTCCATAAGACAGAGTATCGCGAGCGCCGCAATCACTACGCGGTATACTCCGTCAACGCGGAGATCGATGGCTTTGACACGATCCGCAGCGAATTTATGGGCTTCTACAATGGCCCGGATAAGCCTCAGGCGGTTCTTGAGGGAAAATGTCACAATTCGGTGGCAAGCGGATGGTCTCCGATTGCTTCGCATCAGCTGAATCTGACACTGGCTCCCGGCGAAACCAGATCCTTTGTTTTTGTTCTCGCATACATCGAGAATCCGGAGAACGAAAAGTGGGCCGAGGGAACGACTGCCAGAGATGAGATCATCAACAAGACGAGAGCATGGGCGCTTCTGGATCGCTACAAGACGGACGCCGATGTGGATCGCGCGTACACAGAGCTGAAGGATTACTGGAAGGATCTTCTGACACACTATACGGTTCATACCGGAAATGACAAGGTAAACCGTATGGTAAATATCTGGAATCAGTATCAGTGCATGATCACCTTCAATATGAGCCGTTCTGCTTCCTACTATGAATCCGGAATCGGCCGCGGCATGGGCTTCCGTGATTCCTGCCAGGATCTTTTCGGCTTTGTACACCTGATTCCGGAACGCGCAAGGGAGAGAATCATTGACATTGCTTCCACACAGTTCCAGAACGGCTCTGCTTATCATCAGTATCAGCCGCTTACCAAGAAGGGCAATGCGGGAATCGGCTCCGGTTTCAACGATGATCCGCTGTGGCTCATTGCTGCCGTCAGCGCTTATACAAGAGAAACAGGCGATTATTCCATTCTGGATGAGATTGTTCCGTACGACAACGATATGTCCGTTGCCACAACGCTGATGGAGCACCTCAAGAGGTCTCTTGATTTCACCATCAATCATCTCGGTCCGCATGACCTTCCTCTGATCGGCCGCGCTGACTGGAATGACTGTCTGAACCTGAACTGCTTCTCCGAGCACCCGGGCGAATCCTTCCAGACCTTCGGCCCTTCCGAGGGACCGGTTGCGGAATCTGTTTTCATCGGCGGCATGTTCGTAAAGTACGGCGAGGAATATGCGCAGATTGCAGAGCTTCGCGGCGATAAGGAAGAGGCAGCACGTGCACGTGCTGCAGTAGACCGCGTTTATAAGGCTGTCACCACGGCAGGCTGGGACGGAGAGTGGTTTGTACGTGCTTATGATGCAAACGGCAACAAGGTTGGCTCCAATGAGTGCGAAGACGGCAAGATCTTCATCGAGCCTCAGGGCTTCTGCGTGCTTGCCGGCTGCGGCGTAAAGGAGGGACTTGCAGACAAGGCCCTGGAATCCGTGGAAAAGCTTCTGGATACCAAATACGGCATCTGCATCCTCTATCCTGCATACAAGAGTTATCATCTTGAGCTTGGTGAGATCAGCTCCTATCCGCCGGGATACAAGGAGAATGGAGGCATCTTCTGCCATAACAACCCTTGGGTTTCCATTGCGGAAACTGTTTGCGGACACGGCGACCGGGCATTTGATATCTATCGCAAGACCTGCCCTGCATATACGGAGGAGATTTCCGAAATCCACCGCACAGAGCCTTATGTTTACTGCCAGATGGTAGCAGGCAAGGAAGCAAAGTATTTCGGAGAGGGCAAGAACAGCTGGCTGACCGGTACGGCAGCATGGACCTTTGCAAATATCTCCCAGTACATCCTCGGCGTCATGCCGACGCATAAGGGACTCTCCATTGATCCCTGCGTTCCGAAGGATTTCGGTGACTACGATCTGACCCGCAAGTTCCGCGGCGTCACCTATCACATCCATGTATCCAATCCGGATCACGTGGAAAAGGGCGTGAAGCAGATGCTTGTAGACGGTGCTCCGGTAGAAGGCAACATCATTCCGTTCAGCAACGACAAGGCTGATTATGATGTGCAGGTTGTAATGGGCTGATTGAGATCACATTTAATTCAGCTACAAAGGTGAGACGAAACGAATATGCAGCAGCTATGTTGTGTTTACACGACATGGCTGCTGTTTGCTGCGGTTGCTGCTGTTTGCTGCTGTTTGCTGTGGTTGTTGGTTTTGCTTTTGCTGCGGTTGCTGTTGGCTTTTGCTTTGTTTTTGCTGCGGTTTTCCTGTGTTTTTTGCTGTGTGCCTGGTCGATGTATCCTGAATTTGCTCTTTGCCTTTTCCAGGATGATATTTCCGGCCCTCATGCATCTTAAATTTGCTATTCTGGCTTTGAGGGATGCATTTCGTCGCTGAAAATCATCCCCGCAAGACATTTTTCTCGAATCAGGATGCATCCGCCGTTCCAAATGCATCCCTGCCGGAGTTTTCCATCAAAACAGGATGAATTTCTCCGCTGGAAATCATCCCCGCAAGACATTATTCTCAAATCAGGATGCATCCGCCGTTCCAAATGCATCCCTGCCAGAGGTTTCCATCAAATCAGGATGAAATTCCCTGTTGGAACGCTAAAAAAATTGAAAAAATTTCAAAAAAGCGCTTGACTGCCTTATGGAGGTCTTATATAATAGCACTTGCGTCACGGGGAATAAGAAATGCCGAGACGAGATACACAACTGAAGCAGTTAAGCTATTTGCGGGTGTAGTTCAGTGGTAGAACACCAGCCTTCCAAGCTGGATATGTGGGTTCGATTCCCATCACCCGCTTTTACGTGTCCGTAGCTCAGCTGGATAGAGCATCGGCCTTCTAAGCCGAGGGTCTGGGGTTCGAATCCCCACGGGCACATTGATTACAGAAGCGTAATCAACACCATGTATGGTGGGTATGGCGTAGTTGGTTAACGCGCCAGATTGTGGTTCTGGAGACCGAGGGTTCGAGTCCCTCTACCCACCCCTCTTTTCGGCAGCAGCGCACATTGGCGTGTATCGATCATCCCTGATGATGGGATACTCATTGGGCTATCGCCAAGGGGTAAGGCACAGCACTTTGACTGCTGCATTCGCCAGTTCGAATCTGGCTAGCCCAGTTTCGGGCGATTAGCTCAGGTGGTAGAGCACTTGACTTTTAATCAAGTTGTCGCGGGTTCGAGTCCCGCATCGCTCAGTGTGAACAGGAACGCTGTAGATCAACGAGAGTTGATTTTACAGCGTTTTTATTTATCAATAAGACTCGTCTCTTTGCTTTCGAGGCCGCGTTCGAAGGCATTTCCGAGAGCAGAGTAAAAGCAGAGAAAGAGCAGAGTACAATATAAGCGGTCATGATGAAATTGGCAGACATGCAGGATTTAGGTTCCTGTGCCGCAAGGCGTGTGGGTTCAAGTCCCATTGACCGCATAAATTGAGCCCCCGTCTGATTTCTATCAGGAAGTCAGACGGGGGTTCTTGTCTTACAATTATTGAGCATCCCTTAATTGCTCTACAACACTGCATTTCGCTGCGTTGTCATACATCATGCAAGGAATCAGCCACCCC
>HF986548.1:8752-13894 GCA_000431495.1 Firmicutes bacterium CAG:791 | reverse complement strand
TAAGGGTTGTAGCAGGCATCCACGCAGGAGATGACGCGCTTGCGGTTGACCTTTTCACCGTTCTCGGAGCCGCGAAGATAGAGGGTGTAGAGGCCCTCCTGATCATTGACCATATTAGTCAGTCCTTGAGCGATGGGCTGAACGAGGGCAATCTTGCCGTTCCAGCCGGCTTTTTCGTTGGACATATCAAACCAGTAATCCACGAAAGCGCGGAGGAAGTTTCCTTCGCCGAACTGCAGGACCTTGACAGGAGCCTGCCCTTTTCCGAGGATGTATCCGTCGTAGCCGCTGTTCTTTAATACTTCATAGTTTAATTTTGCCATTATCTTATTCTCCTTTCACACACACTTCTTCGTTCCGATCGTTTTTCAGAAACGACTCTATTTCGGTTCCGACCACTTTTCAGAAACGACTCTATTTCGATTCCGACCACTTTTCAGAAACGACTTGATTTCATCCCGATCGCTTTTCAGAAACAACTATACACGCCCCACACACATGGAAAGCTCTGTATCATCCAGGCACCGCTCGCAGACCTCTTCGAAGGCAGCGGCTGCAGCCCAGAGGTTGTAGGAATACCAGGAGCTGTAGAAATCTCCGTTGGAATCCTTCTGAATCACCAGTCCATCCGACGGGCACCATCTCTCGGAAAGAACGCCGTACTGTCCGTATCCTGTTTTCTCAGGATACAGCTCCAGGGTCTGCATGAGCCACGCAGTTCCGTCAAGCGCCCGCTCTGTATAATAAGAATCTCCGCTTACCTTACCGAGATAATACAGATCACTGTCCACAATCATTCCCATCGGATGGATATGCGGGTTGGAAACAGAGGTGATGCTGCCTCCGCAGGCATTCCAGCCGTCTGCAATCGGCTTGTACATCGGCTTCGTCCGATAACCGTACCGCCACAGGAATTCATAATCTGCGCCGTTTTTCAGAGCAGTCAGATATTTTTCCCTGCCGGTATACTCATGAAGAAGCCTGGCCCCGCGGATATAAGCAAGGTTTCCTTCCTCATCCGGCGATTTCCAGGTGTCCATCGGCGTACCGTTGCAGGTAAGGGTTCTGACAGCTTCTCCATAATAATCCAGTGCCTTGTCTGCCGCCTGCAGATACTTCTCTTCTCCTGTCAGATGATACAGATAAGCCGCGCAGGGAACAAACCAGCATCCGGCAAAGCCGTTCCAGTCGGCCACTTCCTTCCGGTCTGTCCGGTAGGTATAGCCAAACGCTCCGTCCTCTCTCTGCAGCAAGATAACCGTATCAATCGTCTTTCTGACCTTATCAAGCCAGTTCTCCGGGTAACTCTTTCCTTCGTGCGTAAGAAAATCAATGGTCTTCAGCAGATAGTGGACCGCACTGCCAACGGTATACGCACAGTGAACATCCCGGGCAAGTCCGAATTCTGCCCACCAGCCATTGACCCACCTTCCATTTTCATCCGCAGCGCTCACCTCCTGGTGCGCAAGTCCGGAGGCTCCGTTGTAACGGTCCTTCACCCTGTCCGTATCAATCGGAGAGGTGAGGTCGAACAGAAGACCGGAATCCTCATGGAAAACGGAAGTAATTTTGTCAAACATCTGTCCGCCGGCTGCCGCCCCGGAAAGCAGCTTTTTTCCTTCTTCGCCAAGAATTTCCCCGGCAAGAACCAGAGGATAAGCCAGAACACCGCCTCCTGTCCAGCCGATCTCCTTGACATTTCTCCAGGGATGCAGCACCGGATTCTCCGGAGGGAGACAGTTGCAGTTGGTATACTCTTCCGTCTCCGGATTCCAGCTGATCTGAGCAAAGCTCCGGAGACATCCCTTTACCGCATCCCGGAAGCTTTTCTGATAGACCGCTCTCTCATGCCGGAGAGCATATTCTCTCCGAATAATCTCGTGAAGAGAAAGCCGCGGATTGTCCGCATCCCTTGCGGGAACAAAATAGATTCTTCCCTTCACTTCACCCTTGCAGACAAACGCTTCTGTCGAAGGGCCCGGGGTTCTCTTGTTGATAAAGGAAATCGGATCGTTGGTATATCCCATGCTGATTCCGCAGACATTCGGGAGCTCAGCGAAGACACCATTCGGAACCACCGCGGTTCCAGACGCCTTCCCGGCCGCACTAACGGACGCAGTTTCCGACGCCTTCCCAGCCGCATTCCAGTTCATGTTTGCGGATGAGGCCCCGGCCGCACTGCCGGATAACGTGTAAGGATCCACCGTGACGGCAAGTACGCCCTTCTCCGTGCAAATCGCAGACAACGGCATTGCCGCGCGGTCCGCACGAAACTCCCATCTGGATGCACGGAAAACGTCCTCGCCTTCCTCCTCGCATAGAAGCGGGAATTCCCCGGCATGTACCTCTGCTGCATTGTTGTCGCCATAGATACAGCAGGGAATGACGTGAAAGGCCTTTCTGCTCTCCGCCGGAGAAGCCGAAAGGCGGACCTTTGTTTCCTCTTCGGAATTCAGGGTCACTGCGTAATCCACATAATCCGGATGCTCCTTCAAGGCGATGCTGACCGAATTTCCACTCTCGCTGAAGGCAGAGACCCATCTTCCGCCCTGAAGGTACTGCAGCTCAATATCAATTTGTGTTGTTCCAATTGTTATGTTCATATACTCGGATTCCTCTGTAATACTTGTTCCCGCATTTTCTCTTTCCTCAGATCCTCAGATCTCAAAAGATACTCACCCTCTCAAAAATCCGCGGCAATACTGCTCTGCACAGGCAAAATCAGGGAAACGCCGGGAGGCGTTTCCCTGACGAGAGGAAATGCATACAATTGTACGGATGCAGATTTTTCGAAATTTGCTTCTCTGCACGCTTTTCTTCAGCAATCAGTTTTTCATTCCGCTGGTTGCAATGCCTTCTACAAAGTACTTCTGTGCGGCAAAGAACAGAATCATCAGCGGTACCACCGCAACGAAGGCCATTGCCATCACCTTGCCCCACTGTACGACCGATTCTGAATCCAGGGACAGGCGAACGGCCAGAGAAATCGGATACTTCTTCACGGAATTGATGAAAATCAGTGAGTTGAAGTAATCATTATAGGTCCACAGGAACTGGAACAGTCCCGCCGAGAACAGTGCCGGCTTCATCAGGGGAAGAATGATCTTCCACAGAGTCGTCCATGAGCTGCAGCCGTCGATGTATGCAGATTCATCCAGGTCTCTCGGAATTCCGCGCAGGAACTGAATGATCATGTACGGGAAGAAGGAGTTGCAGCAGAGAATCGCCGGAGCGTAGAACGGCATATAGCTGTCTACCCATCCAAATTTGTTGTACAGCAGATATCTCGGAATAATGACTACGGTGTTCGGGAGCATCATCATCGCAAGAAGGAGCGTGAACAGGAGCTTCTTATGAGGAAGATTGAATCTCGCGAAGCCATAGGCAACCAGCGTGGAAGAAAACAGCGTCAGGAGCGTTGTCGGAATGACCAGGACGAAGGTATTGATAAAAAACTTCGTGTAGGTGAAGCCTGCGCTCCCCTTCCATCCATTGGTGTAGTTTTCAAAATGCCAGACCTTCGGCAAAAGGGAGACTGAACCGAAAATCTCACTGTTGTCCTTAAATGTTGCAAAAAACATCCATACCAGAGGATACAGCAGAATGATACCGATGATTACGATAATCACATAATCCAGAACAGAGGCCTGCTGCTTCAGATTCTGCTCCTCGATGCTTTTCTTTTTTCCTAATTTCATCATGTTCTTGTCCTTTCAGGAAAATGCGGTTATTTCTTCCGTTTGCTTACTCGTCTGCGTAGTGAACCCAGAACTTGGAGCTGCCGAACAGCACCAGAGTAAAGACCAGAATAATAGCAAATTCAATCCAGGAAATTGCACTTGCATAGCCCATCTTGAAGAAGCCAAAGCCCTGCTTGTACAGCATGATTCCCAGAACGTTCGTTGACTTCAGAGGGCCGCCTCCTGTGATCGTATACGGAGACGTGAAGTTCTGCAGCTCCTGAATGGTCTGATTCAGAAGAGAGAAGAACAGGATGGGTGAAATCTGGGGAATGGTAATGTGCCAGAACTTGGCAAGCTTACCGCCTCCGTCAATGTCCGCCGCCTCATACAGCTCCTTCGGAACATTCTTGAGCGCTGCGAGCAGCATGACCATGGACGAACCGAACTGCCACACCTCCAGCATGCAGATCGTAGGAAGTGCCATTTTGACATCTCCCAGGAACGAAACGCTCGGAAGACCCAGCTTTGTCATCATGGTATTGAAAACACCATTGTCCATGAACATCAGACGCCACAAAAGGGCGATGGCAACGGAACCGCCGAACAGGGACGGAATGTAGTAAAGTGTGCGGATCAGATTGATTCCGCGGATGTTCCGGTTCAGGAACATGGCAACCAGAAGCGCAAGAATGACCTTGCCGGGAACCGTATACAGGGCGAACAGGACGGTTGCCTTCAAGGAGCCCCAGAATTCACGATCGTGTGTCAGAAGTTCCCTGTAATTCGCAAGCCCCACGAAATTCATGGTTCCGCCGACGGTATAATCATTGAAGGAATAAATAAACGACGTGATAAACGGATATAGCTGCAGAACGGCAAATCCGATCAGCCAGGGAAGTAAATACAGAAGTCCCTTGTAATCTTTTTTGGAATAATGCTGCTTCTTAGCCGCAGCCTTTGCACCTGCCATTGGTTGCCTCCCTTTTCTTTAAAAAATCCCCTGCGAGGCTTCCGCAGGGGACCTGTTGCTTCTGACAACGGAATCTGTCAAAAAACAGCGTTCCGATTATTTCTGAAGTGCCGAGAACTCATCGATAACCGTAGCGGCAGCTTCTTCCGGAGACATCTGACCATAGCCGATTGCCTCAACCATGTCAAACAGAATGGTCTTTGCTTCTGCAGAAGAAGAAATTTTGTCGTTCGGTGTTCCGCCAACCTCCATTGCAATGGCAGTGGAGTCGGTAACGATCTGCGTGACCTTTCCGTTTTCCTCACAGATCTGTCTTGCCTGCTCAGTCGGAGGAACCGATCTGGTTGCGCCAAGAGTCTCCTGTGCAGTCTTGTCATTGAAGAAGTAGTTCAGGAAATCAGCTGCAGCATCAGGATTCTTGCAGGATTTCGTGATTGAGAGAAGCTGAGGAGTATTGGAAGCAAATCCGCCGTCCTTTGCACCATCCAT
>HF986548.1:0-8710 GCA_000431495.1 Firmicutes bacterium CAG:791 | reverse complement strand
TGCAACGTACTCATCGTTCGGGTTCGCTGCCACCATGACGTCTGCAGTTGAAATGTAGCAGGGTGCTGCAACATATTTTTCCTGCGATCCAGTTCGCATCCGCCTGAACATCATCGCCGACATAGGAAGCCTGATAGGATGCCGGTGCCACAGCGCCGCTCTCATACAGATCCTTTACGTAAGTGAAGACCTTGGTGAAGGTATCCTCGGTGGCAACAAGCTTTCCGTTATCATCAAAGATCGGTCCGCCGATCTGCTTTGCCAGCGTGAACACAAACAGGTTCGTGATGTATTCCTTGTTTGCACAGAACAGATAGGATTCCGGATCCTGCTCGTGAACCTTCTTGCCATAGTCAAGCCAGTCCTCCCAGGTAATTCCATCCTTTGTCATATCAACGCCGAATTTATCCGCCTGCGTTTTGTCAACAAGAATAGCCGGTCCTGCAATTCCTGTCGGAAGTCCGATCTGCTTGCCATCGTAATTTCCGTTGATGCGAAGAGAAATATAATCTGCATCAAAGGCAGACAGATCGATGCTCGTCGTATTCAGATCCACGAAGTAATCACCGGCATCGACAAAGGTCGGCATGGTCTCCGGGTCAATCTGAACGATGTCAGGAGCCGTTCCGGAAGCAAGCTGTGTCGCAAGCTTGTCGTGATAGCCATCGTTGGAGCCGGGCTCTGCCTCGATGGTAACTCCGGGATGAGCTTCCTCATACTGCTTGATGACAGCCTGGGTTGCTTCATTTCTTTCGTCGCCGCCCCACCATGCAAAGCGAAGCGTCACGCTGCCGGCTGCGTCCGAAGAAGCGCTGTCGGTGGAAGCCGCCTCCGAATCCGCTGCTTCTGTCTGGCCTGTCGTATCCGCAGAAGCTCCGGTCGAGCTGCTTCCGCAGCCTGCCAGCATGCCTGCTGCCAGCATAGCGGAAAGAATCACGGAAATGGTTCTCTTTTTCATGTTCATACCCTCCTGTTTTTGCCACAAGTGGCTTTTTGTATTTCTTATGCGCTTATTATGGCAAAAGCCTCCCTTTTCTTGCAGGGAGGCTTCTTTTCATTTGGTCACATTTATTTTTATGTTTTTGCCGGAGGTTACATTATTTTGGATTTTGTCACATATTTTTGCATTTTATCCTTTGGAATCTCAAACTTCACGATGGTTCCCTGTCCTTCTATGCTGCAGATCTTCAGTCCCGCTTCGTCTCCGAAGTACAGCTTCAACCGGTTGTTCACGTTGGCAAGGCCGATATTGCGCACGTTGAAGGTGTTGATGTTCTCCCGCAGTTCCCTGAGCTTCTCTGCGCTCATGCCTGCTCCGGTGTCAAAGACCCGAAAATAAATGACTCCTTCACGTTCAAATACAGTCAGCTTGATGTAGCCGGTTCCTTCCCGGTAACGAATGCCATGCAGAATGCTGTTCTCAATGATCGGCTGCAGCATCAGGCGGAATACCGGTGTTTGCAGAAGCGTCTCATCGACCTCATAATAAATGATGAAACGCTCCCCGAAGCGCAGATGCTGAATGGCAATGTACTTCTTCAGATATCCGATCTCTTCCTCCAGCGTGATGGGTTGAAGAGGATCCGTCAGTGCATATTTCAGAATATCCGCAAGATCCGCCGTCATTCGCACCACATCGTTCGTCTCCGAGGTCTGCTCTGCCGCCTTAAACTGGATCATCTGCAGTGTGTTGAACATAAAGTGCGGATTGATCTGTGCCTGAAGGGCGCTCAGGGAGGCCACCTCCTGCAGGTGCTTTTTCTGCTCCAGCTCGGAATTCAGCCGCTCCGTTTCCAGATGAAGGCGGATGATGTTGTTCAGAATGGCATCGTATTCGTCTGCAGACCTGCGGGGATCTGCTTTCGCCGGATAAACCCCTCTTTCCGCCTCTCCCAGAACCGAAATGATATGTGCAATATGTCCGAAATTTCTTGCCGTTGTGATGTAGGCTGCGATCAGTGCCGCCGCAAGACCGGCCGCAAGCATCAGAAGGCCGGAAGGAAGAAAGCTTCTTGTCTGCCGGACAACCGCTTCAAGCGGCGTCATGGAGACAATCCGGATCCGGAAGCTCTCATTGTCGCTGCGATGAAGCAGGTATTTACTGCTTCCAACCTTTTCCCAGATTCCCTTTTTCCCGTTTCCCGGAAGGGAACATTTCATCAGCTCTAGCGTATTCTCGCCGTCTCCCCAGGCAAACAGCTTCTCATTCTGCATGTTCAGAAACACAACCGTGCTGTCATTGCGGGGAATCGCGCCGTCCAGAAGAGCCTTGAACTTGTTTACATCCACCTGAATCACAACAACTCCGCTGAAAAATGGCATTTTCTGCAGAATGGTCAGCTTCTTCGCCTCCCTTTGTTCGTTATCATCCGACGGCAGAACAAAAATATCGGTGTCCTGTTCTCCCATTTCGCGGTAATAATGAAGCCATTCCTCCGTTCCGGATACCGGCTCGATTCCTCTGCTGGAGGTATAGCAGTAATCATAGCCGTCCAGATACAGACAGATGTTTTTTACATATGGGTAGGTGGTAACGGTGCTTTTTAAGGAGGCATTGAGACTGCGCAGGTTGATGGACTCTGCATAGGACAGGTTGGTTCCCTTTTCCAGAATTCGCTTCAGCGACAGCACCATGTACGGGTTGTTCGCAAACTGCACGTTCTGCTGAGTAATGTTATTCAGGGATAAATCCAGATCCGTATTGACCGCCCGAACCAGATCTCTTCCCGTCTCGTCCTGTGCCTTCGTAAAACGGGTGATAGAGACTTCCAGGGAAATCAGGAAAACCAGTGCCGCAGGAAGCAGGAAAAGGATGAGATACTGCCGGAATCTTCGAAGAAAATATTTCCTTTTCTGCATCAGGACCGCCTTCCGCCATTCTGCCGATATTCCATCGGCGTACAGCCGTAGTAGTTCTTAAAGGCTCTGGAAAAGCTTTTCGGATTGTCATAGCCGACATAATAAGCGATGTCATAGGCCTTGTACTGCACATCCATCAGCATTTCCGCAGCTTTTTCCATACGGATTTTCGTAAGGAGCTCCGAAAATCCGGTTCCCATTTTCTCCTTCAGCAGACTGGAAAGATAAGCCGGACTCAGATTGGCGCGCACAGCAGCCTCCTCAAGCTTTGCATCCTTGTAATTCTCCTGCAGATAGGCGACGACAATCTTCTGAATGGATTCATAGTAGGAAGGCTGGTGCTCATCCGCCTCGACATGATATTTCGCATCCAGCTTTACTTTGATTTTGCCGAAGCATTCCAGAAGATCTCCGCTGCCGATCGGCTTCAGAAGATAATCCTCCACGCTGTACTGAATCGCGCTGCGGAAATAATCATAATTCTGATGGCTGGACAGAAATACAATAAGTACATCCTCTCCCTGCAGCTCCCTGCACAGATCAATTCCTGTCATTCCGGGCATCTCAATATCCGACAGAACAACATCCGCTCCATGGCTCCGGATATAGGAAAGCGCAATCCTCGGGTCCGTGAATGAAATCGCCTCGAAGCCGAGCTTGTTCCAGGGCAACAACGTGGAGATTCCTTCCGCAATTGCCTTCTCATCATCAACGATGATCAACTGATACATTGCTCCTCCTGACGTAATTGCTGTTCTTTGCTGCCGACTGCGCCTTGCTGGCAAAGTCTGTCACGTCTGCCGCCCTGGCGTCCGGATCCGACGTCTTCTCCGGATTGACCATTTCATCATGAATCTCATCCAGTATGGGCATCAGATCCTTCGCATACTCAATTCCGACATATCCCGGCGAGTTGCTCATAACCGTCACAACGTACGGGTAATCGCCGTCCACAATGGCACCGTTTGTGTAGCTGTTCTCCACAGAGCTGCTGTCCGATGCAATCCATCCGGCCTTACTGTAAATTTTCCGCCGGTTTTTCTCCTGTATTGTCCGGTCGTCCCGGTCCGTCTTGTCGCCGTTTTCTCCGTCTTCGCTTTCTCCGACGGTAAGCGCAATTGCGGAGTTCAGACTGTCGGTGAAGGTATTTCTCGCCCAGTCGGAGTATTCTTCTTCGCCCAGAAGAAGCCGGGTTCCCTTGTAAAACATCCGGCACAGATCCAGCGGCGTTGTCATAATATATCTCGTCTGACTCTGCCGCTCCGGAATTCCGGTTCCTGCAATCCAGTCGGCAAAAATCTGATTTCCGTAGGCTCTCCGGATCCTTACATACGCATCGTTGTCGGACTGATTTCCCGCAAGGAACATATCTCTTGTCGGCTGGATGCCCTGATCCAGCAGACTGAAAATATACGGAGCCTTGATCACACTGGCACTGTAAATTTCTGCTCCTGCGTGGTAGGAAATGGCATCTCCTGTCTTCAGATCCACCAGAACAAAGCCGATTTCATACCCGTCATCCTCGAATTCATCGATAATATCGGACAACTTTTTTTCATCCTCATCGGAAATCAGATATTCCGTATCCCAGATCTTCAGCTCATCTGTGTCATAAATCTTCGAGGTAATTACGTTCCAGGAAATGCCGCGTTCTTTCTCATATCTCTGCCTCTTCGCCGCAGCCGCCTTCCTGACCTCTTCGAGCATCGTGCCGTTTACCAAAGAAGCATCATAGGGAAGCTGCCCGGCTCCCTGGCCGTAGAGCTGATACTGGCGGTAAATCTCCGCCGTTGTCATTCCCTCCTCAAGGAAGCTTTCCTGATCCTCTTCGGGTTCCTCTTCTTTCTGCACATCGATTTCTTCCGCCTCCGGAAGGGCCGCTGTGCTGCCTTCTTCCCAGGCATCTTCGGTCTCCTCTTCCGGCTTCTCTGCAAACTCCCGGGCGCCTGCTCCCTGCGGATACTCGCTGCAATACCAGACGGGATCAAAAATACACCCGTCCTCCATGATCATCACCTGGGCCTGTACCTTCAGGGTACTGATCTGAAGGGGATCCGCGGCAAGAAACAGAAAGAAGGCCACAATGGCTCCGCCCCAAGGCTCTCTCATCATAGATTCTTTTTTTGTTCTCTTTGTCATATCCGTCCTGTCAGCTCATCCAGCGTCTGTCCGTATGCAGGAAGAAAATCCCGCAGGAAATCTCCCACCTCCGGAAGTTCTCCGGCGAACCTCCCCCCCCGCCGGGAGCTCTCCGGCCAATGCATCAATCGCCGCTCTCGTGCTCGCCTCCGCACTCCGGAATTCCTGATTTCCGGAATTCTTCTCCTCCATGCACTTGATCAGTGCAGACAGCTTGTCGGCTGCCTTTACCAGCTTCCGAAGGTATTTCTCTTCTTCTTTCCTATCCTCCGGCGCGCAGAGAATCTTCTTATATTCATTGCGGAGATCCTCCGGCAGCTTTTCCAGAAGATGCTGCTCGGCATCTGCCTCCACATCCTTATAGGCATTCCGGATCCGATCATTTGCGTACTTGACCGGTGTCGGCATGTCGCCGGTAATGATTTCCGATGCATCATGGTACAGCCCGATCAGCGCCGCCTGATCCGCCTCCAGGTGTTTCCCGTAGCGTACATTTCCGATGGTGCACAATGCGTGCGCAATCATGGCTACCTCCAGCGAATGCTCGGAAAGATTTTCTTCTCTTGCGTTGCGCATCAGAGCCCACCGGTTAATATACTTCATTCGTGATACCGTTGCAAAAAAACTATACGACATATTGATTCCTCGCTGAGGCAAAATCCGCAAAGGCGGTTTCGCCCAATGCAGCAGCCGGTGCGTCAGCTGCGCTGCTGCAGTTTGAAGCAGATTTCCCATCCACTCTGTGACAGTATGATGCTATGATATAAAAAGTTCGTGCAGCATTCAAATCAAAGAGGGGATTTTGCCGCACATTTCTACAGTGCCACATTTTTCCCCTGGAGCCAGTGGATCGTATCACGAATGGTTTCCTGCATATCACGGGGCACGTAGCCAAGCTCAAAGGTTCCCTTATCATGGGAGAAACGGTCATTGCTCGAAATCGTATGGAGTGCATATCTGGTAAAGAGAGGCCGGGTATTTCGGATCTTCGCAATCCAGGCAAAAAGCGGCACGCACGCCTTTGCGATTCCAATCGGGATGCAAAGGATTCTCCTTCCTCCAACCACACGTCGGACGCATTCGAGCAGCTCTCTCAGAGAAAAATAGCGATTGGAGAGGATGTAGCAGCTTCCGGTTTTCCCCTTCTCCGCAGCAAGGAGGCATCCTTTGGCAACGTCCCGCACATCCACGAAGTCATAACCGCCGGTCACACCGGCAGGAAGCCTGCCGGAAAGCCTCATCTGAATCATCTGAACGATGTGGTTGCTTCCGTCATCATAGGGGCCGATGATTCCGGAGGGATGTACAATCACGGCATCAAGGCCATTCTTTGCGGCATCCATCACCTCCTGACTTGCCTCCGCCTTGGTGGAAGCATACGCGCCTGTCACTGCTTCCCTTGTGAAGGACTCTACTTCAGAAATCGTCGCGTTCTGACCGGATTCCGGAATCGCATGCACGGAGCCGACATAGACAAGACGTTTGACCGCACAGGACCTGCACTTTTCAATCACATTCCGCGTTCCTTCCACGTTGACACGATAGAGCTGCGGCGTCACGGTTTCACCGATACTGATGATCGCCACCGTATGAATGACGATCACCTCTCTGTCTTCTATATTCATGAAGATGTCATCCAGAGTCTCCGGCTTTGTAACGTCTCCTTTATAATAAGTAAGCTGTTCATCGTCCTCGCCGGTTTCTGACGGAAGGATCAGCCCGCGGATCTCACAGTCCTGCTTCCGCAGATAACGAATGATTGTGCTTGCCAGGTGTCCTTTTGCACCTGTAATAATGTACAGTTGTCTCATACAGGCCTCCTTTCCGCAGCTGTCTCACCATATTGTCTGTCTTCATTTTATTATTCCTGACAATTGTTGTCATCTCGGGGATTCAGAAAAATCTGTCATCTCGGGGATCCAGAAAAATCTCGCGCCCTTTTCGCCTCTGTGCTATGATCTGTAATTGCCGTCTGCAGGCAGATACGCAGGGTTCACCTTCATCCTTCCCATCCGGAACATTTCTGCCCTGTGCAAACAGCAATTTATTTATATAGAAAGGACGGGCAGCTTTCCGCTGTCCCAGGTAAACCACATGAAAAATATCCTGAAACTCGCCCCCGGCTGTGCCGCAGCTCTTGGCATCGCCGTCATTGCGAAGCTCTTAGAGCAGCTCGAAGAAAATGCAGGCCTTCACTTCATCGGAGCCTCCGTCATTGCTCTTTTCATCGGCATGCTGATTAACCATTTCCGCAAGCCAACGCCCGCAGCGGCTCCCGGTATCCGCTTCACCTCCAAAAAAATCCTGAAATTCGCCATCATCCTTCTTGGTGCCAGTCTGAACATCACCACCGTTCTCACCGTAGGAAAATTCTCTCTGACCGTCATGATCTTCACTCTGGCAACCTGCTTCGGCCTCGGCTCGCTCATTGGCCGCGCGTTCCGGCTGAACTGGAAAACCTACAGTCTGATCAATGCAGGAACCGGCATCTGCGGCGGCTCTGCCATCGCGGCAATCGCGCCCGTCATTGAGGCCGACGATCTCGACATCGCCTACGGCATGTCCGCCACCTTCCTGTTCGATACCATCATGATTGTGGTATTTCCGATCCTTGGCCGGGCCATGGGTCTGTCGGATGCAGCCTTCGGCCTCTGGGCGGGAACCGCAGTCAACGATACCTCCAGCGTAGTCGCAACCGGCTTTGCCTTCAGTGAAGCAGCCGGAGATTTTGCGACCATGGTCAAGCTGACCAGAACCCTCGCCATCATTCCGACCGTACTTGTCTTTTCCGCAATCAGTATACACCTGAAAAAGAAGGAGGCTGCCGCCCGGAACAACTCAGCAAAGGTCAACATGAAATCGGTCTTCCCGTGGTTCATCCTGGGCTTCCTTGCCATGTCACTTCTTTGCAGCATCGGTCTGATCCCGACTTCCGCCGCATCCATTCTGAAAACGATCAGCAAGTTCCTTATGGTCGCTGCTCTTGCTGCAATCGGACTCAACACCGACTTCTCCAAGCTGTGCAAGTCCGGTGCCAGACCCATGCTCCACGGCTTTGTCATTTCGCTCCTCATTGTTCTGGTTGCAATCGGCGTGGAATACGCCCTCGGCATTGCTCCAAGCGGTGTACTTGGATAAAGCCGGCAATCTCACATCCGAGATCCTTCCGAATTAGGATGCATCCACCGCCGTGAAGACATCCCACGTCAGGCATTTCTTCAAATCAGGGTGCATCCGACGCCGTGAAGACATCCCCGGCCAGGCATTTCTTCAAATCAGAGTGCATCCAGACGGCGGAAATAATCCCTACAGAACAAAAGAGCAAGATAGGGATGAATCCGGCCGAATGAAATCATCCCTACGGAACAAAAAAGCAGGATTAGGATGAATCCGGCCGGATGAAATCATCCCTACGGAACAAAAGAGCAAGATTAGGATGAGTCCGGCCGGATGAAATCATCTCTACGGAACAAAAGAGCAAGATTAGGATGAATCCGGCCGGATGAAATCATCCCTACGAAACAAAAAAGCAGGATTAGGATGAATCCGGCCGGATGAAATCATCCCTACGGAACAAAAGAGCAGGATTAGGATGAATCCGACCGGATGAAATCATCCCTACGGAACAAAAAAACCGTCAAATCTTTATGGATTTCTTCCAGTATTCAAAGGCCTCCCTTCCTGCTATACTTCAGGCAACAAGTGCATATCT
>HF986547.1:1689-17802 GCA_000431495.1 Firmicutes bacterium CAG:791 | reverse complement strand
ACGTATGATATAGGAAGAGCGCTTGCCGAAAAGGCAGTTCCGGGAGAAATTTATGCACTTTCCGGAGATCTTGGTGTGGGAAAGACGGTTTTCACCAAGGGTTTTGCGGCAGGACTCGGGATTACGGAGCCGGTGAACAGTCCGACCTTTACCATTTTGCAGGTTTACGAGGGAGGAAGGCTTCCGCTCTATCATTTTGACGTGTACCGCATCGAGGAGCCGGAGGAAATGGAAGAGGTCGGGCTCGATGATTATCTGTTCGGAAAAGGCGTCTGTCTGATCGAATGGGCGGAGCAGATTGCGGAATGTCTGCCGGAAACGACAAAGATCATACGGATTCGGAAGGACCTCGCAAGAGGACTGGACTATCGCAGCGTTGACGTAGACGAAAGCGCGGAAGAGCAGACAGAAGGATCGAAGGGCAGGAGAGAACAGTGAAGATTTTAGCAATTGAGGCTTCCGGGCTGACAGCCGGCTGCGCCGTTGCCTGTGACGGGAAGCTGATTGGGGATTACAACATACAGTATCAGAAAACACATTCGCAGACGCTGGTTCCCATGCTGGATGAGCTGAAGCGCATGACGGAGCTGGATCTTTCCACACTGGATGCGATTGCGATTACGGAAGGGCCGGGAAGCTTTACGGGACTTCGGATCGGTGCGGCGACGGCAAAGGGCATCGCGCTGGTTCTGGACAAGCCGATTCTGCCGGTTCCCACGGTGGACAGCCTTGCGTTTAATCTGTTCGGAACGCAGGATCTGGTGTGCCCTATTATGGATGCAAGGAGGCACCAGGTTTACACCGGCATTTATGAAGAACGGGACAAGCCGGTTCGCCTTCGGGAGCAGTGTGCGGTTTCTGTGGAGGAGCTTGCACAGGATCTGAACGAACGGGGAAGAGAGGTGATTTTCCTCGGGGACGGGGTTCCGGTTTATCAGAGCGTACTGGACGAGCTTCTGAAGGTACCGCACCGTTATGCACCGGGGCATCTTGCCATGCAGCGCGCAGCGTCAACGGCTGTTCTTGCTGAGCTTTTGTACGAGGAGCAGGGAGAGCGGTGCCTCGTTTCTTCCGATGACTTCCGTCCGGAATATCTGCGGAAATCACAGGCAGAGCGCCAGAAGGAGGAAGCGCAGCAGCAGGGCAGAATGGCATCGCTTGCTGCCGGAAGGCTGATTCGGGACCTGGAGGCGGAAGGCAGGAAGTCAGAGAGGTAGTTTCGAGAATTGAAAGATAAGATTTGTATTCGCCGTATGACGGAGGAAGACATTCCGCAGGCAGTGGAAATTGAGAAGCTGTGCTTTTCGGAGCCATGGACCGAAGGCTCCTATCGCAGCTGTTTTCTCAGAGACGGCACGCAGAGCTGGTTTTATGCGGCGGTACGGGAGGATTGTCCGGAGGAGCTGCTTGGAATCATCGGATTGTCCCGGATGGGCGATGACGGAGAGATTGCCAATGTGGCGGTCCGGCCACAGAATCGCAGGAAGGGAATCGCGAGAATGCTCCTGGAGAAGGCACTGGCGGACGGAAGCAGCTGCCTGGGCCTGCACGATTTTACCCTGGAGGTTCGCGCCGGGAACGATGCGGCCATCCGGCTGTATGAATCGGAAGGCTTCCGGACAGAGGGCGTAAGGCCTCGGTTTTACCGGGATCCGGAGGAGGATGCGAAGATCATGTGGAGACGAAAGGAATGATGCCGCGCGGAGGTTTTTATGATTGATGTTTGTCTGCTTGGAACCGGAGGAATGATGCCGCTGCCGTATCGGTGGCTGACATCGCTGCTGGTTCGTTATAACGGGAAGAGCATTCTTCTCGACTGCGGTGAGGGCACGCAGATTGCACTGAAGAAAAAGGGCTGGAGTCCGAATCCGATTTCGCTCATTCTGATCACTCATTTTCATGCGGATCACATCGCGGGGCTTCCCGGGATGCTTCTTTCGATGGGAAACAGTGACCGGAGAGAGCCGGTGATGATTGTCGGTCCGAAGGGCCTCTCCCGGGTCATTGAGAGTCTTCGCGTCATTGCACCGGAGCTTCCGTTTGAAATTGTCTGCAGGGAGCTGACCGAGGATACGGAGACCTTTGAGCTTCCGGGCGAAAAGGATCTGCACATCCGTGCCTTTCGTGTGAATCACAGGGTTCCCTGCTATGGCTACAGCTTCGTGCTCGACCGTGCCGGCAAATTCGATGCGGAGGCAGCAAGGGCACAGGAGATTCCGATCATGTTCTGGTCAAGACTTCAGAAGGGCGAAATCATCGAAGAGGATGGAAGAAAATATGTGCCGGATATGGTGATGGGGCCTGCCAGAAAGGGCCTGAAGATCACCTATACGACGGACTCCCGTCCCTGCGACAATATCACCGAGGCCGCCAGAGGCGCAGACCTGTTTATCTGCGAAGGCATGTACGGAGAGGATGACAAGCTCCCCAAGGCCAAAGAAAAGAAGCACATGACCATGCGGGAGGCGGCAAAGATTGCGGCGGCGGCGCAGCCTTCGCAGATGTGGCTTACGCATTACAGTCCGTCGGAGATGCGGCCGCAGGAGTTCCAGAGTGATCTCCGGAAGATCTTTGCGAGAACGGTCTGTGCCAGGGACGGAAGGAATCTGACACTGAACTTTGAAGAGGAAGAGGGAACCCGCAGCGAGGCATAAAGATGGAAAAAGATATTACGATTCTGGGAATTGAGTCCAGCTGTGATGAAACGGCTGCGGCGGTTGTGGTAAACGGAAGAACGGTTTTGTCCAATGAGATTTCTTCCCAGATAGACATACATACCCTGTACGGAGGAGTGGTGCCGGAAATAGCCTCCAGAAAGCACGTGGAGCGTGTGAATCAGGTGATCCGTGAGGCACTCCGGAAGGCAGACCGGAAGCTCTCGGATCTGGATGCAATTGCGGTGACCTATGGTCCGGGACTGGTAGGAGCGCTCCTTGTCGGAGTGTCGGAAGCAAAGGCAATCAGCTTTGCGAGCGGAATTCCGCTTGTCGGGGTGCATCACATCGAGGGACATATCAGCGCAAATTATATTGCAGCTCCGGAGCTTGAGCCGCCGTTTCTGTGCCTGGTGGTTTCCGGCGGTCATACACATCTTGTGATTGTCAGGGATTACGGCGAGTATGAGATCCTTGGCCGCACGATGGATGACGCGGCAGGAGAAGCCTTTGACAAGGTGGCAAGAGCGGTAGGCCTTGGTTACCCGGGAGGCCCCAAGATCGACCGGGCTGCCAGGGAGGGAAATCCGGACGCAATCCATTTCCCGCGCGGAAAGGTGTCAGATTCTGCCTTTGATTTCAGCTTCAGCGGCCTGAAATCTGCAGTTCTGAATTACCTGAATACTGAGGAAATGGCAGGACGCAGCATCTGCGTTCCGGATGTTGCAGCATCCTTCCAGAAATCGGTTGTGGAGGTTCTGGTGGGACATGCCATGGCTGCGGCAAAGGAATATCATTGCAGCCGCTTTGCACTGGCAGGAGGCGTTGCCTCCAACAGCGCGCTTCGGGCTGCGGCAAAGGAAGCCTGCGAAGAGAACGGAATTACGTTTTACTGCCCGCCGCCGATTCTGTGCACCGACAATGCAGCCATGATCGCATGTGCAGGCTACTATGACTATCTGCACGGAAAGCGGAGCGGGCTTGATCTGAATGCGGTTCCGAATCTTGCACTCGGAGATGCATGATCCCGGATTTTCTTCGCATATCTTTGGAAGGGTGGAGCAAGATGACAGAGCAGAATGAACTGGCTCGCTGCACGGCAGTACTGCTGGCAGCAGGAAAAGGAACCAGACTCGGCGGGGATCTGCCGAAGCAGTACCGGGATATTGCAGGAATTCCTCTTGCCGCAAGATCGCTGGAGGCACTGGCGTCCAGTGAGATTATTTCAGATATCGTCATGGTGATTCCGGAGGGAGATGAAGAGTACATCCGGGAGCATATTTTTCCTGTGGTTCCGGAGGCTGCGAGGAAGGTGCGTGCCTTTGCAAACGGTGGTGCGGAACGCTATCACTCGGTTGCAAACGGATTGGAAGCCATCTCCTGGCCCTGCAGCTATGTGTTTATTCATGACGGCGCAAGGCCGTTTATTGATCATGCATCGCTGGAGCGGCTGTATGAGGCAGTTCGGGAATGCGGCGCTGCAGTAGCCGGCATGCCGAGCAAGGACACGGTCAAGATGGCGGGAGAAGACGGATATGTGGCCTCCACGCCGGACCGGAGCCATGTATGGATCATTCAGACGCCGCAGGTGTTTGAGAAGAATCTGATTACCGAGGCCTACAGGGAAATGCTGCAAAAGCTTCCGGAGCTGCAGGCACAGGGCATTCACATCACAGACGATGCCATGGTCGCAGAACAGATGAAGAAGACCAGTATCCGCCTTGTGGAAGCATCCTATCGCAACATCAAGATCACGACACCGGAGGACATTGCGGTTGCGGAGGCCTTTCTGCGTTAAGAGAGCTGATTTTGAAAGGAAGGGAACAATGTCTTTTGTCCATCTGCATTCACATACGGAATATTCTCTTCTGGATGGCTCCAACAAGGTCCGCGCCTATGCGGAACGCGTGAAGGAGCTTGGCATGAACGCGGCTGCGATTACAGACCATGGCAACATGTATGGCGTGATCGAGTTCTATATGGCCTGTCAGGATGCGGGAATCAAGCCAATCATCGGCTGTGAAGTCTATGTGGCGCCCGGTTCACGCTTTGATCGTGAAATCGGAGACCATTCGGATCGTTATTATCACCTGATCCTTCTTGCAGAAAACGAGACGGGATATCAGAACTTATCCAAAATTGTCAGCCGTTCCTTTACGGAAGGCTATTATTATAAGCCACGGGTCGACAAGAAACTTTTGCGTGAATTCCATGAGGGAATCATCTGCTCCTCGGCGTGCCTTGCGGGCGAGGTCGCAAGAGACCTTGTGCGCGGTGACAAGGAGGCGGCAGAGAAGGCAGCACTGGAATACCAGGATATTTTCGGAAAGGGGAATTTCTTCCTGGAGCTGCAGGATCACGGCTATCCGGACCAGCAGACTGCTATTGCAGGGATCCTTGAGCTGTCGAGGAAGCTGGATATTCCGATGATTGCGACCAATGACTGCCATTATACGTTTGCAGATGACGCGCAGGCACACGATGTTCTTCTCTGCATTCAGACAGGCAAAAAGGTCAGCGATGAGAACCGGATGCGCTATCCGGGCGGACAGTTCTATATCAAGAGCGAGGAAGAGATGAGAGAGCTCTTCCCGTACGCACAGGAAGCTCTGGACAATACGCAGAAAATTGCGGATCGCTGCAATGTCACCATTGAATTCGGCAAAACGAAGCTGCCGCACTTCTCGGTGCCGGAGGGGTATGATTCCTGGACATACCTGAACAAGCTTTGTGACGACGGCTTTGCGCGCAACTATCCGGACGATGATGGAACGGTAAGAAAACGGCTCGATTATGAGCTCTCTGTCATCCGAAAAATGGGATATGTCGACTACTTCCTGATTGTCTGGGATTACATCAACTGGTCGAGAGAGCATGGAATTGCGGTGGGACCGGGAAGAGGTTCCGCGGCGGGCTCTGTGGTATCCTACTGCACCGGCATCACGCAGCTTGACCCGATCCGGTACTCGTTGCTGTTCGAGCGCTTTCTGAATCCGGAGCGCGTATCCATGCCCGATATTGACGTGGACTTCAGCTTCGAGAGAAGACAGGAAGTCATCGATTATGTCACACGTAAGTATGGCAAGGATCAGGTGGTGCAGATCATCACATTCGGAACCATGGCAGCCCGTGGCGTCATTCGCGATGTCGGACGCGCGATGGATCTTCCGTACAGCTTCTGCGATACGGTCTCCAAGATGGTCCCGAATGAACTGAATATCACGCTGGATAAGGCACTGAAGGAAAATCCGGATCTGAAAAAGGCTTATGACAGTGACGAAAGAGTGCACGAGCTGATTGAGATGTCGAGAAAGCTGGAGGGACTGCCGAGGCATACCTCTGTGCATGCCGCAGGTGTAGTGATCTGTTCGGAGCCGGCGGAGGATCTGATTCCGTTGTCCCGTGCAGCCGATGGCTCCATCACCACACAGTTCACGATGACAAGAGTGGAACAGCTTGGCCTTCTGAAGATGGATTTCCTGGGACTTCGCACGCTCACGGTCATTCAGAATGCGGTGGAGATGGCAAACCGCTCTATCAGGGAGGCAGGCGGCACCTACCCTTCCTATGAACCGATGGTCGGGAAGGAGAAAATTACGCAGAATCCGGCAGGGGAAGTCATTGACATCGACCGGATTGATTACAACGACAGGAAGGTATTCACCTACCTTTCGACGGGAAAAACCGAAGGTGTGTTTCAGCTGGAATCCGGCGGAATGCAGAGCTTTATGAAACGCCTGCAGCCGGAAAGCCTGGAGGATGTCATCGCCGGAATTGCTCTGTACCGTCCGGGCCCGATGGATTTTATTCCGAAATACATTGCAGGCAAACAGAATGCCGGAAGCGTTACCTATGATGCGAAGGAGCTGGTACCCATTCTGGAGCCGACATACGGATGCATTGTCTATCAGGAGCAGGTCATGCAGATCGTGCAGGAGCTCGGCGGCTATTCCCTTGGCCGCGCCGATCTGGTCCGCCGCGCCATGAGTAAGAAGAAAACGCATGTCATGGAAGAGGAACGGCATAACTTCGTGGAAGGAAATGCAAAGGAGCAGGTGCCGGGATGTGTCTCGAAGGGAATTCCAAAGGAGACGGCGAATCACATCTATGACACGATGATTGATTTTGCCAAATATGCGTTTAACAAATCCCACGCAGCCTGCTATGCCATTGTGACCTATCAGACCGCGTGGCTGAAGTATTATTATCCGACGGAATTTATGGCAGCACTTTTAACCTCTGTCATTGATTTTCCTGCGAAGGTGGCCGGCTACATTCTGGCCTGCAGGGACATGCACATTAAGCTTTTGCCGCCGGACATCAATGAAGGCGTTGCCGGCTTCTCGGTTGCGGGCGGTGCCATCCGGTATTCGCTGACTGCAATCAAGGGCGTGGGAGAGCCTGTGATTCAGGCGATTGTCCGGGAACGGGAGGCGAACGGAAAATTCCGTGATCTGCAGGACTTCATCGGACGCACGACCGGCCTTGCCGTCAACCGCCGTGTCGTGGAAAGCCTGATCAAGTCCGGTGCATTCGACTGCTTCGGCGTAACCAGGAAGCAGATGATGAGCGTTTACATCCGCATGATGGAAGAGCAGGCAAACGCAGCGAAGAACAATATGGCAGGTCAGATGAGCCTGTTCGATATTGTGCCGGAGGAGGCGAAGAAGGAGTTTCGGATTTCCTATCCGGATGTCGGCGAATATGATAAACAGATGAAGCTTGCCTTTGAAAAGGAGGTCCTTGGCATTTATGTCAGCGGACATCCTCTGGAGGATTATGCAGGGCTGTGGAAGGCACATGCGGGGGCAAGGGCCGCAGACTTCTATCTGGACGAAGAGACCGGAAGTTCAAAGGTGACGGATAACCAGGACGTGACGGCAGGCGGAATGATCACGGAGGTTAAGCTCAAGTATACGAAGAACAATCAGGTGATGGCCTTTGTGACACTGGAGGATCTGACCGGGAGCATGGAGGTCATTGTGTTTCCGAAAACCTATGAAACGTATGTCGATGTTCTGAAGGAGGACGCCAAGGTTTTCATTCAGGGACGCGTGTCACAGGAGGAAGACAGGGACTCCAAGCTGATCGCAAGAAGCGTGGTTTCGTTTGATGCTATGCCCAGGGAGATCTGGGTTCGTTTTGCAGATGAAATGGCTTACACATCCGGCGGGGCGGATCTGATGTCGATCGTGGACCGCTTCGGCGGAAGGGATCAGGTGGTAATCTATATCGAAAGCATCCGTGCCATGAAAAAGCTTCCGCCGGGGCAGGGAATCCGTGCGGATGAGGAGTCGTTGAAGCTGTTAAAGGAAAAATTCGGAGACAGGAATGTCACGATCCGGTGACGGAAGAGCCTGCAATTGCATGAGAGAACAAACATGAGTATGATAGAAGTAACTGCTTCGCAACAGAGGAACAAGGACAGCTGTGGATGAATGGCAGTATCGGAGGACATACAATGGCTGAGAATAAAGTGAAAACAATCGGCATTCTTACCAGCGGCGGTGATGCTCCCGGCATGAACGCGGCAATTCGTGCCTGCGTGCGCAAGGGAATTCAGAACGGCCTTACGATCAAGGGAATTGAGCGCGGATATTCGGGCCTGCTGCAGGAAGAAATCATAGATATGGATAAGCACAGCGTATCGGATATCATCCAGAGAGGCGGAACCATTCTCGGGACAGCAAGATGCGAAGAGATGCGCACAAAGGAAGGACAGGAGGAAGCGGCCCGGATCTGCAGAAAGCACGGGATCGACGGACTGGTTGTCATCGGAGGAGACGGCTCCTACCGCGGCGCCCTTGCACTGTCCCGCCTTGGTATCAATGCGATCGGCCTGCCAGGAACCATTGACCTCGACATCGCATGTACGGACTATACCATCGGCTTTGACACTGCCATCAATACAGCGATGCAGGCGATCGATAAGGTCCGTGATACCTCTTCCTCTCATGAGCGCTGCAGCATCATCGAGGTTATGGGGCGAAACGCCGGCTACATTGCACTCTGGTGCGGCATTGCAAACGGCGCAGAGGATATTCTCCTTCCGGAGAAATATGATTACGACGAGCAGAAGATCGTAGACAACATCATCAACAACCGCAAGCATGGCAAGAAGCATCACATCATCATCAACGCCGAAGGAATCGGGCATTCGACCTCCATGGCGCGCCGGATCGAGGCAGCTACCGGCATTGAGACCCGCGCAACCATTCTGGGCTACATGCAGCGCGGCGGATCACCGACCTGTAAGGATCGTTACTACGCTTCCATTATGGGGGCCTATGCGGCAGATATTGTGGCAGCAGGAAAGAGAGACCGGATTGTTGCATGCCGGGACGGAAAGTTTGTGGATGTGGACATCGAAGAAGCTCTGGCAATGACCAAGAGCATTCCGGAGTATCAGTACGAAATCAGCCAGGCTCTGTCCCGCTGATTTCGACACCAGGGAAATACAACAGGTATCAAATGGAAGAGATTACATCCGCTTCAAACAGCAGAGTCAGAAGACTGGTACTGCTCCGGCAGAAAGCAAAGGAACGCCGGCAGTCTCAGTCTTTTGTTATAGAAGGCGAACGGCTTGTTCTGGATGCTCCCGCGGAGCAGCTGGAAGAGGTCTATATCACGAGAGCAGCCTTGGATCGAGTCGGAGAGAGGATAAAACCTCTGGAAGGGAAGCTGATCCTTTTGTCGGAGGATGCGATGGCAAAGGCAGCAGACACCATCTCTCCGCAGGGAATCCTTGCCGTAGCCAGACAGCCGCAGTACATTCTGCAGGATCTCCTGGGAAACCGCGCTTTGCAGGGGGGCAGGAAGCCGCCGCTTTTGCTGATTCTGGAGGATATCCAGGATCCCGGAAATCTTGGCACCATGTTCCGGACGGCAGAGGCTGCAGGCGTAACCGGAATCCTGATGAGCCGGGGCACGGTGGACGTCTTCAATCCAAAGACGGTCCGCTCGACGATGAGCTCTGTTTTCCGGATGCCGTTTGTCGTCACGGAAGATTTTCACGGAGCGCTTCGGGAGCTTCAGGAGAAGGGAATCCGGCTTTATGCTGCCTGCCTGCAGGAGAGCCGCTCCTATGACAGGGAGACTTATCTTGGCTCCTGCGGCTTTCTCATCGGAAACGAAGGAAACGGACTTACGGAGGAGACTATCCGGCTCGCCGATGCAAGGATCCATATCCCGATGGAAGGGAGCATCGAATCGCTGAATGCAGCGATGAGTGCCGGAATTCTGATGTATGAGGCCATGCGCCAGCGGCACCTGCAATAGCGGGAGCCGGAGGTGCATTCACATAATTACGGAAAGGAAGGCAGAATATGGCAATTCAGACGATCGGATTTATCGGACTTGGAAACATGGCAAAGGCCATCATCGGCGGAATTCTGAAGAATGAGCTGGTGAAGCCGGAGAATATCATAGGCTCTTCGGCAACACAGGAGACGATGCAGGCGGCTGCAGACCGGTTTGGAATCTGCATGGAGCGCTCGAACAAGGAGGTTGCCCGCAAGGCGGATCTCCTGGTGCTTGCGGTAAAGCCGGGCATTCTCCCGGTTGTGATTGAAGAAATCCGGGATGTTGTGGATGACAGAAAGCTGGTTTTGTCCGTAGCTGCAGGCAAGACGACGAAATGGCTGTCCGCACAGTTTGAGCATCCGGTCAAGATCATCCGCTGCATGCCGAATACACCCGCCCTGGTGCAGGAGGGCTGCTCTGCCGTGTGCCGGAACTCTGCAGTATCGGAAGAAGAGCTGAACGAAGTCCTTCAGATTGTCTCCAGCTTCGGACTTGCCGAGGTTGTAAACGAAAGCCTGATGGATACTGTAGGAGCAGTCAGCGGCGCATCTCCTGCGTATGCCTTTATGTTCATGGAGGCGTTGGCAGATGCCGGTGTTAAGGGCGGCATGCCGCGCAAACAGGCTTACCGCTTTGCGGCGCAGACTCTTCTTGGAAGTGCGAAGCTTCTTCTGGAAACCGGGAAGCATCCGGGCGAGCTGAAGGATATGGTCTGCTCACCGGGCGGAACGACCATCGAAGGACTGGAGGCCCTGGAAAAGGACGGCTTCCGGGCAGCCGTGATGGATGCAATTGACGCCTGCATACAGAAATCGAAAATGCTATAATCACAACGGAATATTTTTACAAAGAGAGTTCCAAGCTGGACCGGCCGCGGACTGCGGCAGAAGGAGGACGTTATGCCCGTATTTCTTGTTATTCTGATTATTATCGCTGTCATTCTGATCTGTGTAAATATTCGCATTGTCCCGCAGGGCTATGTGTTTGTCATTGAACACCTTGGACGCTACAAGACCTCGTGGCAGGCTGGCCTCCATGTGAAGGTGCCGTTTCTGGAGCGCGTGGCGAAGACCATCAGCCTGAAGGAGCAGGTGCTGGATTTCCCTCCGCAGCCGGTAATCACGAAGGATAACGTCACCATGCAGATCGACTCCGTTGTTTTCATGAAGGTGTTCGATCCGAGCCTTTATACGTACGGCGTAGAGAATCCGATTGCGGGTCTTCAGAATCTTTCTGCAACGACCCTACGCAATATCATCGGTGACATGGAGCTCGACCAGACGCTGACCAGCCGTGAGACCATCAACGGAAAGATGCAGGCCATTCTGGATGAAGCGACCGATCAGTGGGGCATCAAGGTGACCCGTGTGGAAATCAAGAACATTCAGCCGCCGAAGGAAATCGAGGAGGTCATGACCAAGCAGATGCGTGCAGAGCGTGAGCGCCGTCAGACCGTTCTTGAGGCACAGGCACATCAGGAAGCCGTTGTTTCCCGCGCAGAGGGTGACAAGAAGGCCAAGATTCTTGCTGCAGAGGCAGAGCGTGACGCACAGATCGCACTGGCAGAAGGTAAGGCAAAGTCCATTGAGCTCGTATACCAGGCAGAGGCAGAAGGCCTGGAGGCACTGAAAAATGCGAATGTATCGGAGTCGGTTCTTCGTCTGAAGGGAATCGAAGCCCTGAAGGATGTTTCCGATGGCCGTGCCACCAAGATTTATATGCCTTCCGACATCGCAGGAATGGTTTCCTCGCTTGGACTGGCCGGAGAGGCTCTTGGAATCGGAGATGCTTTGAAGATTGACAAGAGCGCGAAGAAGAAGCCGGTTCCTGCAGCAGATCCCTGCATCAAGCCGCAGACAAGCGAGGGCGGCCGTGAGGCAGCGGCAGCTACGCAGGCAATCAATGCGGATGTCGAGGGACAGGGACAGCAGGAAGAGGACTGAGTCCATTTGCGGAAGGGAAGAAATGAATGAACGAGAATTTTAAAGGAAGAGATTTCTTAAAGCTCCTGGACTATTCCGGACAGGAGATCGTAAGACTGACGGACCTTGCCGCTTACTTCAAAGAGAAGAAGCAAAAGGGCGAAGCAGTGGACCGGCTTCGCGGCAGAAACATTGCATTGATTTTCGAAAAGACAAGTACGAGAACACGCTGTGCATTTGAGGTTGCCGCGCATGATCTTGGCATGGGAACCACCTATCTGGATCCGTCCGGCTCCCAGATCGGCAAGAAGGAATCCATTGCGGATACGGCCAGAGTTCTCTCCGGCATGTTCGACGGAATTGAGTATCGCGGATTCGGCCAGAATGTCGTCGAAGAGCTTGCGCAATATTCAAAGGTTCCTGTCTGGAACGGACTTACCAATGAATTTCACCCGACGCAGATGCTTGCGGATCTGCTGACAATCCGGGAGCATTTCGGGAGAGTGCAGGGCATCCGCCTGTCGTATTTCGGTGATGCAAGATACAACACCGGGAACTCTCTGATGGTACTGGGAGCCAAGGTGGGCATGCATGTTACACTTTGCTCCAACCCGAAATATTTTCCGGATCCGGAGCTTGTAAAGACCTGTGAGGAGCTCGCCAAGGAAAGCGGGGGAAGCATTACGCTGACAGATGATGCGAAGAAGGCGGCGGAAGGTGCGGATGTTTTCTATACGGATGTCTGGGTCTCGATGGGAGAGCCGGATGAGGTGTGGGAAGAGCGAATCCGCGATCTGACACCATACCGGATCACATCGGAGCTGATGGAGTACGGAAGTGCAGACTGTGTCTTCATGCACTGCCTGCCAGCCTTTCATGACAGGAAGACCGGGATCGGCGAGAAGATTTATGAGAAGTACGGTCTGACCGAAATGGAGGTTACGGACGAGGTATTTGAATCCGGGCGCTCTGTCGTATTTCAGGAAGCGGAGAACCGGATGCATACCATCAAAGCGGTCATGGCTGCAACGCTTGGATATGAAGAGTAACGCCGTGCATAACAGGAATGATCAGGCATGAAGCAGAATACAAAGGAACAGGTGCTCAAGGCACTGTCGGAGGCAGAGGAATTTCTTTCCGGGCAGGAGCTGAGCAACCTTCTTGGAGTCTCCCGCACAGCGGTGTGGAAGGCAATCGGCAAACTGAAGGAAGAAGGCTATGAGATTGAGGCGGTGACGCAAAAGGGGGACCGCTTGAGGCGGTGACCAACAAGGGCTACCGCCTTGCTCATGATCAGGAGACGGACATTCTGAACCGGACGGAAATTGAAAAGCGGCTCACAACAATCTGGGCGGGACATCCTGTTTTCTGTAAGAAAGAGACCGGCTCCACGAATGATGACATCATGAAGCTTGCGGATGAAGGTGCCGCGCAGGGGACGCTGGTGGTGGCGGATCATCAGACGGCCGGAAAGGGCAGACGGGGACGTACCTGGATTTCTCCGGAGGGAGAGAACGTCTACATGAGCATTCTGCTTCGTCCTCATATTCCGGTTTCAGAGGCTCCGATGATGACGCTGATCATGGCACTTGCTGCCTATGAGGCGATGCAGGACCTTGACCTTCCGAAGAATCTTCGCTTCGGGATCAAGTGGCCGAATGATCTGGTTGTTTCCGTGAATGACGGCCCATATAAGAAATTTGTGGGAATCCTCACCGAGATGCGGCTGGAGGACGCGGAGATCAAGGATGTTACGATCGGCATCGGTCTGAATCTGAATCAGGAAGCGGTGAGTGAAGAGATTGCGGAAACGGCCACTACGCTGTATCTGGCAGCAGGAGAGAAGGTCAGCCGCGCTGCCGCAGCGGCATGCTGCTGGAATCATTTCGAGCCGGACTATGAAGAATACCTGGAGGCCGGCTCTCTGAAGCCGCTTCTTGCACGCTACAGCAGCGCACTTGTGAACATCGGACGCAAGGTACGGATTTTGGATCCGAAGGGCGAGTATACCGGAACCGCAAAAGCAGTAACCGAGGGCGGGGAGCTTGTGGTGACGCCGGATGACGGCGGAGAAGACCGGTGCATCGGGACCGGTGAAATTTCTGTCCGCGGCGTGATGGGATATGTATGAGAATATGACAGGAGAGAATTTTGGAACAGGAAGAAAAATACCGCATTGTTCTGTGCGGCTCCAATGCATACGATAAAAAATATTATTTTAACCCGCAGTTTGAAAAGCTTCCCGAGAATGTTCGGGAGGAGCTGCAGATTATGTGCGTACTGTTCACGGAGGAGGTCGGAGGTATTTTTACCATCGGCTTTACTCCGAACGGGAACGTTGTGATGGATACGCGGGCAGAGGAGGGAGATCTTCTCTATGATGAAATCGGAAGCGCACTTCTGATCAAAAAGCTCCGGCGTGAGAAGCAGGAGGTTTTCCAGTCTCTGGAAATCTATTACAGGGTGACCTTCCTGCATCAGAATCCTGCGGATCTTCTGGATGATTACGATGACGAAATGTAACAGGAAGGATGGAACTTCGATGGAATGGAAAATCCGGGATGTGGTGATTCCGAATCAGACCGTGCTCGGGCCGATGGCGGGAGTGACGGATCTTCCCTTCCGGCTTCTGTGCAGGGAGCAGGGAGCGGGGCTGGTTGTCATGGAGATGATCAGTGCCAAGGCAATTACGTTTCACAATTATAAAACAGCGGAGCTGATGAAATCGGACCCGAAGGAGCGGCCGGTTTCCCTGCAGCTCTTCGGACACGAGCCGGAGGTCATGGCGGCGGCCGCCGGGATGATCGAGGGGGGCGGCCGCCGAGATGATCGAGGAGCAGCCGTTTGATATTCTGGACATCAACATGGGGTGCCCGGTTCCGAAGATTGTCAACAATCAGGAGGGCTCTGCACTCATGAAGGACCCGGCCCTGATCGAGAAGCTTGTGGACGCCTGCGTGAAGCATACGTCGAGACCTGTGACGGTAAAGCTTCGAACCGGCTATGATCATGCACACCAGAATGTGGTGGACTGTGCAAAGGCTGCGGAGGCAGGCGGAGCCTCCATGATTGCAGTACATGGCAGAACCCGTCCGCAGATGTATGCGGGAGAGGCAGACTGGAGTAAGATTGCAGAGGTTGTGCAGGCAGTATCGGTCCCCGTTGTCGGGAACGGAGATGTAACAGACGGACCGTCTGCGAAGAGAATGCTCGAGGAAACCGGGTGTACGGCGGTCATGATCGGACGCGCCTCGGAGGGGAATCCGTGGATTTTCCGCGAGGTGGTTCACTACCTGGAAACCGGTGAAGAAATGGAACGCCCGGGACACCGCGAGGTGATTCAGATGATTCTCCGGCACGCCGCACTGATGAGGGAAATCAAGGGAGAACGCATCGGAATTCAGGAGATGCGCCACCACGCAGCCTGGTACCTTCAGGGCTTCCCGGGAGCGGCGAAGCTCCGGGTAAAAATCAATACCATGGCAACCTTTGCGGAGCTTGAGGACATGCTCCGGAAGGAATTCCCGTACGTCTGAAACAGAAATTCTGACACGTTTGACAGTGGGCGGGAATCTGAGTATAATGCAGTGCGTTATAATCTGCAGAGGCCTGTGATATATGGAAATCTGCAGAAATGTGCAGGTACTTCATCCTGCCGCGGAGGGAATCCTTTGCGGCCGGTCTTTTTTGTACCTGTTTCGCATTTTCCGGGGAAGGAACAACAAAGACATGGAAGAAAAGAAGAATATTTTAACGTATGCGGGTCTTAAGAAGTATGAGGATGAGCTTCACAGCCTGAAGGTGGAGCGGAGACAGGAAGTTGCCCAGAAGATTAAGGAAGCAATGGAGCAGGGAGACCTGTCCGAGAACGCCGAATACGATGCAGCCAAGGATGAGCAGCGTGATATTGAGGCAAGAATCGAAGAGCTTGAGAAGATTCTGAAGAATGTGGAAGTGGTTACCGGTGAGGATGTTGCACTGGATCGGATCAGCGTAGGCTGCAGGGTGAAGATTCATGATATTGAGTTCGATGAGGACCTTGATTACAGCATTGTCGGATCAACAGAGGCCAACAGCTTGGAAAACAAGATTTCCAACGAGTCTCCGGTCGGAAAGGCCCTGATGGGAGCAAAGGTCGGCGATGTCGTGAAGGTTGATACGATGGCGGGATCACTGTCCTATAAGATTCTCTCCATCGCTCCGAGCGAAGACTGATTCGACGACTTTTTCAGGTA
>HF986547.1:0-1604 GCA_000431495.1 Firmicutes bacterium CAG:791 | reverse complement strand
CCCGCCTTGGCGGATTTTGCCTCAGTGAGGTATAGATATGGCACAGAATCAGAACAACCAGAGTGCGCCCCAGCAGGACATCAGTCAGCTGGAAAAGGTAAGAAGAGAAAAGCTGGCACAGCTGCAGGCAGAAGGAAAGGATCCTTTTCAGATTACGAAATATGACCAGACACACCATACGAAGGAGATCCTGGATCATTTCGATGAGTTCGCAGGTGAGCTGGATGAGGAAGGAAATTATGTAAAGGAGCCCACGGAGGTTTCCATCGCAGGCCGCATGCTGTTCAAGCGCGTAATGGGAAAGGCATCCTTTGCCAATCTTCAGGATCGCGACGGCAGAATTCAGATTTATGTCTCCCGCAATGACCTGGGAGATGACGCCTATGCAGCGTTCAAGCGCCTGGACATCGGTGACATCATCGGCGTCAAGGGCTTCCCGTTCCGCACAAAGACCGGAGAGATTTCTGTCCATGCGAAGGAGCTTGTCCTTCTTTCCAAGTCTCTGGAGCCGCTTCCGGAGAAGTTCCACGGACTGCAGGATACCGATATCCGTTATCGCCAGAGATATGTGGATCTCATCATGAATGAGGATGTCCGCGAGACCTTCAAGAAGAGATCTGCGATCATTAAGGAAATCCGTCGTTTCCTTGACGGCCGCGATTTCATGGAGGTGGAAACTCCGATGCTCGTTTCCAATGCGGGCGGCGCAGCGGCAAGACCGTTTGTGACCCATTACAACGCACTGGATGAGGATGTAAAGCTTCGCATTTCCCTGGAGCTGTACCTGAAGAGACTGATTGTCGGCGGTCTGGAACGCGTTTATGAGATCGGCCGTGTGTTCCGTAACGAGGGCGTGGATACCCGTCACAATCCGGAATTCACCCTGATGGAGCTGTATCAGGCATATACCGATTACAACGGCATGATGGAGCTGACAGAGTCCATGTTCCGTTACCTGGCAGAGAAGGTCTGCGGCTCTACGACCATTGTGTACGGAGACAAGGAAATTGACCTTGGAAAGCCGTTCCGCAGACTTACCATGGTGGAAGCCATCAAGGAAGAAACCGGAATTGACTTTGACCAGGTGCAGACGGACGAGGAAGCGAAGAAGCTGGCAGCTGAGCGTCATATTGAGTTCGAGGAGCGCCACAAGAAGGGTGACATTGTAAATCTTTTCTTCGATGAGTACTGCGAAGATAAGATGATTCAGCCGACCTTTATCATGGATCATCCGATTGAGATCAGCCCGCTGACGAAGAAGAAGCCCTCGGATCCTTCCAAGGTAGAGCGCTTTGAGCTGTACATCAACGGCTGGGAGATGTGCAACGCGTATTCCGAGCTGAACGATCCCATCGATCAGAGAGAGCGTTTTGCCGCACAGGATGCACTTGCGGCAGCAGGCGATGAGGAAGCAAACCACACGGATGAAGATTTCCTGCATGCAATCGAGATGAAGATTTCTTGCATGCAATCGAGATCGCCCTGCCTCCGACCGGAGGCATCGGCTACGGCATCGACCGTCTGGTAATGCTGCTGACGAATTCCGCAGCCATCCGCGACGTTCTGCTGTTCCCGACAATGAAGTCCTTAGATGGTGTAAATAA
>HF986546.1 GCA_000431495.1 Firmicutes bacterium CAG:791 | reverse complement strand
CATAGCACTTATGAAGAAGATAGAAAATATCCTTGCGGGATACTCGCATCTGGAAGCCTTCGGTTCCGATAGCATAGCCTTGTACGATCTGCTGCCATTGTGATAGAATCCGGTCTTTGACAGTTGATAAAACGCCCAAGCCCCACAAACGTTGAAAACGCCACGTTTGTGGGGCTTGTTCATGCTTTTTGTTTTTTCGCGAAGTGGGTAATAGACAGGTTACAGACCTTTTGATCGGCGGATCACACCTTGCATGGCTCGCTTTTTCAGGATCTCGTAGTCCGTGCGGAATCCCGCTGTTTCATGAAGGGAATCCGTCAGATGGGTACAGGTATAGGAAGGCAGGTAACCGGTGTCACCTGCTCGGGTTACTTTCATTTCGCGAAGCGTGGACAGTATGTCAGAGGCTGTATAGGAACTACCCAGTTTCTTTTCCAGAATACGGAAGATCAGGAGCGAAATGAAGCAGGTCATAAAGTGCGCCTTAATCCTGTCATCCCGCTGCACGTATACCGGCCGCGCATCAAAGTCGTCCTTCATGATGCGGAAAGATTCTTCGATTTCCCATCGCCCCTTATTCACACGAATGATTTCTTCCACATCTGCTTCAAGATTCGTGCAGACTGCATTTATCAGCAAAACAATTATGAAACTGGGCAAGTCACAGCTGAGAAACATCTGTAAGGATACCCTGACATTAGCGAGACGGCGGATTGATGATATTTCAGACTATAAGCTGGAGACAATTGCGCGATATTATAATATCAATGTAATTGAGAAACACCGCGCACTTGCTGACTGCATCACAACATTTCAGATTTATGAAAAACTAAATGAAATTTGAAAAACCGATTCTGAGAAATGGCGATTTTATGGGATTTTTTTAGTGTGTTCCCCGCGAATGCGGGGATGATCCTTGGCTGCCAGTAGTCCGTATTGGTAAGCAGAAGTGTTCCCCGCGAATGCGGGGATGATCCCACAGACAATGCTACGACATACGGTATTCTGTAGTGTTCCCCGCGAATGCGGGGATGATCCTCCGCTTCCAGACCCTTAAATTTGCGTGTATAGGTGTTCCCCGCGAATGCGGGGATGATCCCATGACCACACACGCAGCAATAGGGAAGCCTACGTGTTCCCCGCGAATGCGGGGATGATCCCATGTTGCAGGTGTTTTCATGTCATTGCCACGCGTGTTCCCCGCGAATGCGGGGATGATCCTGCTCCTCAGATTGTACACCTGCTCACAGAGTAGTGTTCCCCGCGAATGCGGGGATGATCCCAGCCGGTTCCCCGCTTGCGATACTGTCATAAAGTGTTCCCCGCGAATGCGGGGATGATCCTGTGTTCGGATTTTCATAGGTTAGATGATTCGCGTGTTCCCCGCGAATGCGGGGATGATCCCTTGAGTATAGCGGGGAGCGTTACTGGTATACAGTGTTCCCCGCGAATGCGGGGATGATCCCTCCGCGAGGCGTTTCGAGGCGGTGATACCCACGTGTTCCCCGCGAATGCGGGGATGATCCCGGGAACGGTGTGATTGTATTTAATCCTAAAGTGTGTTCCCCGCGAATGCGGGGATGATCCCTATTTCAATCTCTAGCGTGCTTTTTACAACTGGTGTTCCCCGCGAATGCGGGGATGATCCTAAATCAATGTTCGCAAATAATACGATTACGCCGTGTTCCCCGCGAATGCGGGGATGATCCCCGGTAATCCGTATTTTGCGATGTTCGGCAAAAGTGTTCCCCGCGAATGCGGGGATGATGTGGGATCATTTCGTATTTTCTCTGCTTCCCCGTTCGATTCTACTGGTTTGTCATGGAAAACAATATTTGCCATGTGTATAGAAAACGTCATGGGAACTTACCTGTGCAGTTTTCCATGAAGGGAACTGCTCTTTTCTGTGAGATTTTGTTACAAAAAAGGAACTATTTTTCGCGAAAGAACGCACGATGCCTGTCCCTCTGCGTTTATAGCGGCTGTTGACAAATGTATTCTATAGATATTATATAAATACATAACGCAATGCGTGCAATGGAGGTGGAATGAGCAAAGGAAGAAATGTAAAGGAATTAAGAGAGCAGATGGGAATGAATCGCAGAGAATTCTGTGATTATTATGGAATTCCATATCGTACGGTTCAGGACTGGGAGTCGGAGAAAAGAGAACTTCCAGATTATTTGCTTAGACTTTTGAAGTACAGGGCAGAGAGTGGAAGAATGATGAAAAACAAAGGGGATGGGCTGGAAAAACGAAAAGTAAATGTAATTGAGGATTTGGACGGAAAGAAAACGGTGTTCATTCACGATATTCTGTTTAAAGGGAAAAGATCAGTAAATTGGGATGAGGTTGAGATATATCTAAAGCAATATGTGGGCGAATTTTATACTATAGATGATAGTAACGATGTGATTTTTATTGGTTCAGACCTACCCGATGAGTATGCGCATTCGAATTACACACATATATTAAGGGGAGCTAATGCCAAAGCAAAAGCTAATGCGGCACAAGGATTACCAGAGCTTATCGAAATAGCAGGTGAAAAAGTTTTTACAAGAAATTATAAGGCAAAACATAATATTGATGCAATGTATGGATGGTATCGTTATGAATCAAGATTTGCTTTGCCAGTATTTAGTGAGAGTGGGGAGATTATAAGATATAATGTTTTTGATGTAATTATGGTTGTTAGACATGCCAAAGATGGAAAGATGTATCTTTATGATATTATGAACATAAAAAAAGAAACGAGCACCCTTTTCCTGTCCGAAGACATTACTCAGTAAAAAACCCATTTCTTCTTTGATATGTTAGCATTGGAGTGAAAAAAAAGCAAGAAAAAACGAGAAAGCAGGCAAGCTGGGTTAAGGGGCGAGAACAACGTGCACAGAACGGTAGGTCTTAAACAGCAACTGCTTATTGCGTTGGATATTTCGGTTTAGAAACTGCAGAATGCGCTGCGTGCAGGATTCGGACCTGCGCATCCTGGTGGATGTCCTGTTTTCAAGGCAGGTGCTTTCGGCCACTCAGCCAACGCAGCATAACATAATGGATTCATATTAGCCCGGTCGGACTTGCACCGGCGATCATGGAGTCAAAATCCATGGCCTTTCTTCTTGGCTACGGGCCAGCAGCGGATCATAGTACTACTCTTCCCGCAATCAGGTCATCCAGACTGCTGTCCAGCAGAAGACTGAGGGCATAGATATTGTCGATAGACGGGACGGTATCTCCGCGAAGCCATTTATAGACAGCGTTGGGAGTAGAAAGCCCGAGCGCAAGAGTGATATCCCGAACCGTCAGATTTTTGTGATTCATTGCCTCTCGGATGTTTTTTCCCGTTTTCACAGGATCGATTGCAGCATTTAGCGTAGTTTCCTCCATCAAAAAAGATCCGCTGCCGGCCTCATGGGAATGGGCGACAGGGATCTTAATGCTTTAACGGAGAAAGTTCAGATCACAGGAATCTGTGCGTGCCACGAGTGCCGGGATATGACATGAAAAGGCGTGAGCTCTGCTGATCAGGCCCTTGTGATGCTTGCTGCTGATGAAATTTTCCGGTTGTGAATGCTGTCATTTCTCTGCTTCCTTTGGTCTTGTGTCAATAAATAGTACAAATAAAAATGAGAGGTCCCACCAGCCTTAAGCGGCTGGCA
>HF986545.1 GCA_000431495.1 Firmicutes bacterium CAG:791 | reverse complement strand
GTACAAAACCGCCGTGGTTTCCGTCCCGCCGCCTTTTTCTGCACACTCTTTTGCTGTCTGTACCAGATAGCTGTACTGATCCTCTCTCTGCTTTACCGAGAAAATACGAACCTTGGTGTTCTGCTCTCTGGTCGGAAGCATCGTCTTCCGATGGCGCAGCCGGTTGTGGGCGATCAGCTGACCGGCTGCCTTCACGATGGCCGCATCCGAGCGAAAATTCTTCTCCATGAGAAGCACCTTTGCCCCGGGGTGATCCTTTTCAAAGGAAAGAAGTGCCTCCGGATATGCCGCGCGGAATCCGTAGATGCTCTGATCCTCATCGCCGACCATGAACAGGTTTCCGTTTCCCGCAAGAAGCTTCAGGATCCGATGCTGGATTTTCGACGTATCCTGTGCCTCATCCACACACAGATACCGGTATCTTGCCTGGTACTCCGAAAGAAGCTGCGGGCAGCGCATCAGAATATTCAGCGCATAGACCATCTGATCGTCGTAATCCATCAGCCCCTGCTGCTTCATTTTTTCGCAGTAGCTTCGATAGATTTTTGCAAGCGGATAGCCGGCTTCCTCCTCCACCTTCTCCAGCTCCTTTCCGGTAAGCTGCATATTCTTGATATAGCTGACCCGACTCCGAAGCTCCGCCGTCTCCGACTCCGTGGGAAAGCTTCCTGCAGCGTCAATGTAAAGGCCCCGGAGAAGCTTCAGAATCTCACCCTCGTCCGTCTGCAGCGCAAACGGCTCCTTCCCGATTCTGCGTCCATAATCTGCGATCACACGGGCGCAGATCCCGTTGATGGTCCGGAACTCAAGTCTGCTCGCCGCATCGGAAAACTCCGCGCCGAACATCCTTTCAAACCGCCTTCGCATGTCCTTCGTCGCCGCCACGGTATAGGTTACGGTCAGGATCTCCTCCGGCAGAATGCCAAGGCAGAAGAGCATATATCCAAGCCTTGCCACCAGAACGGTTGTCTTGCCGGCTCCCGGAACAGCAAGAACAAGGACAGGACCGTTCACTGTCTGAACGGCCCTGTCCTGCTGATCTGTCAGCTGCAGAGAATATTTCTTTTTATATTCTTCAAACGTCATGAAATTCATCCGCGCCGCATTCCGGGAAGCTTCCTGATCAATACGTACCTTCCAGATTTGCGGTATCCTCTACCACATTCTCCTTTACCTTGGAGCTGCGTCTCTTCTCATTCAGCTTCTCAAGATACAATTCCTCATTAAACGGGATTTCCACCATCTCGTCAAGCCACGAAGACAGATGCATGGCATTCGACAGCGTAAGTCCGTTGATTCCTTCCCTTCCGTCCGCAATCAGAGCTCCGCCCATCCGGATGTGATCTGCAAACGCCTGAAGAACTCCGTTGTGCTGCGGATTTTCCGAGCTGATTTCCTGCGGAACATCCTTCCCTGCAGGAGGTACAAAGCCCTCCGTTGCCGTGAAGCAGTACTCTCTCTCGTTCACATCCAGCTCATACACGGACAGCTGATCGTGTTCACAGACGATCTTCGCCTTCTCCAGGTCCACCTCAAAGCGGTTCGTTCCGGGTGCATCTCCGGTCGATGTGATAAATACGCCGGTGCCTCCGTCCGGGAACTCCATGTATGTTGTCACATCATCCTCAACCTCGATGTGATGCCATTTTCCCTCATGAAGGAAGCTTCGTACACGCACCGGCATTCCGCAGATCCACTGCAGGAGATCCAGCTGGTGCGGGCACTGGTTCAGAAGGACTCCTCCGCCCTCTCCGTCCCAGGTTGCTCTCCAGTCTCCCGAATCGTAATAATGCTGCGTGCGGTACCAGTCGGTGATGATCCAGTTCACTCGCTTGATCTTTCCGTACTTCCCGCTCTGCACCAGCTCGTGCATCCGGATATAGACCGGATTCGTTCTCTGGTTGAACATCATGGCAAAGGTAAGCTCCGGATGCTCGTCTGCACACGCGATCATTTCCCGCACCTGCTTCGTATACACACCTGCAGGCTTCTCACAGATCACATTCAGGTGATGCTCCATGGCTTTGATCGACAGCTCCGGGTGCTGATAGTGCGGTGTGGCAATCAGCACAGCGTTGACCTCCGGATCCTCCAGAAGAGCCTCGCCATCCTCGTAGATCTTTACATCCTCCGGAAGGCTCTCCTTTGCCCACTCTCTTCTCTTCTCTTTCCGGTCAGCAACGGCAACAAGCTTCATTCCCTGAATGTCCCCGTTTGCAATCCGCTGCGCATGGCTGGAACCCATATTTCCGATTCCGATGATTCCGATTTTTACAATTTTTTCACTCATACGATTAAATTTCTCCCAGAATCTTCACCAGACTCTCGTGTGCAAGTGTAAAGGACTCCTCACCGGTCAGCTTCTCCTTCTTCTCACTCTTTCCGTTTTCCAGAGCAGAGAAGCCGGCAAAATCAGCAAAATGCGGCTCCAGCGAAAGGAAGCCCTCATATCCACTCTCCTTGAGCATCTTCAGAATCTCCTTCACATTTCCGTCGCCATGACCCGCAGGAACCACATGTCCGGACTCCCACTCCGCATCCTTCACATGTACATACTCGATGTACGGCTTTAACATCTCATACGCTTCCTTCGTATCCTGATGGCACTGAACGAAGTTTGCAAAATCAAAAACGGCCTTGAAGTGATCGCTGTAAAACTCTTCCATCAGCTTTCTGCAGCGATCTGCCACATCGCCATAAATTTCCTTCTCATTCTCATGAAGAAGAATGACGTTGTGCTTTGCTGCGTAATCAGCCATTCTTCCCACTCTGCGGAACACCTCATCGTGATACTTCTCCGGGTCCTCCCCCTCCGGCATAAAGAAGCTGAACATCCGGATGTACGGAACCTCCATCACATGAGCAATATTTACCGTGTGGCAGAACAGCTTAAAGTGCTCCTCAAAATCCTGCGTAATCGGTATCTTGCCGATCGGAGATCCGACGGAGGACAGATGAATGTCATTCTCATCCAGCTGCTCCTTGATCTTCTCCACCTCATCCAACGGGTACTCCACAAGTCCCTTTCCGTTTGCTCCGCGCATCTCCACATAATGCATGCCGAGCTTCTTCAGCACACGGATCTGCTCATCCAGCTGCGGATTGATTTCATCCGCAAAACCACTCAAATTTATTTTCCATGTCTTTTCCATATATGTTCCTTCTTTCTCCGCACATACGGATTATCCTTTCAATCCCGAGGTTGCGATTCCTTCTACCAGCTGCTTCTGGAAAATGAAGAAGATGATCAGAATCGGAATCAGAGATACCACCGCCATTGCAAACATTGCGCCGTAGTCCGAGGTAGAACCTGGATCCGCCTGCATCCTCTGCCGCAGCTTCGATGCTTCCTGCTGTATCCTGTGCAGCGGAGCCGCTTTCGGAATTTCCGCCGCAGCCTGCCAGATTGAAATTTGTTTTCCTGATCTGCATAGAGCATAACATGATCCATTTGTGCTGTAATACAAGTAAATAGGCCTATAACATTGCGGAATCAAACTTTCCAGCGTACAATGCGTTCATGTTCAACGATTTTTGTCATTTCAATTTGTGCAATCGGACAATTTATCTATTTTATGTGTGAAAGAGCACGTTTTTTGTTTTTCACACAGTTCCGCAAAGGAGCGTGAATCAACATGTCGTTTTCAAAGGACCTCATACACAACCCCCTGCTCTCCTGGGAGACGCAGGAGGACAACATCAGCTGCTCCTATAAGGAAGAGCCCATCGATTCCAAAATCCGGTTTCTGCACTGTCACGATGGCTATGAGGTTCTGATGATGAAACGCGGAAACGTTGGCATGCAGATTGAGGATCGCATGATAACCCTGCAGCCTGGCGACATTGTGCTGATTCCGCCTTATGTGTTTCACTTTGCCTGTCAGCAGAGCAGCGACACCTACTGCCGCGTTGTCCTCAACATGAAGGAAACCGTGATTCAGTCCCTGATTGCCAGTGACGAAAACTACCGGCACATCACCGATGTTTTCTATCAGATTCCTGATTATCGCATTCATGTAAACGGGAGCATGCTTCATCAGCTGATCGACATTGCGCGTGCGCTCGAAGCCGCCTCCGGAAGCAAGGCGGATGCGTACGGAGCCACTATCCTGTCGAAATCCCTTCTCTCGATCATTCTGGTGATCCTGAACCGCCAGGCTGCTGCCTCCAGTGTTGCCCCTGTTCTGCCGCAGACACAGGCTCCCAGCATGCCGAAGGTTGTAACGGATGTCATTCACTACGTGGATCAGAATCTTGCCGGAGATCTTTCCGTGTCCGGCATTGCGGAAAGCGTTCACCTGAACTCCGTGTATCTCACCCGGCGGTTCCGCCAGTATTCCGGACTCTCCCTCCAGCAGTACATCATCGAAAAGAGACTGGCCGAAGCGAAGCGGATGCTTCGAAACGGCCAGTCCCCGACAGAGGTCTGTTACGCCTGCGGCTTCAACAATTATTCCAATTTCTCACGGACCTTCACCAACCATGTGAAAATCTCGCCCCGACAATATCAGGAGAATTCGCGCGCCAGGTTTACACCCTTCCGGGGTTGATGGCACAGATATCCCGAAGTATTTACTGCTGCGGAGAAACAATCTCCGCAGCCATGTCCATCATCTCTTCCGAGGAAAGATCCGTATCCATTGCGTACAGAGTGTACTCCAGTCCCTCCTTCCGGAAGGTAACACCGCGATATATCGAGGTCTCTTTCTCATCCGACCCGTAGCTGATGCTGAAACCTGGATCGTTCTGATCTCGTTCCTTCTCTTCTTCGGTCGGCACATAATCTGCCGGAACAAACATAAACTCAATCTCTCTGTAGTATAATGAGACGTCGTCTGCCTCTCGGGTTTCCATGCTGTTCTCCGCAGGATCTCCATAGCTGTCTCGCACCTTGGAAACACTCAGATTCACTTCTTCGACATCGGAGTTTTCTCCATCCTGCTGATATACAAATGACATTCCCTTTCCAGGATTTCGTTTTTCTCCGTCTTCTGTGTGATCCGCAATATCGGTTATACTGATGCTCTTCATTGTATAACCGTTAGAGAAGCTCTCCGGTGTATAGAACTGCATCCCTGCCTTCTCTTCCGCTTTTCCGAGATCCTGATATTCCCAGTAATCTCCGCCTGCACGGCTCCCCATGATGATTCCTGTGATCTTTCCACCGGCAAAAACCGCTCCACCGCCAAGAATAAAACAAAGTGCCGTTGCTGCTGCCATTTTCGGCAGATTCCATCTGTTCCATCTTCTGTTTTCTGCTCTGTCCTTCATGTCTGATTCCTTCTCCATTTTCAGATTTTCACGTTTCCTTTGCTCATACATCTCCAGAATCCGACTGTGAATTCTCTCTTCACATGCTTGTGAAGGGATTTCCTTCTCCATTTCCACCTTCATAGTATGAGTAATTTTCTGCTCTTTACCGTTCCATGTCTCGTTCATAACGATCGAATCCTTTCCCGGGTCATTCTTCCGTATATCCTTCCTGTTCAAGCGCCTTCATTAACTTCTTCCGTGCGTTGTACAATCTGGACTTTACCGTTCCCTCCAGACACCGGCATATCTTTGCGATTTCTTTTATCGACAACTCATCATAGTAGTACAGAACCAATACCTCCCGGTGCATCGGATCCAGACGCAGCAACGCATTTCGGAAAATCCGTCCCTGAATTTCCTCCGCCGAATCCACAGGCTGTACCACTGCATCGGATCCTGCTAACAAGAGCCTGCTCTCCATATTGTCTTGATGAAAGATCTGCTCCTGCTGATCTTTGCCGAGGCTCCCCGGTTCCACCGGAATCTCACGGCTCTTTTTCTTTCCGGCACGATATGCAATATGTGTCAGAATCTGAAACAGCCAGGATTTCAGACCGTTCTCACTGCGAAGATCATGGATGTGCAAATATGCTGTTACAAAGGTCTCCTGCAGAACGTCCTCCGCATCCTCCCGATTTCCCAGAATCAGCAAGGCCGTCCGATACAGCGGAAGATGGTATTCGGCATAGAGCCTGTCAAAGGCCTCCGGTTTTCCTTCCTTCAATTTCGTTATGAAGTCACATCTTCCCAATGGTTTTCCTTTCCATGCTGCCGCGCAAGCAGCACTCCGGGAATTTCACTCTGCAGAAACTCTCCGGTATTTGATGCATCTGTATATAAGAGTCTGCATGAAGGATTTTGGTTCATTTTATTGAGCCGGATTGTTTTGCAGCGGAGCACGCAGAAGAAGACTTGCGATCAGTACCGTGATGGGCACACACAGGACAACGCCGAAGCTTCCGCCGATTCCCTGCATGATGGCGATTCCGATGTTGTTTGAATTGATCACCTGCTGATACGGAAGATCATAGGAATAATCCAGAAGAAGAGAGGACATACTTCCTCCCACAAAGGCCAGAATCAGCGTGTTGGAATCCGTTCCCATCATATCACGCCCGACGCGAAGTCCTGCATGAAACAGCTCTCTTCTTGTGATTGCCGCGTTCTGACGCACCACCTCATCCATCGCAGAAGATACCGACATGGCAACATCCATAACCGCCCCGAGGCTCGAAATCAGGAGACCGGAGAACAGAAGCTCTCCAACCTGAATGTCACAGGTATACCAAAGATCCAGAAGACTTTCGATGTTCGACACATTCCACCCGGAGAGTCCTGCTGCCGCACCAAAGAGTCTTGCCGATATTCCGGCCATCATCACGCCTGCCGTCGTTCCGATCGTTGCGCAGATTGTCTTTCTGGTGGGGCCGCCGATCAGATACATCGTCACCAGCGTCGTCACCGCACACAGGACTACGGCAACAGCAAAGGGAGAATACCCCCTGTATACCAGCGGAAGATCAATAAACAGAAAAGCAAAAAAGGTAAAGACAAGACCGGCCGCCCCCTTTACTCCCTTCTTTCCGCCAATCAGGACCAGTGCAAGCAGATACAGACCTCCGAACAGATAAATCACCAGCTCCCGATCCTGTGCATATACGCTGGTAATGGTTGCATCCCCTGCGACACTCTGCATCACAATCACGTGCATTCCAATCTCACAGGCTGCACCGAACAGATATCCCGCAGAGCTCGTTGTCTCGAGCTCCTGCCCCTTCCGGATACCGGTTGTCATCCGCACGACAACCTTCTGCTCCCCCACGCGGGTTCCATCCTCCTGAATGTTATTCTCCAGAATCTTTGTGACAACCCCCTTCTCGAAGGTCTGTCCCGCACGGTTCATCAGCTCTGTCTTATTCACCTGATTGATCCGGATTGTAAAAAGCACCAGAAGTACCACCAGCACGCAGGGAATTCCCCAGCGGATCAGGTTCTTTCTCCATCTCATGTTCTTTTCTTTCATTGCTTATCAGCCTTTCTTCTTCCTATAACTTGAAAAAGTCCGGTCTGCCGAAGCAGGCCGGATTTCCGTCGCTGTCTTATTTCAGACACCCGTCAAGAGGATTTTGTACCTCTTGCAGTTTATTTTGTCTTCTGAATCGTGAAGGTGTCATCGATCTTCTCAACCGCACCATTATCCAGAATCTGGTAGGTGTCGATTGCAAACTTGCTGTCTGTGATCTCAATGACAGAGTAGCTGGGCAGCCAGTTCTGGCTTCTCTCTGCAATGTAATCCTGCTGCGTGGTGGCAAGCTCATAATACTTGGAGCCCGACGCGGAGTTTGCAGTCATGTAAAGCGTGCCCTGAGGATCCGTTACGGTATTGCCCTTTACGTCCTCAATGGTGTAGCAGTGGTTGTCCTTGGTGAACTGATCCAGAGCAGCCTTTGCAGCTTGATCCCCATCCTCCGGATACAGAGCAATCTGCTGATCCTTTGTGGTGTCATGTGCATGATCCCAGTCATAGTCATCACCTGCTGCATTCAGCTGGAACTCATAGCTGTCATGCGTCTGACCGTCGCCGTACAGGAGCTTGGAACGGCTGTAGGTATGATCATGTCCCTGAAGGACAACATCCACATCATACTTGTCGAAGATCGGTGTCAGCTGCGTGCGGAGAATCATTCCGTCGGTATCGGAGTGATCCAGTCCGGAGCCGTAGATGTCCTGGTGGATGGTGACAATCTTCCACTTTGCGTTCGGATCGGAGGCAACAGCCTGCTGCATGGTCTTCTCATGCTCTGCGACATTGTAGTTGTTGGTGTTCAGTACGATGAAGAGCGCATCGCCATAGCTGTAATAGTAGTCTCCGCCGGCCTTGGTTGCTCCGTTATTGGTTGCATTGGGAACATTGAAATGTGCCTTGTAATCCGCAGTCAGGGAATCATGATTTCCGATGGTGGTTGCAACCGGCATATACTGCAGAAGGCTTGCATTCAGATAGCCTGCAAACTCCTCTTCCTTTGCCTTACCGGTCTTATTTACCTGATCTCCTGCAGAGATGATGAAATTCAGATCCTTGTTGAGGCCGCTCGCAATCTTCAGCGTACGATCCCACTCATAAGCATCATTTCTTGCTGCCGTGTTGGCTGCGCCGTCTGCTGCGGTAAGCTTCTCAGAACCCTGCGGCTGTCCCTTGGATGCGCCGATCTGAGGATCGCCGACATAGAGCAGCTTGATATCGTCAAAGCTTCCGGTTGTATAGCTGCGAACCGGTGCCTCCTTGCCGTTCTTTACGACCGTATAATAGTACTTCGTATTTGCCTTCAGTCCGGTTACCGTTACCTTGTTGGATACGTACTGTACGCCGCCGGTCAGCTTGGAATCTGCATTCTCCACAGTTCCGGTAAACTTCTTCAGATTCTTCTTGCCGGTGCCGAACAGAACCACGGGAGTCGCCGCATTCTTGCTGTCCTTCTTCGTCATCCATGCGAAGTTCAGCTTCGTCTCATCTGCTCCGGGTGTCATCGAAACCTTTGTATAATCAGCAGAGACCTTGTTCCATTCCGTGCTCCAGTCCGAAAAGCTGGCATCCGAGGTCACCTTTGTGCCATCGTTGTAATGCACCGTAGATGCATTGACAGCCATGGGTGCCAGACTCTCCGCCAGTGTAAGACATACGATCAGTGCTGCTGCCATTTTCTTCTTCATAATCAGACATTCCTCCTTCGTTGGACAGGTCTTCTCCGGGCTTCCGGTCACCTGTCAGTTTTCAATTCACTTCCTGTGTTTCCGGAATTTATTCTGGAAGTGTAATGTAAAAAGAAGATGCGCAGCTTCGTTAACAGGAGGTAACAATTCCGTAAGAACTTACCGTAAGAATTTTCGGTCAATCCTAAAAACCCCCATGCCTCTGCCTGCGGCACCA
>HF986544.1:6218-11406 GCA_000431495.1 Firmicutes bacterium CAG:791 | reverse complement strand
GGCTGTGACCACTGCTATATGTACTATCTGGACAATGAACGGGGCAAATCAGGCGGGGAAATTTATAAAGTCAAGACAAATTCCGGTTCTTATCTGCCCGGGCACTGAAAAAGGACGCATGAAAAACTTTCGTTTTCCACACGTCCTTTTCCGGTCATCTGAAGACCACACGTTCCTCTCTTTGGCAAGTTATATTTTCGCCGCAATCTGTCTTGCAACATATACGCCGCTTGCAGAAGCATGGGACAGCGAGTGCGTAATGCCGCTTCCATCACCGATAATATACAGGCCTTCGTGACGGGTCATCAGATTGTGATCCAGCTCTACTTCCATATTATAGAATTTCACCTCGACACCATACAGCAATGTGTCGTCGTTTGCGGTTCCGGGTGCAATTTTATCCAGTGCATAGATCATTTCGATGATGCCGTCCAGAATTCGCTTCGGCAGAACCAGGCTCAGATCTCCCGCGGCGGCATTCAGGGTCGGCACCGTGAAAGATTCCCGGATTCTCTCTTCCGTACTTCTGCGGCCTCGGATCAGATCGCCAAAGCGCTGTACAATGACACCGCCGCCAAGCATATTGCTCAGTCTTGCGATGCTTTCTCCATATCCGTTTGAGTCCTTGAAGGGTTCCGAAAAATGCTTGGCTACAAGCAAGGCAAAATTTGTATTTCCGGTCTGTTTTGCCGGATCTTCATAGCTGTGGCCATTTACGGTCACAATTCCATTTGTATTCTCGCTTACCACCTCGCCCTTGGGGTTCATGCAGAAGGTTCGCACCAAATCCTCATACTTGGTTGTGCGATATACAATCTTGCTTTCGTAGAGTTCATCGGTCAGATGCGCAAAGATCCCGGCCGGGAGCTCCACGCGCACACCAATGTCCACACGATTGGATTTTGTGCCGATATTCAAATCATGACATACCTGCTCCATCCACTTGCTTCCGCTTCGTCCGGCAGAAATCACACAATCTTTTCCATCATAGAAGGAATCCTGATGATAGAGCCGGAAGCCGTTTTCCAGCTTTTCCACTCTGTCGATCATGTAATTGAAGTGAAACTCCACTTTATCCTTCAGATGCGCATACAGATGCTCCAGAACAATATAGTTAATATCCGTTCCCAGATGACGAACGGACGCATCCAATAAGTGCAGATCGTTCTGCATGCATTTGGTTTTCAGGCCGGAGCCCGCGGTGGAATACAGCCTGGTTCCTTCTCCGCCATAGGACAGATTGATCTGATCTACATATTCCATCAGGTCTAAGGCAGATTTCTTTCCGATATATTCAAAAAGCGTCCCGCCAAAATCATTGGTGATGTTGTATTTGCCATCCGAAAATGCACCTGCGCCGCCGAAGCCGCTCATAATGGAGCAGTTCTTGCAATGAATGCAGGTTCTGACCTTATCACCGTCAATCGGGCAATGACGCTTCTGTAATTCATTTCCCATTTCAAAAACAGCGATCTTCAGATCCGGCTTCTTTTCCAATAATTCGTACGCAGTAAATATTCCTCCGGGACCCGCGCCGACAATCAACACATCATACATTTTGTTTCCTCCAAAATAAAAAAAGCTGACTACACATGCGGTAGTCAACCAGTTTGGCGGTTGGTAGAGACGTCTGCCCGTTTTGCAGACTTATACCTCCGTTATTATGCAAAAAAAACGTCCGAATTGCAAGAACATTTGTTTTAGTCCTCCTCTATGCGGCAACCCGGCCGTCTCAGCCAGATAGTTGCCAAGGACCGTTGACAGGGGCGTGAACACGGCATAATAGGCAGCTACCTTGCACATCGCAGCCGCGATGTTGTTACAGGAATGGAAGGTATATCTCCGATTCAGCGCCGGTGTCTCAATGGTGGCCACCAGCTCGCCGTTTTCCATCGGAATGGGCGATTCCAGGGAAATATCCGTGTCCCTTTTCAAATCCGTCAGCCAGCAAAGCTCGGTGCGGATGGAATTCATCGTGGCGTAATCCAGACGATGCACCCGCATGATCATCGTTTCCTTTCCGGCGGCCTTCACCAGATAGGTTGCATTCTCCGTAAAATTCAAAAGCTTCTTATCCGTACCCTCGGGATATCCCCACAGAGGCAATGCCCTTGCCGCCACATCATCGAAATGCGCGATCTTCTCTTTCAGTGACAAATCATCAAATTTCCCTCCCATACACACCTCCTGAGAATCCGGCATATCAAAAAAGGCGCCCGACAGATTTCTCTGCCGGACGCCCTTGTCCTTACTGATTTTCTGATTTGCCTGCATTATTATCCTCAATGGAGCATTTATCAATCTGCATCTTACATGAAATCTACTTCAACATGCCCGACATCTTTCTGCAGAAAAAGGTACGGCCTGAACACCTTCTTAGAATACTTTTTGCAAAAAGCAGATATGGATTTATGTGTATTGACGTTGGATGATTTGATCTCCATCGGTACAATCTTAGATAAGAAAATCAATCTCTCAGTTCCATAGGGATATTTCGGCCGCCCGGATGCATCTCTATCGGACTCTTTTGCTCCACAGGGATTACTGCATCTCTATCTGACTCTTTTGTGCCGCAGGGATTATTTCGCCCGGCTGGATGCATCTCTATCTGGCTCTTTTGTTCCACAGGGATTACTTTACCCCGGTCAGATGCATCTCTATCTGGCTCTTTTGTGCCGCAGGGATTATTTCGTCCGGCTGAATGCATCTCTAGCTTGATCTTTTGTTCCACAGGGATTATTTCGACCGACCGGATTCATCTCCAGCTTGCTCTTTTGTTCCCCAAGGATTATTTCGGCCGACCGGATTCATCTCTATCTTGCTCTTCTGTTCCACAGGGATTACTTTGCCCCAGTCAGATTCATCTCTATCTTGCTTTTCTGTTCCACAGGGATTATTTCGGCCACCCGGATTCATCTCTATCTGGCTCTTCTGTGCCACAGGAATTATTTCGACCGACTGGATTCATCCCCAGCTTGCTATTTTCTTCCGCAGGGATTATTTCGGCCACCCGGATTCATCTCTAACTTCCTCTTTTGTTCCACAGGGATTACTTTGCCCCAGTCAGATTCATCTCTATCTGGCTTTTCTGTGCCGCAGGGATTATTTCGACCGACCGAATTCATCCAACCGCTGAAGAGCATCTCTGCCGGGTCATACAGCAACCGGAAATTTACAGTTCTTCCATCCTTCCCATCTTCAGCGCCATAACAAGAGTTCCCACCGCCATCACAAAGACACCAATTTCGATCACATAGATGGGAAGAAGCGCCGAACCTGCCACGGCAAAGAAGTCCACGATAAAATGAATCCCATATGCAAGAACCGCGGTAAAAGCTGCTGCCCGGCATTTGCCAGACTCTGCTGTCCTGCATTTGCCAGACTCTGCTGCCCGGCATTTGCCAGACTTTACCGCCCGGTAGATCAACAGTGACAACCCGATATGCAGAATGATGGCACTGATTCTTTCGATTCCGCTTACAAAAAAGAGTGGTGCCGGTGTTGTCCATAGGGCCGACAGCTGTGACACGGTCTGATTTGCGGACTCAGCAGGAAGTGCCGCCAGCGTATTCTGCATGGCTCCGCTGTTGATCATCAGCATGGACACAAGATTGCTGATTCCGGAGAGTCCTCCGATCAGAATGGCCTCCACACCGCCATGCCCGATTCCATACATCAGTGCATTTGGAAAATCCAGCCATTTCTTCATCCAGAACTTCATGGCAATCAGTCTTCCTGTCTCTTCAAAAACCGCTGCAGCCAAAGCCGCGTACACATAGTAAAGCCATGGCCTGCTCTGTGCGTTCAGTCCGCAGAACTGAATGACAAGAACATGCAGCAGCTGCTCCAACAGCATGGCAAACAGCAGATAGGTTCCTGCTCCGATAAAGAACGAGGAAATCCTTGCCTTAAGCTTCACCCTTCCTGCAATGAACAAAGCAATCGGTACCCCCATCGAGAGAACAATGGAGCAGATAACTCCCGCTATCGCCAGACCTGATATTGTGTGCAATTCCATCTTTATACCTCCCTGAGGCAAAATCCGCGAAGGCGGTTTTCCTCTTTCTTAATCAAACAGCGTCGCCATATCCGGATTCATTGCAAAACAAACCGAAGATTTTACTGGTCGGGATGTCTGTTTTCAGAGACAGCATTTCTGCCGCAATCTGTCTCAGCTCTTCATATCGCTCTCTGTCATACGGATCCTTCCCGTACTGCAGTCCGACCATTCATCTCATCTACGACAGCGGCAGGTTTAGCCGTCATTTCCACCCAGGCCGGAACAAAGCCGCATTTTATGGCATTTCTGACCGACCTTACATTCGACCATGCGGTACAGTAAAAGGGCACCTTGTTTCTGTTAAGGATTTCTCTCATCAGCGTACTGGTCAGGACCGATGCAATTCCCTGCCTCCGGTATTCCGGCAGAACATCCACACCAATCTGCCACATATCCCTGCAGTCCGCAGAGCACCCGGCCAGTCCAATCAGGGTGTCTCCATCGTATGCCCCGATGCCAAGCACGTCCAGCTGCATGCGTTCCTTGCACAGCGCATTGCTCCACTCCGGTAAATATAAGTTCCGGAAGTCCTTCTGCTCCAGGACACGTGTCTGATATCCGCAGGAAAGATCCGGAATCCTGCTGATGTCCGGCAGATAATATTCCGCCATAAAGCAGATTTTGTGGCCCTTCTCCAGCAAGCGTTCATTCAACCAGTGCATATTCGGTGTTTCAAAGCAATGATAAAACTCGAACTTCTCGGCGTACGCAGAAACGATCTCCATGGTCTCCAGTATGGAGGCTGCCACGATATTGTTTCCATAGGAGACAAAATTGCAGGTAATCGGCCCCTTCAGATATTTACGTGCCGCCTTCCCCAGCTTCAGAGGAAAAACAACATTTTCCTCAGCCATGAAATCTTCCCGGCAGCCACCCATATCCTCCGCCGACTGCCGCATGGCAATTTCCAGCATTTCCTGATTTGTCATTCGCTTCCCCCTGTTTTTTATGGACACACCGGACCAGATACGTTACGATATAAATTCATTATATCTGTTCTTTTCACACGCGAAAGTGCGTGTTACGGCAGAAAATGATATTTCCGCAAATAAGTGTGTGTTGCAGCAGAAAGTAGCATTGCAGCAAATAAATTCGAGGGATGGGTGATCATGAATTTCCTGGAAGAGC
>HF986544.1:3283-6187 GCA_000431495.1 Firmicutes bacterium CAG:791 | reverse complement strand
AGAGCGTATTGCAAAAGACGGGATTGTAAAAGAAGGAAATATTCTGAAGGTCGACAGCTTTCTGAACCATCAGATGGACATTGATCTGTTTAACCAGATGGGAGCAGAGTTCAAGCGCCGTTTCGAAGGAAAGCCGATCAACAAGATTCTCACCATTGAGGCGTCTGGCATCGGCATTGCCTGCATTGCAGCAACTTATTTCCATGTTCCGGTTGTTTTTGCGAAGAAATCCCAGAGCATCAACATCGACAGCGACGTCTATGTGGCTGAGGTGGAATCCTTCACCCATAAGCGTAAGAACCAGGTCATCGTATCGAAGAAATTCCTGAATGAGGGCGATCACGTTCTGATCATCGATGATTTTCTTGCAAACGGCTGCGCTTTGCAGGGGCTTTTGTCCATTGTCGCACAGGCGGGCGGCACGGTAGAAGGCATCGGCATTGCCGTAGAAAAAGGATTCCAGCAGGGCGGACGCATCATCCGCAATCTTGGCTATCAGCTGGAATCCCTTGCAATTGTAGACAGTATGGACGCTGCAAACGGCACCATTCAGTTCCGTAAGCAGTAAGAAAATGCCTGAAAAAAAGTCGGCCAGTATTCCCATTTCGGAATATTGGCCGACTCTTTCTTCATTGTTATTCCATCACCAGAACCGCGCGTTCCTCTTCGGTGAGCATCACCGCCTCCATATCATTCCGGAAGGTTCTTCCCGGAAGAAGGCAGAGAACATGAGCTTCCTCCTCATGAATCGCAAACTGTGCTCCGTGAATGATGTAAGGATTCAGTCTCACAAAGGTTCCCTTCGGCACCAGAAACGCTTCCAGCTGGTCCACATTGAACTTCTGTCCCGGAGCAGGTGCTCCGACAAAGATTGCAACGTCGTCATCCAGAGGCAGCAGGCCTTCGCAGGTAAACTGATGCGCTTCGAGCATCTTCACTTCCATCTTCTCCGGCTTCATTGCCTGACAGACAGATACGGTGGGAAGCGTGGTGCTTCCGAGATCCAGCTTCATCACATCTGCAAAAAAGCCGCTCGGGAAAATGGACTTTTTCGCAAGCTCCTTGTCATCCAGTAAATTCTGATACTCGCCGTAGCGGGCAAATTTCTCATTCGAAAGTTCCTGAACCTTGATTGTTTTCATCACTGCTCTCCTTTACAGAGTTTTCCATTATAAGCAGGAGGGTCCGCATTCTTCCACGGAATCCAGCTTCACTCCAAGATATCTTGCCGCTTCCTTCAGTACCGGGAACATTTTTCCGTAAATGCCTCCCAGGTGATGGATGTACGGGCCGAACATCAGCTTCTCTTCCCACTTCTTCCAGTTGTCCGTCTCCATCCAGACATAGGTTCCCATGGTTTCCGGTCCGGTCGTGGTTCTTGCTTCGCCGGCAAAGAGGTAATACTCTCCGTCGATTTCATCGAAGCGGCATACCGTCAGGTCGCCCTGCTTCAGCTCAAACTGCTCCTGACCTCCGACGATTCTCGCCTTGCTTTCTGCCGCCTTCAGCGAATACGGGAACGGTCCGCAGTGCCATAAGAGCTCTGCATTGTCGTTCTCCGGATGACGGATGGTAAGGTCTGCAAGGAATTCCGCCTGCTCTCCCAGCGTGCAGGCACGAAGGATCGCCATGGTGATGGCTCCGTTGATATCGGTCTCGCAGGAAACCGGGATGCCCATATCCGTAAGCTCACCGATCACGGCGCAGGCCGGAAGCTTCATCATTGCACAGGTCGGCCAGCACTCGATTGCCGCTACATTGCAGTTGTTCTGTGCCAGAACCTCAAGAAGTGCCATTTTGAAAGCAACAAGACGCTCTACGTCTTCGTCCGTCATAGCCGAGCAGTCCATACGCTCTTTGAGATCCTTCAGGGTTCTTTCAAACTCATCGCTCTTTTCCGCCAGGATTTTCTCCACCGTCATCTGCACAACAAGCGGTGCAATGGCAACCGTCTGAGCTCCAAAGTCCTTCATCAGCTTGGTTTCATTCGTCATGACGCTGCGGAAGGGAGACGGGTGCTCTCCGATTTTACCGATGCGAAGTCCCCGGACATCCTTCACGATGCAGGCAACGCGGATAAAATTCTCAAAGCCCTGACGGAACTCTTCCGTATCCGCTGCCACGTTGAAGATGTAGCTGTAGGTCACTCCATAGCGGCGCAGCACCTTCGTTGCTGCAAACATGCCGCACTGCGTATCTCTTCCTCTCGCCTCCAGAGTGTTGGGTCTCTCATCCCGTGCGCCCCAGACAAGGACCGGAACCTGGAATTTCGATACCACATCCGCAACAGAACCTTCATCACCGAAATCGCAGAACGGCACGAAGATTGCGTCCACATTTGCCTTCCGGAACTTCTCCACAACGGCAGGAGAATATGCCTCGTTCTCGATGATTCCGTTTGTGCAGATATCATCGACATCAACCAGTGTCACCACCTCCGGCTTGATTTCCCGGATGACCGCCATGAATTTCTCTTTTTCTCTGGTTGCAGTCTCCAGATCCAGCATTCCCCGTCTGGTCGGAAGAACTCCCAATGTCACTTTTGCCTTATACATGCTCTAACCCCCTTCTATAATAAGCAACTCTCTCGTCAATCTCTGTGTAATCAATCTTGCCGGTCTCCAGAAAAGCTTCCAGTGTCTTTTCGTCCGGAATTCCGGCTCTTCCGCCGATCCTCGTGCACTTGATGGCAGAGGTAGCACTCGCCGCCCGTGCACATTCCTTTGCACTCTTCCCCTTCAGGAGCTGCGCAAGAAACGCTCCGTGAAAAACATCACCGGCTCCTACGGTATCGACCGCATCCACCTGGAAGGCCGGAAGAACGAAGAAGCCATCCTCGCTATAGCCGACGCACCCTTTTTCGCCGAATGTGAATACCGCAATTTGCGGTCCCCGCCGGCAGAT
>HF986544.1:0-3237 GCA_000431495.1 Firmicutes bacterium CAG:791 | reverse complement strand
TTCCAGCTGCTCCACGCCTTTTTCCTTATGCCCCGGGAAAATCCCGTCAAACACAAACTCGGATCCGACAAAGACGTCGATCTTCGGAATCAGCTTCTCCAGCTCTTCGGAATACATATCCGCATCAATAAAGACCTTGGTGCCATTGGCTTTTGCAAAATCCACTGTCTTTTCCGTCAGCTCGGAAGCATCTGCGATAAACAGATATTTGCTGCTTCGTATTTTTTCCCAGTCGATCTCCTGCTCCGTCAGCCTCTCGGCATTTCCCATTTTGAAGAGCATGGTTCTCGTCTGCGATTTGCGGTCACTGATCACAACACTGAAATGTGTGGTCGCCCCCTTGCGAATCATCAGGTTGTCTGTATTGATTCCATGCCGGATGAAGTCGTCGTAGCAAAAGCTCCCGTAAACATCGTCTCCGACCATCCCGCCTATTGCACATTTTGCTCCCAGTCTTGCGCAGGCGGCGAGTCCGCTGGACACCTTTCCGCCGCCCTGCCAGGACAGGTCATTCACCATTTCCCCATGGTTCAGTTCAGGTAATCCCTGTACATTCAGATTCAGATCGATACAGGGGGTATCCAGACCGAACACATCAAACTGTTCCTTCATGAGGTCCCCTCTACTTTCTATATTCCCTCAAGGCCTTCTGTTACAAAGAGTATTTATTCGGATTCAGAAGACGCATCTTCGATGCAACAAAATCAATCATGCCCTGTCTGGCGGTAAAGAGAAGCTGCACTCCGTTGCCGTCGTGCCCGCTGGTCTCGATTCCCTGATCCAGAGAGCGGTACATTGCTGCGAAATATTCCGTCGCGATGTTGAATTTGCTGAGTCCGAGATTTACGGCCTCCTGCATCTGCTCATCCGGAATTCCGGAGCAGCCGTGCAGAACGAGCGGAATGGAAACCGCCTTCCGAAGCTCACGGATCCGGTCGAAATTCAGATTCGGTGTCTAAATGTAATTGCCGTGTGCGTTTCCTACTGCGATCGCAAGAGATCCGCAGCCTGTTTTCTCCACAAATTCAACTGCCTTGTCCGGATCTGTCAGATGATCTGCGTTTGTCAGATCATCCAGGATCTGCGCATTTCCGACATGTCCAAGCTCAGCCTCCACATCAACGCCAAAGACCGCTGCTGTCTCTACCACAGCCTTTGTCATCGCCAGGTTCTCTTCAAAGGGACGTGCGGATCCATCCACCATGACGGACGGGAAGCCGTCCCGGATTCCGCCTACCGCAATTTCATAGGAAGCCGAATGATCCAGATGCACGGCAACCGGAACGCTGGCCTTTCTTGCCAGGTCCTTCGCCATATAGGCGATATGGCTGAGCGGAATGTACTGATCAAAGCCGGGATAAAACTGGATAATGACCGGCACTCTCTCTGCTTCGGCCGCTGCAATCGCGCAGCTGATGGTCTCATAGTTAATCGTATTGATCGCCGCCACGCCGTAATGATGCTCGGTCGCATGCTGCAGCAGTTCATTTACCTTTACAAGTGACATCTTCTTACTCCCCCTTTATCTTTGTGTCAAAAAACAGCTGGTATTCAGGCATCTCCGAGCAGAATTTCCGGCTGACTTCATCAATTCTCTGATGATCCGCTGCATCCATCGTAAAGTCCAGTGCCTTCAGATTCTGCAGTGCATGAGCAGCGTCGGCTCCGCCCACAATGGGTGCGGTGAGATCCGGACGGTTTACCAGCCAGTTGATGCAGATCTGTGCAGCGGTCCTGTCGTATTTGCTGCCAATCTCCACAAGTACGTCTGTAACCTCCAGGCATTTCTCATAGACTCCCGGCTGGAACAGGGCTGCCTTGGTTCGTCCTCCGGTAATCTTGGTATCCTTTGTGAATTTACCGGTGAGAAGTCCCTGTGCAAGCGTGCTGTAGGGAATCACTCCGATTTCTTCCTTCCTGCAGTAGGGAAGGATGTCTTTATCGATGTAGCGCCACAGCAGGTTGTAGCAGGGCTGAATGACATCGACCGTTCCATATCTTCCGGCCTCCTCCAGCATCTCCTGTGTGAAGTTGGATACCCCGATGCTTCTGATTTTGCCCTTTTCCTTCAGACGGTTCATGTTCTCCATCGCCTCTTCCATGGAGATTCCGTCTGTCGGCGGATAGTGGAGGAAATAAACGTCCAGATAGTCCATTCCGAGCCGTTTCAGGCTCTCATCGCACGCTTCCTCCATATTCTTTCCGCCGTAATGAGCCGGCCATACCTTGGAGATGATGACAACAGATCCCCGGTCTGTTCCCTTCAGAGCTTCCCCCAATACCTTCTCTGCTCTTCCATCTCCATAGATCTCAGCCGTATCAAACGTATTCACGCCGTGCTCCAGATAGGTCCGGATGCAGCGGATGCTGTTCTCGTCCTCAACGCTTCCGAAGTAGTCTCCTCCGACCGACCAGCATCCCATCACAATCGGCGAAACCATAACTTCACTTTTCCCAAGTTTTCTGTACTCCATAACTTCTCCTCCTTTATAATCACCTGTTTTGGAATTACTTTTCCCCTTTTTCTGTTTTCCGATATTCGTTCGGTGTCATTCCGTTCATTTTTTTGAATTGCTTTGAAAAATGTGCAAAGCTCGGATAGCCCACCTGCTCTGCAATCTCACTGATGCTCAGATCGCTGTGAGCAAGCAGTTTTCTGGCCTCCTGCATCCGGGTTTTCTGAATGTATTCACTCATCGAGAGCCCGGTCTCTTTGCGGAAGATCTTCGACACATAGCCGGGTGACAGATAAAACTCACCGGCAATCCGGCTTCTTGTGACATCCTCCAGATGGAGCTTCACATAAGCCTTGATGTCTGCAATGATCCGATCCTCCTTTGCCGCATAGCTGATCTGATCTTCAAGCAGCCCTGCTTCCGTCAGAATCAGCTTTTCGAGACCGGAAACACTGACCTTTGCCTGCTCCTCCAGCTCCTTGCTGCGGATGCGATCCAGCGCCTGATAGGTTGTGAGATTGCATTCCTTCAACAGGTTGACGGTCATCATACTCCAGTCCGCAAGGACGGCATTGAGAAAACCGGAATCAATCGTCTTCGCCAGCTTCACACTGTCAAAATACCTGTGTACCTTCTGCTCCAGAAGATCCTGTCTCCGCTCCGAGATCAGCGCACGCCATTCATCGATCTCCGGAGCGTTATAAACGTGCGACTTGTTCGCCGCTGAAAAGGCGGCGCACAGCGCTGTTTCAATCAGTCCTGTGAACTGATAATTCGAGAG
>HF986543.1:33099-39918 GCA_000431495.1 Firmicutes bacterium CAG:791 | reverse complement strand
TGACAATGGTCACTTCATAACAGGGATGATTCTTCCCAGCTTATTTCATCCTTGCAGATAAAAATTCTCTTGCAGGGATGATTCTTCCTCGCTTATTTCATCTCTGCGAATAAAAAAGAAGGTTCTGTCCCCTGAAAATGCCTGGGGTCAGGACCTTCTTGTGGTTTTGTCTTTTCCTGCTGTGGCACGGCAAGCCTACATGAGGGATTGCCGCATATTTCGAAAATCGGAGGGCGTGTTCCCGGTTTCCTGACGGAAGGTCCGGGAAAAGGAAGAGCTGCTGGAGAAGCCGCATGAGACCGCAATGTCGGTAATGGACAGAGAAGGATCTGCCAGGAGAGTTTTCGAGTGAGAGATGCGGACATTGGTGACATATTGGTAGAAGGTCATGCACATATTCTCCTTGAACACTCTTTCAAAGTGAAATTTGCTGAAGCCGACTCTTTCAGCAACAGAGCCAAGGCTCAAAGGCTCTGAGAATTCTGTGAGGACAATATTGCAGGCATCCTGAATGGCCTGGTTATTACGAGCCAGACTTCCGGAGGCGGAGCTGTTCTTTGCCATATCCTTCTGAGAAGACTCCCGCACATTTATCGCAGCGGAAGCAATGAAGTTCAGCAGATGAGAGTATATCTGCGTTTCCCGCAAAAATGGAAGAGAAGCTGCTGTGACATTATGATCAATGGCAATGAGCTGTTTCGACTCCATGGCCTCAAAATCCATATCATAAACATCATCCCCGAAATACAGATTATGAATGCGGCGATAAGAGTCCAGAAACATCGGGTAACTGTCCGGAAATGTCTGTGGGGTGATCAAAGCAGCGGGGGCTAATACGGAAAAAGCCGTACGCAGCTCCTGAAGAAACGCGAAACCGGATAAATCTGCCTGCAAATAGATGCGGGATCCCTTGGCTTCTCTGTGTATTTCATGAATGGAAGCGGGACTGATTATCAGGATGTCGCCTGCCTGCATGGAATAATCAATTCCTCCGCAGCGTATCTGCAGGTTCCCGGAACGCACCAGAACGATTTCTACTTCATTGTGCCAGTGAGGCGGATACGCTTCGGATTGAATGTTATTGCGGATGAGAATGTGCGTGTTGTTTCGGAAATGAACCAGTTCGTGTGTTTTGCTTAAATGTTCAATCATGACAGATAATACCCGATTATTGCTGTGAAAAAAACAAAAATACAATTTTAACTATTATAAAGCAAAAGAAAAATATGTAAACCTCCTTACATAAGGAAGGAATATATAGAGCTGCGCATGTAAAATATATACAACAGCGTTGCTGAAAAATGAAGATCATTGTGCAAATGATGTATTTAATAAAAATAGCTGCAAGCAATAAATGTAGAATATATAGCAAGATATACATATCGGACAAATGAGCGAGAGGGTATCATCTGGTATATGGTCAATATGCCGAAATGGCAAGCATAACGGAGGGAGAATTGCATGAAAAAGAAGAGTTTATCACTGATTCTTGCCACAGCAATGCTGGCAGGGATTCTGGCTGGCTGTGGGAGCTCAGAATCCGGAGACAGCGCAGGTGCATCTGCTGATAAGGGGACCGTGGATACTGCAGCAGACAGCGGAGAGATCACGAAGCTTGTTGTCTGGGGAGTTGGCACTGCGGACACGGAAGATTGTAACGAAGTAGCAGAAGCAATCAGTAAGATTACAAGAGAAAAAATAGGAGCTGAAGTTGAACTGGTTCGTGGCAAAGATGCTGATCAGTTGAATCTGGCGCTTACAACCGGTGAGGAAATTGATCTTCTGAACTATAACAATATTTCCGGGCAGTTGACTACGGTTGTAAAGAACAACTATGCGACTCCTTTGGATGACTTGGTTGAGCAGTATGGACAGGGGGCACTGGAAGTTATTGATCCGGTCGACCTGGATGCCTGCCGTTACAGCGGAGTTTTGTATGCACTGCCGGATCAGAAGGATACTTCTCGGTCTGCAGGATTTTCTATGAGAAAAGACATCGTAGACGCATTGGGGATTACGGTTCCGGAATATGGAACGTATGAAGAGATGCATGATATCCTGACGAAGGTTCATGAGGCATATCCGGATATGTATCCGCTGGTACCTACATGGGCAGGCGGTGGCATGCAGGATAACTGGGCAATGGATCCTCTTGGCGATTACTACGGAGTCCTTGAAAACGTTTTTGATGACAGCACAACGCTTGTGAACTGGTACGCGTCTGATACCTACAAGCAATTTTGCGAGATGATGTATCAGTGGAATAAAGAAGGCTTGATTATGCCGGATGCGACTACTACGACAGAGAACAATCTGCTTTCCGGGAATGGCTTTGCAATGTATGAGAACTGGAAGCCGGGCAAAGAGCTTGAGAATTACAAGGCAAATGGCAAGGAAGTTGTATTTATGAAGGTCATTCAGCCGATCAAGTACACCACAATTCCGAATGGAAACTCATTTATTATTCCGTATAGCTCTAAACATCCTGAAAAGGCAATGGAATTATGGAACTTGATGTACACGGACCCGGAGGTATCAAACCTGTTTATCAACGGTATTGAAGGCAAGCACTGGGTATATACGGATGATACCAAGAAGTTCATCACGACTCCCGAAGGCGTGGATCCGAATGCCAGCGGTTATTCTTCTGCAGACTGGGCATGGCCGAATGAGCAGATCACGCCTATCTGGGAAGGTGGTGATGCAGATCTTTGGGACAAGTTGAAAGAGTTTAATGTCAGTGGCCACGCAAGTCCGGCAATGGGATTCTCTTGGGACAGCACTTCTGTCATGAATGAAGTTACGGCATGCAGCAACGTAGTTTCCTCCTATGATGTTGCATTGAGATGGGGAACCATGGATCCGGATGAGGCGATTCCGAAGTTCGTTAAAGAGCTTGAGGCAGCCGGAATTAATGACATTATTGCTGCAAAGCAGACTGCTTTGGATGAATTCTTGGCAAACAAATAATGAAGTAATGATTGCGATCATGAGAATGGTGGAGGAGACGGGACATTCCCGCCTCCTTTTCCTTCCATAGTTCCGGAAGGAAAGCAAGCCGGATTAGGAGAACAGGATGAAGAAACTTGTAAAGACAGTCAAGCACTACTGGCCGCTGTATCTGATGTTTGTACCAGGATTTGTTTATCTGTTTATCAATTGTTATATTCCGATGTTCGGAATACAGATTGCTTTCCGCAGGTATAACGCTCGCGATGGTATATATGGAAGTCCTTTCTGCGGATTAGATAACTTTAAATTTCTCTTTCAGACCAATGATGCCTGGATTATGACCAGAAATACTCTTCTGTACAATCTGGTATTTATTATATTAGGAAACGTTCTCGCGATTGCCATTGCAATTATGTTGAATGAGATTACCGGAAAAAAGAAAAAGCAGGTTTATCAGACCATTATTCTGATTCCGTACCTGATTTCCATGATCATTGTCAGTTATCTGGCCTTTGCCTTTTTGAGCAGTAGCAATGGCTTTTTCAATAATTCCATTCTGAAGGGCCTCGGGTTACCTGCAGTCGATTGGTACAATACACCGAAATATTGGCCGTTCATTCTGGTGTTTATTAATTTGTGGAAATCGCTTGGCTACAGCATGATTTTGTATTATGCGACCATCTGTGGCATTGATTATGCGCTGTATGAAGCAGCGGAAATTGATGGTGCCAGCCGCTGGCAGAAAATAACGCATGTTACTCTCCCGAGCCTGAAATCAACCATTATTATTTTGGTCCTTATGTCACTGTCCGGAATTTTCCGTTCGGATTTTGGCCTGTTCTATCAGGTCACACAGAATTCCGGTCCGCTTATTAAGGTGACGCAGACCATTGACACCTATGTTTACCGAGGATTGATGCAGACGAACAATATCGGAATGTCATCTGCGGCCGGTGTGTACCAATCTGTTGTCGGATTTATTCTGGTTATGGCAGCCAATGGAATTGTCCGGAAGGTAGATAAGGACAGTGCACTGTTCTGAGAAAGGGGAGAAACATATTATGGTAAAAAAAGATAAGGGATATCAAATCTTTGCGAACATCGTTATGATTCTTCTGTGTGTGCTCGCGGTACTGCCTTTTGTTCTGCTGTTCATGTCGTCTGTTACAGATGAGCAGACATTGATTACAGATGGTTACAGTTTCTTCCCAAAGAAATTTAGTCTTTACGCATATCGCTATCTGTTTACAAGAACCAGCTCGGTGATTCGCGGGTATATTCTTTCCATCATTGTTACGACGATAGGAACCGTACTGAATCTTTTAATCACTGTTTTATATGCATATCCGCTTTCCAGAAAGCAGCTTCCTGGAAGAAATTTTTTCGCTTTTTACCTGTTCTTCACGATGCTGTTTTCGGGCGGCCTGGTTCCGTCCTATCTGATGTGGACACAAACCTTTCACATTCGGAACACAATTTTTGCTTTGCTGATTCCGAACTTGCTGATGAATGCCTTTAACGTCATCATGATGCGTACGTATTTTACTGCGAACATTCCGGATGCAATCATTGAGGCAGCCAAGGTGGACGGTGCAGGTGAGTTCCGCATCCTGTTTGGAATCGTACTGCCTATGGCACTTCCGATTCTGGCTACCATCGGCCTTTTGGTCGGACTTGGCTATTGGAATGACTGGATGAACGGTTTGTACTACATTAATGATGATCGGATGTACAGCATTCAGGTACTTTTGATGAATATCCAGAAGAATCTGGATTCACTCCGTCAGCAGGCTCAGTCCGGAGGCAATGTCAGTGCCGCAAATCTTCCTTCAACCTCTGTGCGAATGGCACTGACGGTCATGGGAATTCTTCCGGTTATGATCATTTATCCGTTTACACAGAAATATTTTGTAAAAGGCATCGCAATCGGAGCAGTCAAGGGCTGATCCATAGAAGTATGAGAGGACATCTGTATGCAGTATTACGTTGACATCAATGCAAGAAGGCCGGGGGCGGGCAGCAAGGAGCATCCGTTTAAGACCATTCAGGCGGCGGCAGACATTGCCATGCCGGGCGACGAGGTCCTGATTGCACCTGGCATTTATCGGGAATATGTAAATCCGAAGCATGCCGGGACGGAGACGGAGCGAATTGTTTATCGCTCGATAGAGCCGCTGCAGGCGATTATTACCGGAGCGGAGCCGCTGGCCGGATGGGAGCCGGTGGAGGGCGAGGAGAATGTTTGGACCGTTCGCGTGAAGAATACGCTGTTCGGAGATTACAATCCGTATATCACGGAGGTTTCCGGAGACTGGTTCATTGCGACCATCACGGCGCACACCGGTGATGTGTATCTGAATCACAAATCAATGTATGAGGTGACGGAGCGCAGCAAGGTTACTGCACCGGAGCCGTCGCTTCTTTCCTGGGATCAGGAGTTTTCCGTTTATGTCTGGTACGCGGAGCAGGACGAGGAGACGAATGAGACCGTTTTCTATGCGAACTTCCAGGGAAAGAATCCGAACCTGGAGGAAGTGGAATTCTCTGTTCGGAAGGACTGCTTCCTTCCCGCAGAAGAAGGCGTTGGCTTCATTACGCTGTCTGGCTTTACGGTTCGGGAGGCGGCAACGCAGTGGGCTCCGCCGACAGCATATCAGGACGGCATGATCGGACCGCACTGGTCGAAGGGCTGGATCATCGAGGATTGTGAGGTTTATGAATCGAAGTGCTCTGGCATTTCACTTGGAAAATATCTGCAGCACGGCAATGACAACCGCTGGCTTAAGTGGAAATATAAAGATGGTACCCAGACGGAGCGTGACTGCATTCTGCAGGCAAGCTATGAGAACTGGGACAAGGAGCACATTGGCAGTCACATCATTCGCCGCTGCTCGATTCATGACTGTGGACAGACCGGTATTGTCGGTCATCTGGGAGGTGTGTTCTCGATCATTGAGGACAACCACATTTACAACATCAACAACAAGCAGAACCTTGCCGGTGCGGAAATCGGCGGAATCAAGATGCACGCGGCCATTGATGTTATTTTCCGCAGAAACCGGATTCACCACTGCACGAGAGGCATCTGGCTTGACTGGCAGGCGCAGGGAACCCGCGTGACGCAGAACCTGATGTATGACAACAGCCTTGGCTTTGACAAGACGAGACTGAATTCCGACAACGTTGGCGAATTCCTTGGCTCCCTGGGAGAGGATCTTTTTGTAGAGGTGTCCCACGGACCGACGCTGGTGGACAACAATATTTTCCTGTCGGAGCGCTCCATCAAGTTTGCTTCGCAGGGCGGCGCGTTTGTTCACAACCTGTTCGCAGGATCTCTTACCTGCATCGGAACCGGAACGGACAACGGAGCACCGGACATCAAGTCGCAGCGCTACACGTCGTACCACGCCATCCATGGAACGCGCGTGATCGGATTTATGTCCTTCCTGCATGGGGATGTACGCTTCTGTAACAATATTTTTGTTCAGAGACCGGTTCTTCCCTTTTTCCATGAGGTGCAGACTGCGGTAGAAAACGCAGAGGATCCGAATGCGAGAATGTGGGATACCATGAATTTCAATGTGGGTACCTTTGTCTATGACGAGTATCCCACGGAGGATGAGTGGAAGAAGCAGTTTGAAGGCTATTGCGGCATGGGATCGGACAATCCGTATCCTAACAGATATTATTCCCATCTCCCGGTGTGGGCGAAGGGCAATGTATATCTGGGAGGTGCAAAGCCCTGGAAGAAGGAGCAGAACGCAGTTGTGGACGACAGCTTTGTTCCGGAGCTTTCTCTGGAGGAGACGGCAGACGGACTTAAGCTTAAGACAAATCTTGCAGCCTATGCTGCCGGGATCTCAGACG
>HF986543.1:23166-33023 GCA_000431495.1 Firmicutes bacterium CAG:791 | reverse complement strand
CGCTTTGAGAATCCGGATGGCTCGGAGATCATTTTCAATCAGGATTACTTCGGTGATCATCGTGAGGCTGCGGCAATGCCCGGACCGTTTGCAACGGAGGATGCCTGGAGCCGGATGGTCTGAATCGCCTGAACCGAACGAATCAGGCGGAGTTGTACAGATAGGAATAATAAAGGGAATCCCTCTTCTCTCGGAAACGGAGAGAAGAGGGATTTTTGGTATATTTATTTTTCTGATCCGATTTTAAAAATTTTGAAGAAATTCGCGGTACTCTTTCGTTATGATTTACAGATGCATCGAAAGAGCGACAACGGAGAGGAGGTGAGTCGGAACGAATGCAGAAGAAAAGCTGTCACAGTGGATGGATGAATATCAGAATCTGGTGTTTTCTGTCTGCTACAAGATGACAGGGGATTATTTTGCAGCGCAGGACCTGGCACAGGATACGTTCCTGTCGGCGTTCCGGCACCATGCGGATGCTCCGCCGGGAGCGGAGAAGAGATGGCTGTGTCGGATCGCAGCGAACCGCTGCATTGATTATCTGAGATCTGCGGAATACAAAACGCAGCTGCAGGAATCGGAGGTACTGGACCGGCAGCCGGCAGGGCGTGAAACGCCGGAGAGCGAGGTTTTGGAGCGGAGTGCGCGGGAAAAGCTTCGGGAGAGGTGCGAAGGCCTGAAGCCTCCGTACAACCGGATCGCCTGCCTGTACTTTTATCAGGAGGAGTCTCCGGGAGAAATTGCGAGAAGGCTGCAGATGAATCCGAAGACCGTGCACACACAGATTTACCGGGTAAGGGAGATGCTTCGGACGATTTATCGGGAGGAAAGGAGGAATGCGATATGACAATGAGTGAAAATGATTCGCGGGAAAAGCTTCCGTATCTGAGCGAGGAAGAGCTGGATCTTCTTATGGAAGAGACGGAGAAAAGTGCGATGATCTCTGCGCCATCCTTTCTGAAACGGGAGGTCTTCGGGGAGCTCCGAAGACGCAGAACCATCAACCAGATGAACTGCGTCAGAATGAAAACCTGGCAGATTGTTACGGTTGTGGCGGCGGCAATTCTTCTTCTGACCGTCATGCCGCTTGAGAGCCGAATGACTTCCGGCATTTCGGAAAATGGCAGAAGGCCTGAAATTTCTGATCTGTGGAATCGCACGGAACAAAATGAAGCGCCGAAGAGAAGAGAGGACCGTGTGGGAACCTGGATGTATGAGAAGAATCTTCAGGTTGGTGCAGCAGTCCGGTCGGTGACGGATCAGCTGCTTCCTGCAGCGATTAACAGCCGCGCGGACGCAGCCTCCCGCAGAAATCTTGAGGGCCTGAGCTAAGGGAATGGAGGCCAGGCGTTTTAACCGGATGTCAGGCAGATTGAATGGAAACCAGGTGCCGCAGCCCTTCTGCGGCAGGAAAGGACAACATGAGAAAGAAAAAGAATGCATTTATGACCTTTGTTTTCTCCTTTATTCCCGGCTGTGCCGAGATGTACTGGGGATTTATGAAGAACGGTGTAAGTCTTCTTGCATTGTTTGCGATCACCGCGTTTGTTTCGAGCATTTTCGGGAGCGGCGCTTTTATGATCTTCGCCCTGGTGATTTATGCGTATGCCTTTTTCCATGCAAGGAATATGGCACACATGTCGGATGAGGAGTTCGCTGAGGCGGAGGATGAATATCTGATTACGGAGGAGAGTCTGAAGAAGCTTGGCTTAAGCGGACAGAAATACAACCGCGTATTGGCTGCGGCGCTGATTGTCTGCGGCTGCTGGATTATTCTGGATTCCGGAACGGAATACCTGGGACAGATTTTACCCGGTATCCGGAATTCCCTTTGGGGAATTCATGATGTGATTCCGCGTGTGTTTGCGTCTGTGGTTCTGATCTGGATCGGAGTACGCATGATTCGGGGAAAGAAGGAGCAGGATGCAGAAGAATGAACGTTATATTCATCGGGTAGGAAGCATCACCTGCGGCGTGGTTCTTGTCGCCGCAGGCGTCCTCTATTTGCTTGCCGTCCTCTGGAAAATGATTCCGCTGTCATTTGTCTTCCACCTCTGGCCGGCGATTTTCATCCTTCTCGGGATCGAGATCCTTCTCTCCTGTGTTCTCTCCGGAGATCGGATCCAATACGATAAGGCGGCAATGGCGGTTATGGTGCTGATGGTCCTCTTTGCTATGTTTCTTGCAGGCGTGGATGGCATCTCGAGCGGAAGCTGGCACCTGTCGGTATAGCGGGCAGGGAGTGCTTACAGAATGAAATATAAGGTGCGCGTGACTTCGTAGTAATCCTCGGAATCAAATGCAATCCGCTTGCTTCCAACGCGGGTGACTCCGGGATAATAGGAGCCGCGCTGCGCCTTTTCCATGTCCTTGAATTCGATTTCCACATGGAAATGCTCCGTAAGAGTCATCAGGCAGGTCCTGGGATCCTTGGAAATGGCCTCCTTCATGCCGTCATGAATCAGGCGGATGGCTGTTTTGGGGTGAATGGAAATGGTAGAGGTGCCCCATCCCTCGAAGACCGGAACGGTGGTGATTTCCGGGATCAGCTCCTTCGCCTCTTCGCAGAGGGCCTTGTCTCCGCTGACGAAAATCGTGGGGATCCCGTAATAAGCGGCGAACATGGAGTTCAGCATGAACTCGCTGGCATATTTGCCGTTGACTTCAATGTACTGGTTGCGCAGATTCATCGTGTGAGACAGGTTGTTGCCGATGGAATACGCACCGGAGTGGTAGCCGGTCATTGCCGCCGCATCGCACTGGCGGACACCTGACATCATGCTGCCGGGATTGGTCACCCAGCCGCGGATGAGGTGTACGCCCTCGGGAAGTTCATCGCCGATGATGTTGCGTGCAGAGTCGTGGGCATCCTTGACCAGAATGTCCTCCACCTTACCGGTCTCCAGTGCACCGCTGCAGGCAGCGGACACCTCGCGGGACATCTGAAGGGCAAAGCGGTCATAGCCGGGCTTTCCGATTTCGGTCTCGTCCCAGTCGTTGATGCCGCAGGTTCCTTCGATATCTGAGCTGATAAAAAGCTTCATAGTCATCTTCCTTTCTGATTTCAAAATGAATTCTTTGTTTTCTCTTTCTTTTCTGTCAGAAACTCTGCCAGAGAGTGTACGGTTTCTCCGTTTAATTTCACCGCGGGCTGTGCGTTGGTCATGGAATTAAGGATGGCCTCTTCAACCGCCTCGGCGGCCGGAGTGAAGACGCGATTGATCCGTTCCTCCGGGAAGATTTTCAATTCCGTAAATCCGCTTCCGCAGCAGTCACCGAGAAGATTTCCGTTGGAGAAGCCAAGGACAATATCACCGGAGCCGGTTCCCATGTAGGAGCCGGTGCGGACAAGACCGACCACAGCACGCTTTAGAACACGCTTCAGCTGCCGGGAGGAGAGCGGAAGATCGGTCCCGAGGATCATCATGATAGAGCCGACATCGGGAGTGGATGCCGCGCGAAGAGTTTTCCGGATCCTTTTTCCGACAGGCTCGCCGCAAAGGGAGAGATTCTCAAGACTTCCGAAGTTGGACTGGACCAGAACGCCGATGGTGTAATTGTGTCCGGCAAAACGAATGATGCGTGAAGCAGAGCCAATGCCGCCCTTTAAGTCACAGCAGATGGTTCCCCGGCCTGCTCCGACATCGCCCTGGGCAAAATCAGGATCGTTCCGGTCCGCATCCGCGATGGCGGCAAGGACATGCTCCTCTTCCACTGCCCGCTTTCCGATGTTGCTGATCTGAGAGTCATTGGTTTCTCCGACCAGTACATTGACGCTGCGGACGGTTCTGCCGCGCTCCTCTTCCTGCTGAAGAATGTAGCCGATGAGGGCATCCGTCACCTTTCCGACATTCAGGGTATTGGTAAGAGCAATGGGGGATTCCAGACAGCCAAGCTCCTCGACCTGCAGGGTTCCTGCGGTCTTGCCGTATCCGTTCAGCACATAGGCGGCTGCAACCGGCTTTTCTTCATAAGCGGTTCCGGCGCAGGGGAAAATGACAGTGACGCCGGTGTGGACATCATTCTGATCCACGGTGCAGTGTCCCACGCGGACTCCCGGCACATCGGTGATTTTATTATGGGGGCCTGTTTTTCCAGACCCGATCTGATAACCGTAATCGCGAATATTCATAATATAGATGCCTCCTGCGATCTATCTTATAGCTTTCGAACGGGATAAGGAAGAGGAATTGCAGGAAGCGTCCGTTGCGAAAAAGATACAAAAAAGATATGAAAAACAGATTGACGCGGAAAAAAAGGAGTGCTATAAAATTGGTTACCGAGAGATGAATACATGTATACAATCGAATGGAGGAAGCTTCGGATTGGTCCGGAGACTTCAGAAATCAGGATTGATTCGGCAAGGACGTCGTTTTCGCAGGAAAACGACGTCCTTTTTCGTATCTTTCAAAGAGGAGGAGCAAGTATCATGAGAAAACACTGGAGCGCAGCAATTAGTTTTGCTCTTGCGGCCGCCATGCTGGCGGGCTGCGGGGCATCCGGAACCGCAGATACCGCGGCAGATTCGACCGGAGCATCCATGGGAGCGGAAAGCGCGGCGGCAGATACTGCGGAGAGCGCAGAGGCGGCTGCAGGTGATGACGCAGGAACGCTTCATCTGGCATGGACCGCGGACATTCAGACACTGGATGTTCAGACAACCAGTGCAAACTACATGATTCCGATGAACGTGTTTGACCGTCTGTTTGAAATCAAGCTGAATGATGACGGCTCAACAGAACTGGTTCCGAGTCTTGTCAAGGAATATACCGTAAGCGATGACGGACTGACCTATCACTTTACCCTTCGTGATGATGTGAAGTTCTCCGATGGAACGACACTTACGGCAGGAGATGTGGAATTTTCTCTGGTTCGTCTTCTCGGACTGGACACCAGTGTGAATACGGATTTTGCTTCCTGCATTCTGGGTGCAGACGAGTACATCGAGCAGGAAGACTACAGCTATGATGACACCGTGGAAGGCATTTCGGTGGAGGACGATACGAATCTGACCATTACGCTCGCTTATCCTTTTGCAGGCTTCCTGTATGAGCTGGCAACCCCGGCAGGCTGTATTTATTCGAAGGCTGCGGTGGAAGCTGCAGGCGATGACTATGGAAATGACTACAAGGCAGCCATCGGCTCCGGTCCTTATGTGATCACCGACTGGACCAGAGACAGCGGTATGGAGCTTGAACTCAATCCGGAGTACTGGGGGGAAGCTCCCAGCGCAAAGAAGGTCGACATTCAGATCGTTCCGGATGCATCGACAATTAACATGATGTTCCAGAACGGCGAGATCGACATCCTGGACTGCGATGATCTGGATTCCTCGGTTGTAGAATCTACCTACAAGACCGCGTATGCGGATAAGATTGTTACCTCCAACCGTCTTGCTACGACCTACCTGATTCTGAATGAGGATGATCCGTATCTCGGAGACGTCAATGTCCGGAAAGCCATTCAGATGGCCATTGACCGTCAGAGCATTCTGGATACGGTATACAGCGGCGATGGAAATCTGTGCGATGGCATTTATCCAAAGGGCCTGATCGGCTACTCGGAGGAGAATCAGGGCTGGCTGAAATATGATCCGGATGCAGCGAAGAAGCTTCTTGAGGATTCCGGCTATACGGATGGAGAAATCAAGATGGAGCTTGCAGCAGACAGCTCAGCATCCTCCAGTGTGACGCTGGTTCTTCAGATGGTACAGGCAAACCTGCAGGCAATCGGAATCGACGCCTCCATTGTTTCCTATGATGAAGCAAGCTGGCTGGCACTTCGTAAGTCCGGCGAGATGAATTCCTTCGTGGCAACCTGGACCGCAGACTTTAACGATCCCGACAACTTCATTTACACCTTCTTTGGAAACGACGAGAAGACGAAGATCCGCAGCATCAACTACAAGGATGAAGACACCATGAAGCGCGTCGAAGAAGCAAGAGCGATTACAGACGAAACCGAGCGCCTTGCCGAGTACGATGCACTGGAAAAGAAGATTGTGCAGGACGATGCCGCATGGGTTCCGCTGTTCGGCCGCACGCACCTGTTCGTTATCAGTGACCGTGTTGCAAAATTTGTACCCCACTGGGCTGGCTACAGTGATTTCAACATCAGCGGTGTAACGATGGCAGAGTAAGCACAAAGACAGCAGAGAACGTCCGGAGAAGAGGTAAACATGAAACAGATCGTAAAACGAATCCTTGGGACCATTCCGGTTCTGATCGGTGTCATCCTTCTGATTTTTATCATGCTGCGGGTGGTGCCGGGCGATGCGGTGACGACGCTTCTCGGGGAGCATGTCAATCAGGAAACCATTGACCGCCTGACCAAGTCCATGAATCTGGATAAGCCGATGATGGAACAGTTCTTCACCTATCTGGCAGGGCTCCTGCGCGGCGATATGGGACAGAGCTACAAATACAATCGAAGCGTAACCTCCATGATTATGGAAGCTTTCCCTTATACCGTGCAGCTGGCGGTGATGGCGGCTGTTTTTGCCTGGGTGATGGGAATGATTCTGGGCGTCATAGCTGCGATCAGACAGAATCATCTTCTGGACCATCTGTTCATGGGGCTGGCATTGTTCGGCGTATCCATGCCGATTTTCATGACCTCGCTCCTTTTGCAGTATCTCCTTGCATTTAAATGGAAGGTGCTCCCTCTGACCTCCGATGGAACGCTCGTTTCGATGATTCTTCCGGCAATTGCACTTGGCTGGAACAGCGCGGGAAGTGTGGCGCGAATTACAAGATCCAGCCTTCTGGAAGCCATGCAGGCGGATTACATTGATACGGCGAGAGCAAAGGGCCTGATGGGCGGAAAGGTGATTCTGTTCCATGCACTGAAGAATTCCATGCTGCCGGTCATCACCATGATGGCATTGCAGCTCTCCAGTATGCTCTCCGGCGCTGTAATAACGGAAAGCATCTTTGCAATTCCCGGAATCGGACGCCTTGCAACCTCGGCAATTTCCAACCGGGATATGCCGGTCCTGCAGGGAACCGTAATCTTTACTACAGTGATCGTTATTGCAGGAAACCTCCTGGCCGATGTACTGTATTCGGTTCTGGATCCCAGAATCCGGAAAGGAGCGTGAACGTTATGACGTATCGGAGAAAAAAAGAACTCATCGCTGCACTGGAGAATGGAACCGCGGCAGCTTCTTCGGAAGAAAAATCGCGGGAGCTAATCAGCCAGGTAGGAGAAAAGGACGGAATCCGGGAGAAGCTGCTGCGTATGTGCAGGCAGAATAAGCTGGCGGCGTTCTCGGCGCTTCTCATTCTTCTGATCATTCTTGCATCTGTTTTTGCCCCGGTCATTGCTCCCTACGGAGAGGCGGAGCAGGACGTCATCAACCGTCTGCAGGCACCGAGTGCACTGCACCCCTTCGGAACGGATGAGCTTGGAAGGGATGTATTTTCCCGGATCCTTTACGGCTCGCGCGTTTCGCTGGTTATCGGTATTCTGCCCAGTGTTCTGGCACTGGTGATCGGAATTATTCTGGGACTTCTTGCCGGCTACATTGGCGGGAAAACAGATGTCATCATCATGCGGATCGCAGATATCATGCTGTCCATTCCGTCTCTTCTTCTGGCGATGGTAATCATGTATACCCTGGGCAGCTCCACCATCAACCTGTTCCTTGCACTGTCGATGATCAACTGGGCGAGCGTTGCCCGTGTGGTCCGTTCGCAGACGCTTTCCCTGAAGGAGAGTGAATATGTGGAGGCGGCGCGCTCCATTGGTGTGTCCAGATGGAAGATCATGATCCGTCATATTCTGCCGAACTGTATTCCCAGTCTGATTGTCCTGTTTACGCTGGAGGTTCCGTCCTCCATCCTGTCCGAGAGCTCGCTGAGCTTCCTGGGAATCGGTGTTCAGCCGCCGGCAGCTTCCTGGGGTCTGATGGTTAACCAGGCGAAGCAGTTCCTGTTCACGCAGCCCTGGCTGTGCCTGGCGCCCTGCCTCTCCATCATGGTGGTTGTGCTGGCATTCAACTTCCTCGGAGACGGACTTCGCGATGTTCTGGATCCGTACATGAAGAACAGCTGAAGCAGGAAGGAATACGACAGATCAGAGAGGAAGGTGCATTATGGGCGAAGAGCAAAATGTTCTGGAAATCAAAGAACTGAAGTCATATTTTTACACGGAAAAGGGTGTGGCAAAGGCCGTTGACGGTGTGAACATCACGATTCCGAAGGGGAAAATCATCGGACTTGTCGGAGAAAGCGGCTGCGGAAAGAGCATGACGGCGAGATCCATCATGGGACTTCTCAAATATCCGGGTAAAATAGCCGGCGGAAGCATCCTGTTCGAAGGAAAGGATCTGGCAAAGCTTCCGGAGAGAGAGCTCCGGAAAATCTGCGGCAATGATATTTCGATGATCTTTCAGGAGCCGATGACGAGTCTGAATCCGGTTCTGAAGGTGGGACGGCAGGTTCAGGAGACTCTTCTTGTTCATGACCGGACGATCGGCAAGGAAGAAGCGAAAAAGCGCGTCATCGACATGTTCGAAAAGGTTGGAATCCCGGAGGCGGGGAAGCGCTATGACAGCTATCCGCATGAGCTGTCCGGGGGACTGAGACAGCGCGTGATGATTGCGATGGCGATGATCTGCAAGCCGCATCTCCTGATTGCGGATGAACCGACTACAGCGCTGGACGTTACGATTGAAGCACAGATTCTTCGGCTGATGAAGCAGCTGCGGGATGAAACCGGGACCAGTGTTCTGATCATTACGCACAATCTGGGCGTTGTGGCAGAGATCTGTGATTATGTGTATGTCATGTACGCCGGCCGGATTGTGGAGCAGGCACCGACCTGTGAGCTGTTTGATCATACCGCGCATCCGTATACGAAGGGACTGATGGCATCCATTCCACGCATTGGCAATAATCCGGAGCGCCTTCATACCATTCCGGGTGTTGTGCCGAACCTTCTGCATCTTCCGGAGGGCTGCACGTTCTGCACCAGATGTGAGTGCGCTGTGGAAGCATGTCGGAAGGAGAAGCCTGTTCTGAAAAAGGTGGGCGAAGAGCATTGGTCGGCATGTGCCATACAGTAGAGGAACCGGTGCCGGAAACGACACGCGGGAGTGAGGTGAACATGAGTAGCGAAAAAGAAATTCTGCTTCATGCGGAAGGCGTATATAAAGAATTCCCAACGGGCAAAAAAGGCCAGAAGGTGCATGCGGTCAACGGAGTCAGCATGAAAATCTATAAGGGAGAAACGCTGGCCCTTGTCGGTGAGAGCGGATGCGGAAAATCGACGCTTGGACGGACCCTGATTCACATGCTGCCGGCGACAGACGGTGTCATTACCTTTCACGATCAGGAAATCTCCTCTATGGATGAGAAGACCTTCCGACCGCTTCGGCCGAAGCTGCAGATGATTTTCCAGGATCCCTATGCCAGCCTGGATCCGAGAATGACGGTTCGTGATATCATTGCTGAGCCGCTGGAGACGTATCATGTCTGCAAGAATAAGGAAGAGACTACAGAAAGGGTGCTGGAGCTGATGAAGGCGGTTGGTGTTCCGGTGGAATTCCAGAATCGTTATCCGCATCAGTTCTCCGGAGGGCAGCGGCAGAGAATCGGTATTGCAAGAGCCATTGCACTGCAGCCGGAGCTGATTGTATGTGATGAGCCGGTGTCTGCACTCGATGTGTCGGTGCAGAGCCAGGTTCTGAATCTTCTGAAGGATTTACAGCAGAAGTACGGTCTTACCTACCTGTTCATCGGGCATGATCTGTCCGTGATCAATTTCATTGCGGATCGAATCTGCGTGATGTTCCTCGGGAATGTCTGCGAGATTGCAGAAAAAGAGGATCTCTATGCAAAACCGCTGCATCCCTA
>HF986543.1:3336-23118 GCA_000431495.1 Firmicutes bacterium CAG:791 | reverse complement strand
GGATGCCATTCCCAAGGCAGATCCGCATGTCCGCGGGAAGCATAGAAAAATGCTGATGGGAGAGATTCCGAGCCCTGTGAATCCTCCGTCCGGCTGCTGCTTCCGTACCCGTTGTCCGTATGCGACGGAGCGGTGTGCAAAGGAAAAGCCGCAGCTTAAGAAGGTAGATGGCCGGTATGTTGCCTGCCATCACGTGGAGGAGCAGTTTCCGGCTTAAAGCCGGAAACACTTCTGAACCATATTCTGGGGACCGAGCAGAAGAACCGAGCTTCCGGTATGGAAAACCGTATCGGGAGCAATATTCATGTTAAGTCTGCCGTTTTCCCGGATTCCGAGGACGTTGATGCTGTATTTACTGCGGAGATTCAGCTGCAGGAGGCTCTGATCCTCCCAGCTTTCCGGAATGGCGAGCTCGTAGATGGAATAATTCTCATCGAGCTGCGAGTAATCCAGAATCTTATCGGAGGAGCAGCGGATTGCGGTCCAGGCCGCGAGCTGCTTGGCGGGATAAATGACTTCGTCGGCGCCGTTGTGAAGCAGGAGGCGCTCCTGGATCCCGTGAGATGCCTTGGCAATAATCTTGCGGGCGCCAAGCTCCTTCAGCAGGACAACGGAGATGATGGAGGCTTCGAAGTTTTCTCCGATGGTGACGATGCAGGCATCGAAATTCTGAACACCAAGAGAGGACAGGAAGGAACGGTCTGTGGCGTCCCCTATCTGACCGTCTGTCAGATAGGGAAGTGCCCGCTGGACCTTGTCCTCATCCATGTCAATTCCGAGAATCTGATGGTGCATGTCATATAGTTTGCGTGCGATGTGGTTGCCGAAGCTTCCAAGTCCGATCAGTAAAAAAGTCTTCATATCGATATCCTTTTATCCTTTCCGGGGTAACGTTCGAAAAGCGTTATCCTGCCTATCCTACAATCAGATTCTCCTGCGGGTAATGGAGTTCGCTCCCCGCACGAGGCGAGATGGTTGCAAATACAACTGTCAGTCCGCCGACTCTTCCGCAGAACATCATCAGCACAAGAATCAACCGAGAGACCGTTCCGAGCTCTCTTGTGATGCCGAGGCTTACGCCGACGGTTCCGATGGCGGAAGCGGTTTCGAACAGACAGGAGATCAGAGGAAGCCCCTCAAGTCTGCTGATGATAATGCCGCCTGTCACAAAAACAGTCAGATACAGGAAGAGAATTGCAACCGCATTCCGGATGACAGCAGACGGGACCCTGCGGTGGAACATCTGCGTGGCATCCTTGCGGCGGAAGACGGCAAAGGCAGTTGCAGCAAGGACCGCAAAGGTCGTGGTTTTCATACCGCCTGCGGTGGATCCCGGGGATCCGCCGATGAGCATCAGGAAGATCATGACAAGAAGCCCGCCCTCACTGATCTGCGCATAATCGACGGTGTTGAAGCCGGCCGTCCGCATGGTCACGGACTGGAACAGTGAGCCCCAGAACCGCTGGGGAAGCGGCATTTCCGCAAGCTCGAAAAAGAAGAAATACAGTGCCGGAAGAAAAATGAGAATGCCGGTGACGGTGAGCACTGTCTTCGTCTGCATGGTGCAGAAGCGGAAACGGAACCGGTTCTTCCGGAGGTCATCCCAGACAGAAAAGCCAAGGCCGCCGATGACGATGAGAAGCATGATGGTGACGTTGACCACCGGGTTTGCCACATACCAGCACAGTGAGGAATACGGTTCCAGATGTCCCATCAGATCGAAGCCGCCGTTGCAGAATGCCGATACGGAATGAAAAAGCCCATACCAGATGCCCCTTGCAAGTCCGAAATCCCGGACAAAGACCGGTGTCAGAAAAGCGGCGCCCACAAGCTCCAGAAGCAGTGAGGTCTTCAGAATAAAACCGGTCAGACGGACAATCCCGCCTACCTGAGCCGCAGAAATCGACTCCTGCATGGTGCTGCGCTGCCGGAGACTGATCCGCTTTCCGGAGAACAGGAAAACCGCGAGCGAAGCGGTGACAATTCCCATGCCTCCGATCTGAAGAAGAAGCATAAGAATCACCTGACCGAACAACGACCAGTAGGTAACCGTGTCCTTTACAACCAGGCCGGTCACACAGGTTGCCGAAGTGACCGTGAACAAGGCGTCCGCAAAGGAAGCCCCCTGCCGGTCTCTGGTGGCGATCGGCAGCATCAGAAGAAGTGTTCCGATCAGAATGACGCCAAGAAACCCGAAAAAAATGATCTGTGAAGAAGTCAGCTCCGGACGCCGCCGGAACACCCGTTTCGTCTCATTATTCATAGATAGATCTGTAATCGTCCTTTCCCTGCCCGCCTAGCTCGGTACCTCGGCGAAAGCTATCCCTATCTTACATCATTTGCAGCAAAAACTGTGTTGTATTCCGTTAAAGTTTGTGTGATACTGTTTGTACAAGCGGATGGAAACATCCTCGAACATTGAAATTGCCGAAGAGATGATGAGTGTGGCGAAAGTGACGAGGTTTACTTTTGCTGCGCTCATTTTGTATATCAGGCAGCACCAGCCGAAAAGAGAAAGACAGAGAGCCGGGCTTGCCTGGCGGGCAAGGTGCGAAGAAAGGCAGAGAGCATGGAAAAAGAAGCATTCATAGAACTGGTGGAAGCCAACCCGGTTGTTGCCGCGATCAAGGACGATGACGGCCTGAAACGGTGCCTGGAGTCAGACATCGATGTGGTATTCGTGCTGTATGGAGATGTCATCAGCATTCGCGACATTGTTCACCGGCTGAAGAAAGGAAACAAGACCGTTCTCGTTCACGTTGATCTGATTTCCGGCCTTGCGCCGAAGGAGGTCTCGGTTGATTTCATCCGGAAATACACCGAAGCGGACGGAATCATTACAACGAGAAGAAATCTCACCGAGTATGCGAAGTCGCTGGGAATGAACACGGTGCTTCGTTACTTCATGATTGATTCTCTGGTTCTGGAGAACATCAAAAAGCAAAGCAAGGCGGAAATTCAGCCGGATATCATTGAGATTCTTCCGGCAATTCTGGTCCCGGATTTTATCGAACGAATCCGAAAAATCTGCAAGGCCCCCTTGATGGCCAGCGGATTGGTAACCAGCAAACAGGAGACGCTGCATGCGCTGAATGCGGGGGCCATCGCAGTGTCCACAACAAATCAGACGATTTGGTTTTCATAAAGGAGGGGGAAAATGATTTATGACGTAGTCATTATCGGTGCCGGGGTATCCGGCGCGGCAATCGCAAGAGAGCTGTCCAGGTATGAGGCAGAGATCTGCGTACTGGAAAAAGAGGAGGATGTGTGCTGCGGAACGTCCAAGGCAAACAGTGCAATCGTGCACGCCGGATACGACTGTAAGCCGGGAACCATGATGGCGAGGATGAACCTGCGGGGGAATGAGATGATGGAGCAGCTCTCCGAGGATCTTGATTTTCCGTTTCGCCGGAACGGGTCCTTTGTTGTCTGTCTGGATGAAACCCGTCTGGAGGCGCTGAAGGAGCTCTATGAGCAGGGAATTGCCAACGGAGTGCCGGGACTTCGGATGCTTGACCGGGAAGAGGCGCTGCAGATGGAGCCGAATCTTTCTGAGAATACGGTGGCAGCATTGTATGCACCGAGTGCGGGAATCGTCTGTCCCTTCGGACTGAACATTGCCATGGCTGAGAATGCGAAGGAAAACGGAGTGGATTTCTTCTTTAATACAAAGACGGAAGAGATCCATGCCGATGCCGATGGAATCTGGCATCTCCGGACAAGCAACGGCGAGTACCGGGCAAAATGTGTGGTCAACGCGGCAGGAGTCTATGCGGATCAGCTTCACAACATGGTCAGCAAGGAGAAAATTCACATCACGGCAAGAAGAGGTGATTACCTTCTTCTGGATCATGAGGCCGGGGAGCATGTCAGCCATACGATCTTCCCGCAGCCGACCGCGCTTGGAAAGGGCGTTCTTGTCGCACCGACGGTTCACGGAAATCTTCTTGTCGGCCCGACGGCTGCGGATATCCCGGACAAGGAAGAGACCGCAACCACACAGAAGGAGCTGGATCAGGTGGTTGGAAATGCCGGCATGTCCGTGCGGAATCTTCCGCTCAGGAAGGTCATTACCTCCTTTGCCGGACTTCGCGCCCATGAGGATCATCACGAATTCATTCTGAAGGAAATCGAGGATGCGCCGGGGTTCTTTGACTGTGCGGGAATCGAATCGCCGGGGCTTACCAGTGCTCCTGCCATCGGCGAGTACATGGCAGAGCTCATTGAGGGAAAATACGGGTGGCCCAGGAAAGCAGACTGGAAGTCGAAACGAAAGGGAATTCTGGATCCGAAAAAGCTCCCAGTGGAGGAGTATAGCCGCCTGATTCAGGAGAAGCCTGCCTACGGACAGATCATCTGCCGCTGTGAAAGCGTCACGGAGGGAGAGATCATGGATGCCATTCACAGGCCTCTGGGAGCAAGATCTCTGGACGGAATCAAGCGCAGAACCCGTGCAGGAATGGGAAGATGTCAGGCCGGCTTCTGCAGCCCGAAGGTCATGGATATTCTTGCCAGAGAGCTTGGACTTTCCCTGGAGGAGATTACAAAGTCCGGTGGAAGATCCAACATCGTGCTGGAGCGAACGAAGGAGGTTGGGGAAGAATGATACAGAGAGACATTGTCATCATAGGCGGAGGCCCGGCGGGCCTTGCGGCTGCTGCGGCAGCAAGAAAGAGCGGCGTGCAGGACATTCTGATTCTGGAACGCGACGGAGAGCTCGGAGGGATTCTGAATCAGTGCATTCACAACGGCTTCGGACTTCGCAGGTTTAAAGAGGAGCTCACGGGTCCGGAGTATGCAGGCCGGTTCATCGATGAGATCAAGGAGCTTGGGATTGCGTACAAGCTGGGCACGATGGTCATGGACATCTCGGAGAACCGTGTGGTGACGGCGATGAACCGGGAAGAGGGGATTCTGCAGATTCAGGCAAAGGCGGTGATTCTCGCCATGGGCTGCCGTGAGAGACCAAGAGGCGCGCTGAACATCCCGGGCTATCGTCCGGCGGGTATTTTCTCTGCAGGAACTGCGCAGCGTCTGGTGAACATTGAAGGCTATATGCCGGGGCGCGAGGTCGTGATTCTGGGATCCGGCGATATCGGTCTGATCATGGCAAGACGAATGACGCTGGAGGGCGCGAAGGTCAAGGTGGTTGCGGAGCTGATGCCCTACTCCGGCGGTCTGAAGCGCAACATCGTCCAGTGTCTGGATGACTTTGGCATTCCGTTAAAGCTCTCCCATACCGTTGTAGACATTGAGGGAAAAGAGCACATCTCTGCGGTCACCATCGCGGAGGTCGGACCGGACCGGAAACCGATTCCGGGGACCGAGGAGCGCTATACCTGTGATACCCTGCTTTTGTCGGTCGGACTGATTCCGGAGAACGAGCTGTCGAGATCCGCGGGCGTGGAAATCAATGCGGTTACAAGCGGGCCTTATGTCAATGAAAGCATGGAAACCAGCATCCCGGGCGTTTTTGCCTGCGGAAATGTGCTGCATGTACATGATCTGGTGGACTTCGTATCTGAGGAGGCAGAACGTGCAGGGCAGAATGCGGCGCAGTATGTAAAGGGAGAAGCCGGAGCAGAAAGCGGAAGAACCATTGCTCTGAAAACAAGAGACGGTGTTCGTTATACGGTACCCTCTGCAGTGGATCCTTCCAGAATGCCGGACAATCTGACGGTTCGCTTCCGCGTAGGCGCGGTTTATCAGAACGCGGCAGTCTGCGTTTATTACGGAGAGGAGAAGGTAAAGAGCTATCCGAAGCGGATCCTTGCACCGGGTGAAATGGAGCAGATCATTCTGCAGAAGAGGGATCTGGAGGCCAGAGAGGACCTGAAGGAAATTACGATCTGCATTGAAGAAGAGGGGGCAAAATAAGGTGAAGGAGAGAAGGTTAACCTGTATCGGATGCCCGATGGGATGTCAGCTGACGGTCACGATGGAAGGCAATGAGGTCCTTTCTGTGGAGGGAAATACCTGTCCCAGGGGCGATATTTATGCGCGCAAGGAGGTCACGAATCCGACCAGGATCGTCACATCGACCATTGCGATTACCGGCGGCGACAAGGAAAGAATTTCCTGCAAAACAGCAACGGACGTCCCGAAGGAGAAGATGTTTGATGTGATGAAGGAAATCAATCGCACAGTGGTGATGGCACCGAAGAAGCGTGGTGATATACTGATTGAAAACGCAGCGGGGACCGGTGTCAGCGTGATTGCGACAAGAGACATTGTGATAAGAGATATCGAGAAGAGAGCATAACGCGCCGGGGGAAGTGAAGTTTTCATACAGCTTAAGAAATGGGGATCGGGAATATGGCAAAGTATATTATGGCGCTGGATGCGGGGACGACCAGCAACCGCTGCCTGCTATTCGACAAAGAGGGGAACATCTGCAGCGTGGCACAGAAGGAATTTCCGCAGTATTTTCCGCACCCTGGGTGGGTGGAGCACGATGCAAATGAAATCTGGCAGAGCCAGCTGTCGGTTGCGCGTGAGGCGATGCAGAAGATCGGCGCGACCTATCAGGATGTCGCGGCAATCGGAATCGCCAATCAAAGGGAGACGACGATTGTCTGGGACCGGAAGACCGGTCAGCCGATCGGGCCTGCAATTGTATGGCAGTGCAGACGAACGGCAGACTATGCGGAATCACTGAAGAATTGTCCCGGAATGATTGACTGCTTCCGAAGAAAGACCGGACTGATCATCGATCCGTATTTTTCCGGCACGAAGATCCGGTGGATCCTTGAGAATACGCCGGGAGCCAGAGAACGGGCAGAGAACGGGGAGCTGTGCTTCGGAACCGTGGACAGCTGGCTGATTCACAAGCTGACCAAGGGCAAGGTTCATGTCACGGATTACTCCAATGCTTCCCGTACGATGATTTTTAACATCAACACGCTGCAGTGGGATGATGAGCTGTGCCGGATTCTGGACATTCCCATGAACATGCTGCCGGAGGTAAAGCCCTCCAGCTGCGTCTATGGAGAATCGGATCCGGAGTTCTTCGGCGGCCCGATTCCGATTGCGGGAGCAGCGGGGGATCAGCAGGCTGCGCTGTTCGGACAGACCTGTTTTGCGCCCGGAGAAGCGAAGAATACCTACGGAACCGGGTGCTTTATGCTGATGAACGTCGGAGAAAAACCGGTCTTCTCCGAAAACGGACTTCTGACCACGATTGCATGGGGACTGAACGGAAAGGTTACCTATGCGCTGGAAGGCTCGGTGTACGTTGCGGGAGCGGCAATTCAGTGGCTTCGCGACGAGGTAAAGATTCTGGATGATTCGGAGGAATCGGAGTATTTTGCAACCCGCGTGAAGAATACCAACGGATGCTACGTGGTTCCTGCGTTTACCGGCCTCGGGGCTCCTTACTGGGATCCCTATGCAAGAGGTGCAATTCTGGGTCTTACACGCGGTGTGAACAAGTTCCACATTGTTCGCGCGACACTGGAATCACTGGCCTTCCAGACAAGCGATGTGCTGCAAGTGATGGAGCAGGATTCCGGAATTCACATGTCCTCTCTGAAGGTGGACGGCGGAGCAAGCCGCAATAATTTCCTGATGCAGTTTCAGGCAGATATGATCGGAACACCGGTGCGGCGCCCCGCCTGCGTGGAAACCACGGCGATGGGCGCATCCTGCCTTGCCGGCCTTGCGGTCGGCTTCTGGGAGACACCGGAGGAGCTGGTGCGCAACCAGGAGATGGATCGCGAGTTTACGCCGTCCATGGATGTTACAGACCGGGAAGAGCACCTTCGCGGCTGGAAGCAGGCCGTTGGTGCCATCCGCGGCTGGGCCCAGTAGGCAAATCATATTTAAGATAGAAAGTGCTGAATGTGCTGAATGTGCGGCGGAAAGACAATTTATCGGGCTGACATATTCAGCACTTTTTCGTGTTTTGCGGCTGAGGATACATCTCTGGTTGAAAAAATGTTTGGATAAGGATTATTTTCCGGCTGCGGATGCATCCCTGGTTGGAGAAATGCTCGGATAAGGATTATTGGGGGATGGGGAATGCATCCCTGAACGGAGAAATGCCAAGACAAGGATTATTTTTCGGCTGCGGATGCATCTCTGGTCGAAGAAATGCCCGGGTAAAGATCATTTTTGGACCGGTGGATGCATCCCTGGTCGGAGAAATGCCCGGACAAGGATTATTTTTCGGCTGCGGATGCATCTCTGGTTGAAGAAATGTCCGGATAAGGATTATTTTTCGGCTGCGGATGCATCCCTGATCGAAGAAATGCTCGGACAAGGATTATTTTTGAGTCGGGGATGCATCCCTGTTGAATAGGGTCAACTTTAAAAGTTAAGTGAATGAAAAATACAAATATTTGACCGGTATATTGATTTCTATTCAAAAGAGAATTACATAAAATAGTAAGTGAGAAATGTTCGCGGAGGATGATCCGCAGATGACAAAAATATATAGAAACAGGGGGAATACAAATGTCAGTACAATTTGAAGAGCAGAGGAGAGTTTTTAAGCTTGATACCGCTCATACCACTTACATGATGGGTGTGACCCGGGAGGGGTATCTGGGACATCTGTATTATGGGGAACGTGTGGAGCATTTCTGCACACAGGATGCATTCCGCGTGGCGGAGTATCCGGGACCGTCGGTTCGGGAACGGGAGAAGCAGGGCTTTTTGGCCGTTTTTCCGTTTGAATATCCGACAGGAGGTGTCGGCGATTATCGTGAGAGCTGCCTGAATGTCCGGAATGTAAGAGGGCAGAACGGCTGCGAGCTTTTCTTTGATTCTTATGAAATTCTGTGTGGAAAGCCGGGATTGGAGGGGCTTCCGGCATCTTTTGGAAACAAAGATGAGGTAACAACGCTGAAGATTGTTCTGAAGGATTCTGTGCTGAAGCTCTCGGCAGAGCTTCTGTATTCTGTTTTCGAAGAGCAGGATGTGATCACAAGAAGCGTAATTCTGAAGAATGAGGGAGAAGATTCCCTGACGGTGGATCGTGTGCTGAGTGCGGCATTCGATATGGATGATCAGGATTTTGAGCTGCTCACGCTGAATGGTGCCTGGGCAAGGGAACGTCATATTCAGAGGAGAAAGCTTGGATATGGAAAGCAGAGTGCAGGGTCTGTGCGCGGCGTCTCCAGTCCGCAGGAGCATCCGTTCATTGCACTGGTAAGTCCTTATACGGATCAGAAGCACGGAGATGTTTATGCGATGGACTTCGTATATTCCGGAAATTTCCTTGCGGAAGCACACAAGGAGCACATGGGGAATGTCCGCATGGTAATGGGAATTCATCCGGAGGGATTTTCCTGGAAGCTGGAAGCGGGAGATCTGTTTGCTGCGCCGGAAGTGGTTATGACCTTCTCTTCCGAGGGACTTGGAAGGATGACGAGGAACTATCACGATTTCTTCAGAAAGCATTTGATCCGCAGCCCTTATAAGGACCTGGACCGCCCGATTCTGATCAACAACTGGGAGGCGACGTATTTTGATTTTGATGCTGACAGGCTTCTTGGAATTGCGAAGGATGCGGCGGCCTGCGGGATTGAAATGTTCGTCATGGACGATGGCTGGTTCGGGAAAAGAAATGATGACAACTGCGCGCTCGGAGACTGGGTGGTCAATGAGGAGAAGCTTTCCGGCGGTCTGAAGAAGCTTGTTGACGGTGTGAAGGCAATGGGAATGAAATTTGGCATCTGGTTCGAGCCGGAGATGATATCCGAGGATTCGGATTTGTACCGTGCACATCCGGACTATGCGATCCGGATTCCGGGGCGCAGGCCGACACTGGCGAGAAATCAGCTGGTACTGGATTTCTCCCGCAAGGAGGTGCGGGATACCGTGTACGACATGGTCTATCATGTGCTGAAAAGTGCGGATATTGATTATGTGAAATGGGATATGAACCGGTACCTGTCTGACGTTGGAAGTGCTTCTCTGGATGCGGAGCATGCAGGGGAGCTGTATCACCGCTATGTTCTGGGATTGTACGAGATGCAGCAGAGACTTTTGGATGACTTTCCGGACCTTCTTCTGGAGAATTGTTCGTCCGGCGGAGCCAGATTTGATGCAGGCATGCTGTATTACAGCCCGCAGATCTGGACCTCCGATGATACGGATGCGATTGAGCGTTTGCGAATTCAGGAAGGAACGGAGCTGGTATATCCGCTGTCCACGATGGGGGCCCATGTCAGCAAGTGCCCGAATGAGCAGGTGGGCCGCAATACTCCATTTGATACGAGAGCCAATGTGGCGCTGGCAGGTACCTTCGGCTATGAGCTGAACATCGCAGAGCTTCCGGAGAAGGACAGGAAGAGAATCCCCGCACAGGTTGCCCGGTATCACCGGTTCCACTCGCTGATTGCGGATGGAGATTATTATCGTCTCCACTCCTGGGAGGATGCCGAGCCTTGGGATTGCTGGGAGAATGCCGCCAAGGATAAAAGCAGGGCTCTTGTCACCTATGTGCAGGTTCTGGGTCGGCCCAATATGCCGAGCCGGAGAATCTGGCTGGAAGGCCTGAATCCGGATGCGGAGTATCGGGTCTCCAAAATCTGGGATGGAGAAGAGACGGTGCTGGAGGAAGGCATTTACGGCGATATCCTCATAAAGGCAGGAATGCTGGTTCCGGCCCTCGGCGATTACCAGAGCTGCCTGTTCGTGCTGGAGCAGAAATAAAATCAGGAAATGCCCAATGTCATCCGTCCGCCGGAAGGCGGCACACAGGGATGGAAAAGAATAGATAGCATAGTCTCAAGAAATAAAATATTCAAAGAGAACAGACAGGTACGTCACTCGCGTGGCTCACGCCAGAGCTTGCTCCGTTACCTGTCTGTTCTCTTTTTTGCTGTCTTTCATATGCACAGACGAATGGGTTCAGCATTTTTACGTGAGCGTACAATATTGTATGACATCATACAATCATACTTGCAAAGCAAAGAAAACACTTTCTTTTCAAAGGGAGGTTAGCAAAGCAATGGGGAAGAGAATTGGACAGGAGATCAGTGGAATTATTCCTCCGATTGTCACACCGTTTGATGAAAACGGCGAGATCAATTACGAACTGCTGGAAGCAGAGATGGATTTATGCCTTCAGGCCGGCGTAGACGGAATCAGCGTCAGCGGCAGCACCGGTGAAGGCCCGACCATCCGGGACGAAGAGCTGGAAAAAATGGTGACGATCGCGAGAGCGCATTGCGGCAGTGAGAAATCGGTTGTGTGCGGAGTGATGCGTACCTGCACCAGAGATGCCGTGAGAGCGGGACTGGTTGCCAAAAACGCAGGAGCAGATGCCATCATGGTAACACCTCCGGCTTACAACGTTCTGGTTCCCAACGCGGAAGGAATGTTTGACTTCTACAGCACGATTTCAAAAGAGGTACAGCTTCCGATCATTATTTACAATGTTATCCCGCAGAACAAGATCCTGCCGGATCTGTTCGAGAGACTGGTCAATGAGACGGAATATGTACGGGGCATCAAGCAGAGCGTGGACGGGATTCAGGCCTTGTATGCACAGGTTACGATGATATGATTTTCAGCTGCTTTGAACTGGGGGCAGCCGGGGCGATCTCCGCCATCCTCTCGGTATTCCCGGAGGAATGTGTGAAGATGTGGAAGCTGGCCAAAGAAGGAAAGCATGAGGAAGGCCTGGCGATTCAGAATTCCCTGTATGACAAGTGGCAGTGCCTTGGCGGCAATCAGTTCCCGATCCGTCTGAAATATGCACTGGAGTGCAGAGGACGTCATGTTGGACTTTGCAGAAGCCCGATTACTTATCTTCCGGAAGAGGATAAGGAGAAAATCCGCAAGGCATTTGCAGAGTAATACATCAAAGAGATACGGACTGCGGAGTTGGGTACTCCGCAGAACAGTATAAAAAAACAAACACAATGTATGGAGGGTTACAGTTATGAACAAATTCGTTGAAAAGTATGGACAGATTCTTCTTCCTCTGATTACTCCTTATAATGAGGACGAGAGCATCAATTATGAGAATTATGCAAAGCTGATTGATTATGTCATCGAGAACGACCTTTGCGATTCCCTGATCGTAACCGGAACGACCGGTGAGGCAAGCCTCTGCACCTTCGAGGAGAGAGTAAAACTGTTCCAGACCGCAGTAAAGGCGGCAGCAGGACGCAAGCCTGTAATTGCAGGAACCGGCTGTGCTTCCACACAGGAGACCATCGCACTGACCAACGAGGCAGTTAAGGCGGGAATTGAGACTGTACTGGTGGTTTGCCCCTTCTATAATAAGCCGACACAGGAAGGCATCTACCTGCACTATAAGAAGCTGGCAGAGAATACCACCGCCAAGATCGTCCTGTATAACATTCCGATCTTTGTCGGAGTCAATATGGAAGCGGAGACCGTTGGCCGTCTGGCAGCATTCCCGAACATCGTTGGTGTAAAGGACGAGGCAGGCATCAATCCGACTCAGGTCACCGATTTCTTCCTTGCAACCAAGGATGTGGATCCTGATTTTGCAATCTATAATGGCGATGACATCATGCTTCTTCCCACCATCGTTCAGGGCGCAATGGGACTGGTTTCCGGCGGTGCACACATCTTCGGCCATGAGATCCGTGAGATCTTCAAGGCATTTGCAGAAGGCGATAACGAGAAGGCGAAGGAACTGTTTGTACCGATCTACCGCTTCTGCAAGACGACCGGACAGAACGGAAGAATTCTCCCGAACTCGATCATGAGACCTGCCATCGAAGAAGTATCCGGAATCAAGCTCGGACCGGCAAGACTTCCTCTGGCACCGGCTACGGAAGAGGAAATGGCAGTTACCAATGCTGTTCTGAAGGAAATCGGAAAGCTCTGATTTTCAAATAAGGCAAAAGAATAAAAGATTCCCAATACATCAAACACGACAAAAACCCATATCATTCTCCTAAGCAAAGGCGGCTGCTTCCACGGAAGCAGTCGTTTTTGCTTGCAGTCTTGTGGCAGAAGTAATTCTTTATAGAGAAAAGTTATGTAGCGGTGCGAGCTCTGGCGTAAGCCACGCGAGTGCCGCACATAACTTTTCTCGCGGGATGATTGTTGCCGCGTGCTGATGGCGGGTAGCTGTCGTCATCTGATGCGCTAAGAAACAGCCAGAAACCGTTCCTTCCCCTCACTTTGTTGTCCTGGCAACAGATTACCGTACTGATTCGCACTACGATGAGAACAGATACGAGAGAAGCCATGGCATAGAGAGCATAAACAACAGGAGGAACGAATATGACAGCACAAAGAGAAGAAACCAACCGGACGGATAACCGCAAGATTGCCATCATCGGCTGCGGCTTTGTGGGCTCGGCCTCTGCCTTTGCCCTGATGCAGAGCGGATTGTTTTCTGAGATTGCCCTTCTGGATGCTGATAAGAATCGGGCGGAGGGCGAGGCACTGGATATTTCTCACGGAGTTCCCTTTGCCGGAAATGTCCGCGTCTATGCGGCAGATTATGACGACATTATAGATGCGGGCATCATCGTGGTGACGGCGGGAGCGGCGCAGAAGCCGGGAGAAACGAGACTTGATCTGGTGCATAAGAACGTTTCGATTTTCCAGAGCATCATTCCGGAGCTGAAAAAAAGGAACTATCCGGGAATCCTTTTGATTGTGTCGAATCCGGTGGACATTCTGACGCTGGCGGCTCTTCGCCTATCCGGCTTTGCGGAAAACCGGGTATTCGGTTCCGGAACTGTGCTGGACACAGCCCGGCTGAAAACGGAATTGGGGAGACATCTGTCGGTGGACAGCCGGAGCGTGCACAGCTTCATCATCGGAGAGCACGGCGACAGCGAAATTGTGGCGTGGAGCAGTGCAAATGTATCCGGAGTCCCTCTCTCCAATTTCTGCGAGATGCGGGGACACCATCAGCACGAAGAGGCCATGCGGCAGATTGCGGAGAATGTGAAGAACAGCGCTTATGAGATCATTGAAAAGAAGCATGCAACCTATTACGGCATTGCGATGTCGGTTGTCCGGATCTGCCGAGCGGTGGTGATGAATGAGCGCTCGATTCTTCCGGTTTCCTCGATGATGCACGGGGAGTACGGCGTGGAAGGACTGGCTCTAAGCATGCCGGCGATTGTGGGAGCAGAGGGGGTGGAAACCCACGTGCCGATTGTTTTGAGTGAGGGAGAACAGGAATCCCTTCGCCGCTCGGCAGAAGCGCTCTCCAGAGTCGTCCGGGAGAGTGGTTTATAAGGATGTAAAAGTATTTTTCGAATGGAGCACCCGCATCCGGTCTGCGGGTGCGGAGAAGGTGGATGGAAACCAGAGCAAAAAAGCAATGGGAGAAGTTCACAAAGTGAAGAAGGAAAGTCTGGCACTTTTTTGAAGCCATGAAGGGCACAGGATGAGGTATAATTTCCCATCGAAGGCACATAGATGTTGTGTTTTGTCAAAAGAGAACTTGCATACAGGGGGAGATCATTATGGAGTCCATCGCACAGCTGCACAAGAATGAGTATCGTTGGGAGAAGGACTACTATTTTGATGTGGTGCACGACTTTTCTGCCCATTGCTTTGACTGCTGGCTCCACTGCAAGACGGACAACCGCTGTGTGTACCTGACGACAGTGAGAGATTCCATGAGCTCGGGAAGAATTCTGGAGCTTTTGAAAAAGAAGGCCCCGAAGACCATGGAGATGTTGAAGGAAAAGGTTTCAGCCTGACGAGAAGAATATCAGAGGATGATACGAATAGCGGCATGGATGCTGGCTCTGCAGATTCTGGCAGAGCCTTTTTCTGTTGCGGCAGAAAATTCAGGAACCTCTGTGCAGAATGGAGCAGGCAGGTACATCTGGCCGTGACACCAAAGGAGTTAAAGGTTCTTCTTGCCAAACAGACATAGGAGTGGTAAAAAGAGAAACGACGATTGTATACAATAATTCAAAGTGTTGCGGTTAGGCTACACGCGGAAAGGCTGGGAATCGATGAAAACATACGCGGAGATGTCGAAGGAAGAGCTCCTGAAGGAAAAGGAGTCTCTGGAGCAGCAGTTCAAAGAGGTGGAGTCCAAGGGACTGAACCTTAACATGGCGAGAGGAAAGCCGTCGGAGGCACAGCTGAATCTGTCCAACGGGTTGATGGATGTGCTCAATTCCGACAGCTATTTCAACGATGAGACCGGCACGGACTGCAGAAACTACGGAATCGGAGAAGGAATCCCGGAGGCGAAGCGCCTGATGGGAGCAATGTCCGAGGTGGATCCGGATGACATGATCATTTTCGGCAACTCTTCGCTGAATATCATGTTTGATACCGTGGCGCGTTCCTACTCACATGGTGTATGCGGAAATACTCCGTGGTGCAAGCTGGACAACTGGAAATTCCTGTGTCCGGTTCCCGGATATGACCGTCATTTCCGGATTACCGAATTCTTTGGTGCGGAGATGATCAATATTCCGATGACGCCGGACGGACCGGACATGGATCTTGTTGAGAAGTATGTCAACAACGATCCTTCCGTGAAGGGCATCTGGTGCGTTCCGAAGTATTCCAATCCGCAGGGCTACAGCTATTCGGATGAGACGGTGCGCCGTTTTGCAGCACTGACTCCTGCAGCTCCGGATTTCCGTATCTACTGGGACAATGCATATTCCATTCATCATCTGTATGATGATGCCGCGCATCAGGACGTGATTCTGGAAATCCTGGACGAATGCCGCGCGGCAGGGCATCCGGACATTGTTTACAAGTTTATTTCTACTTCGAAGGTGACCTTCCCGGGCTCCGGACTTGCAGCTCTGGCATCTTCGAAGACGAATCTGGACGACATCCGGAAGTATATGTCCGTTCAGACCATCGGTCATGACAAGCTGAATCAGCTGCGCCATGTCCGCTTCTTCGGCAACATGGCCAACATGCAGGCACATATGTCCAGACACGCGGCGATTCTTCGTCCGAAGTTCGAAGCCGTGGAGGAGATCTTCGAGAAGGAGCTCGGCGGCCTTGGAATCGGAAGCTGGACAAAGCCGAACGGAGGCTATTTTATCTCCTTCGATTCTCTGGATGGATGCGCAAAGGCAATTGTTGCGAAGTGCTCGGATGCCGGTGTCAAGCTGACTCCTGCGGGAGCAACCTTCCCTTACGGAAAGGATCCGCACGATTCCAACATCCGGATTGCACCGTCCTTCCCTCCGCTGGAGGAGCTGAAGGTGGCAGCAGATATCTTCACGATGGCAGTCAAACTGGTCAGCATCGACAAGCTTCTGGAGACCAGGTGATACGGTTCCGGAGAGCAGATCATACCGCTTTGGCGAACAGATGATACAGAATAACAGGAAAGAAGCAGTACAGATTTCCGTGTAACAGGAAACTGTGCTGCTTCTTTTTTTACGGGTGCATCTGGCGGCGCACATTTTTTATTTTAACAAGTCCATGCCGACATCATAGGAATTCCCATTCACGGCATCGATAAGCCAGGAGGCCATTGTGGCGCCGTTTTTCCAGGGAACGTAGAAATACGGCTGGCGGACTGCGGTATGAATGGTGCCCACCTGGGCCTTGGTAAACAGCGGATTTACCCAGCCGTTGATGAAAAACGAGAAGGAAGGGTCAAGATCGCGAAGCCAGCGGACCATGTTCTTCAGCTGGCGGTAATACGCTCCGCGCACGCCGGCATTGGTTTTGTAGATCCTGTTGGTCATGTCGTTGTAGAACGTGGACAGAAGATAGTCATGGGTGGAGCTTGCGTAGAGCAGACGGAAACGTCCGGGGAAGGCCGCAAGAAGAGCCCGGTACCAGTCATAGGTGATGTTGGGCGTCTCCAGTGGCTCCCAGACGGAAGGCTCTGCACCCCAGAAGTTGCGCGCGATGGACCTCCAGTCCCGGCAGAGAAGCTGAGCGCTGTCGGAGAAGAGGGTAACATCGGAAACCTCCGGGTACCAGCGGCTTACAATTTTCCCGGAGACGGCAGGGACGGCAAAGGCTCCGGCGGAATCTCCGGCAATCAGAAGCTTGTCCGGATTCGGGAAGAAATCCTTACATACGGCAAGCGCTGCGTCCACGTTGGCGGCCCCGTGACAGTGGAGAATCTGCGGCTTGCCTTCCTCATCGGTATAAGGAACCTCACGGTTTCCGACGTGAAAATCACCGGTTGTATAAGGGATGACAAGGAAATTCCAATCACGAAAGGGATTGCGCGTGGAATCCGTGTCCGTGATTCCGATGTTGATGTTCATGATCTGCGTAAAGGGACGCAGATTGTTCCAGTAGAAATTCGGTTCCCCTGCAGCGACACGCGCACCGGTTACCGGCCTTGCGGCTGTGAAATCATTCCATGCAACGCCTCCTCCGGAGAGGAAAATAACAAGGTGTGCCGTGCTGCCCTTTCTCAGGTAGCAGTGGAATTCTGAGCCGTCGCCCGAAACAGCAGAAGACAACGGAACCTGATACCAGGTCCCGGACTCGGCCCGGTCAGTGAGGATCGGTGCCTCCTGCCGGTGCTCGATGAAGGAACCGATGGAATTCTCGACAAAGCTTCCTGCGTTGGAGGCAAGCTTCTCCGCGACCTCCCGGTTCCGTTCACGCAGCCGTTCAGCGGTTTGCTTTCCTCGTTCGCGGCGCTGAAGCGCCGCATCCCTGCTGCGCTCGTGAAGCTTTTCGACGGAGTCGGTGTGAATTCTGGATTCTTCGGACATCGCAGGCCTCCTTACGGGTTACAGACTGAACCATTTGCCGGCGGCATTCTTCAGGGCGCGGAAACGGAAAACAACAACGGCGGCGCCCAGAACCAGCAGGAGAAATGTACTTACAACGGCGGGAGCCGGGAACGGATTTCTGTCCAGACGCACCGCAATGAGCTGCAGGAAGGAGAACACAACATTCCAGAACAGGTACATCACATAGGTTTCCAGAGGGAGGCGCTTGTTTTTCCCGATGATGACCGTCGTAATTGCGATGGACAGGAAAAGGGAAGGAATCACCCAGGCAACCGACCAGCCGTGCATTCCGGTGTTCCAGTCGAAGAACAAGGTGATCAGCATCAGAAGATACAGCTGAACCACAATCATTTTCATGATGTTATTGCGAAAATACGAGGCAATCCACAGATCAGCCCAGGCGATGACGGCGGACAGTCCAAGGAGCGTGCTCCAGGCCTGCGGACCTGCAAAATACCGGACCAGCAGCAGTGACAATTCCAGAAGAATCAGAATAAATGTGCAGATCCGGAAGAAGGTAAGATTGCTGACCTTGGGTTTTGCAAGAACCGGAAACGGATTTTTCTCCGGTTCGCCCTGAAGCTGGCCCTGGCATAACGGGCAGCAGGTCTTGTGACCGCGGATATTGATTTTACATTTCGGGCAATACTGCATGGTTTATCTTCCTTTATCCGATGGCACGCGGCTTACGGCCGCTGCATCGTAATCGTTGGTGGTCAGCTCTACCGAAAGTCCCATGCCGGTAAGCCGGCGGTAGAAGCGGAGCATGATGTCGTGATTGACGAAGCTCGTAACCGATCCGATACACAGCTTGTCTCCGTAGGTTGCAACGGTCACCTGCATGGAAGGAGCCGTCATGAAGGCGGCAAAATGATCGATGTACTCTTCGATTTCCGGGGCCATGCGGATCCGCTCCAGGTTGGAGAGCGTCGCGGTGACGCCGCTGTGAGCCCGGGAGAGATAGTAGGTCAGAACCGGCTCCTTGAGAAACAGCGGAACAACCTTGACGGCGTAGTTGCCGACGAGCTTCGTGTAGGAATTCATCGTGGCAGCGACCTTTTCCGGAGTCAGCTGATCGCCGAAGGATTTCCGGACAGCAGGGATGATACTGTCCAGAGAACCGTCATAATCCTTGGCACTGTAAGGAATGTTGATCACGCCGAAGAAGTTCCTTGCGGTTTCAGACGGGAAAAACTGCCGAAGATTTACCGGAACACTGATGACCACAGGACGCTTCCGCTCCTGCACGGTCATGCCGTCCACAACGGAGGCGATGTACACCGAGGTCAGAAAAACGCCGACGGTGGTGTGGTGCTGATGGGCGAGCTCCACCACGGCTTTGGCGGAGACAATTCCCTCCAGCAGGTGATTGCGCTGATTTTCATCCTTCTCGCCCTTCAGCTGATAGGCTTTCACAGAGGTCATCTGCTTCAGCTGCGAGCTCTTCATCTTCTGGTAATAATGCGCAAATGCATCTGTGGTTTTCTCAGATGAGGAGGAGATGTCGGAGGCTGCGTCGGTAATCTCCACGTGATGTACGAGGGAGAGGTAGCGCGTAATCATCTTCCGGAAGAAGACAAAAGCACCGGTGCCGTCCGCAAGGACATGAAACATCTCCAGATTGATGCGGTTTTCGTAGTAAGTGACCCGGTAGAGCAGATTCTGAAGTCCCGGAAAATAAAGCGGCGAAAGAGGCGGCTCGTGGTCCTCGGTCACGGAGGCAGTTTCATTCAGGCCATCCAGATAATACCAGAAAAGACCCTTGCGGAGTGCACTGTTAAAGTGCGGAAATTCCACAACGGTATCCTCCAGCGCGTGCTGGAGAACATTCGGAACAACCGGCTCCTTCAGCTCACAGACGATGCGAAAGACACGGGTGTCAAAGCCGTGGGCGGAGCAGGGGACGATGATGGCTGCATTATCAAGTTTGTACCATTTCCCGGTACGGGGAGTAGATGTTGTTTTCATTCTTCCATGATAACACAGCAGGGAAGCGTGCGCGAATCGAAGGGTCAGATCTCCTGACCGGTCTGAAGCTTGCGAAATTCGGACGGAGTAGAGCCCTTTGCCTGGCGGAATGCCTTGGAAAAGGCGGCGCTTGTCGAAAAGCCTGAGCGAAGCGCAATTTCCGTGA
>HF986543.1:0-3256 GCA_000431495.1 Firmicutes bacterium CAG:791 | reverse complement strand
TGCGCTGGAAGGCAGCAGGCGCGGTGCTGACCTACTTTATGACCGGCATGATGATCCCGGTTCACTGCGTACTGATTCCTTTGTTCACGAGATTTGCCAAAATCGGCTTATCCAACAGTCTGACAGGACTGGTCCTGCCGTATCTGACCTTCTCGCTGTTGATTACGATTTTTATCATGACCGGATTCTTCCGGAGCATGCCGCATGAGCTGATTGAATCCGCCTGCATTGACGGTGCGAATATCTACCAGATTTTTGTCAAGGTTGCCCTCCCGCTGGCAAGAACGGGTTTCTTCGTAACCGGTCTGATGACCTTTGTCGGCAACTGGAATGAGCTGCTCCTTGCGATGGTCTTTATCTCAGATGATGCGAAGAAGACGCTTCCGGTGTCTCTGTCGAAATTCGTAGGTCCCTATAACACGAATTATTCCCAGATGTTTGCTGCAATTATTCTGGCGATCATCCCGACCATTGTCGTGTATTGCTGCTTCAGCAACCAGATTGTTGATGGTCTGACGGCAGGAGCGGTAAAGGGTTAAAAAGTGAAGGCTTCGGGAGCACGAAACGAGTAGTGAAGCAGCGGTTTCGATGTTAGAATATAACAACAGAAACCGCTTTTTTGATGCGGCAAAACAGCCTATCAGGAGGAAACCAATGAAAATTTATCAGGTAACAGATCCCGAATTTGCAGAATATGGAAAGGTAGTCACCGGCTATGATGTTCAGCCGATTGTGGACGCTCTGAAGGAGCACACACCGCTTCCGGAGGGAACCGATTATGTGGCAGAGGAGCCTGCCCTTCAGAATCTTGAGGCCAGCAAGGCGATCGCTCCGTCTCTGTTCGGCGGACTTCCGGCTCAGTTCGGCTGGTGCAACGGACACAACACCAAACTCAACTGTGTGGAGTATCACCGCAGCAGCGAGTTCAACCTCGGCACAGAGGATTTCATTCTCCTTCTCGGCAGAGAGTGTGATATCACAAAGGACTGGAAGCTTGACACCGACACCATCAAGGCGTTCAAGGTCCCGGCAGGTGTTCTGGTTGAGGTCTATGCTACCTCTCTTCATTATGCTCCCTGCCATGCAGATGCATCCAAGGGCTTCAAGGTACTGGTTGCTCTTCCGCAGGGAACCAACGTCGGAACCTGCGAGACAGAGGGAAAGAGCGGAGAGGACAAGCTCCTTCGCATGACCAACAAGTGGCTGCTTGCACATCCGGAAGCTCCGGAGGCAAAGGACGGCGCATGGGTTGGCCTTGAGGGAGTTAACATCGACATCGCGGACAGCATCTGATGGACCGGGAGTACGGCCTGTACGATCCCAACCGGCACACCATGAAGCGCGTGGTGGAATGGGATGAGAATGGAATGCCGGTCTTCCAGTAAGAAAATAGTGCATGTAACAGCGGCGGAACCTTTCGAAAGAGAAGGGTTCCGCTTTTGCTGTGTAAGAGTGAATGACCGACGTTTTCTCTGTCTGATTGCAAAGCCACCTGACGGTCGATATAATAAAGTGTTATCAGTCGCACATAATAATAGAGAAGAAACGGTGTAAGAGAAGGGCTGCAGAAGGACTGCGGCACAGGAATGTGGGATTATGTCTGGCAAAAAGAATCGTAAAAAGATAAACAAGCAGAAGAGAAGACAGATCGCAGCGGCAGTGATCGCAATCATTCTGGCACTTGCCATGGTGGTGCCGCTCCTTGTCGTGACGGTGTCGGCGGCGGAGAGCGGAACGATTGCCGGTGCGGTACAGACAGCGGGAGACGTTGTTCAGGATGGGATCACGCTGGAAGGCGTAGATTTGTCCGGAAAGACGAGAGAGGACGTTCAGGCGGTTGCGGATTCCGTTCTGGAGAGCAGGAAGAATGCGACCATCACGCTGCACGGGAATACCGATGATGAGAAGGTGACCGTCAGTGCGGGAAACCTTGGGATGATCTGGGGAAATGCAGAGGTCGTGGATCAGATCATTGGCTACGGACATGCGGCCAATATCATTGCCCGCTACAAGCAGGAAAAGGACCTGGAGAAGAACGGGGCCAATTTCACCGTGGATGTGGATTTCAATCAGGATCAGATCCGTACCTTCCTTGAGAATAACTGCACGGTCTGGAATGTGGCAGCGAAGAATGCGTCGATGACGCGGGCAAACGGCGGCTTCCAGTATACGGAAGGACAGGCTGGTGTCAGTGTGGATCTGGACAGCTCGACGCCGAAAATTTATCAGTATCTGACGTCAGAATGGGATGGAAAGGATGCGGAGATCGATCTGGATATGGACGTCACAGAACCTGCCACAACCGTAGAAGAGCTTCAGAAGCTGACATCGGTTCTCGGAACGTTTACCACCTATTATTCCACCTCCAATGCGGCGCGCTCGAAGAACATCAGCAATGCCTGCGGGATGATCAATGGGATGTCCCTTGCACCCGGAGAGACGTTCTCCATGCTGCAGACCATCACTCCGTTTACGGAGGAAAACGGCTATCAGCTGGCGGGCTCCTATGTGGGCGATGAGGTGGTGGAGAGCTTCGGCGGCGGAATCTGTCAGGTTTCCACAACGCTTTACAATGCAGTGATCCGCGCAGAGCTGAAGGTCAATGAGAGATACAATCACTCCATGATCGTAAGCTATGTGGATCCGTCTGCGGACGCAGCCATCGCAGAGTCGTCCGGCATGGATTTCCGTTTTACGAACAGTCTGAGTGATCCGGTTTACATTGAGGGCTATACCTACAATGGCGCCATCACCTTTACAATTTACGGCGTGGAGACAAGGGCCTCCAACCGGAAGGTTTCCTTTGTCAGTGAGACGCTTTCAGAGACGCCGTCGGAGGGAAGCAAGATCAAAGAGGATCCCTCGGAGCCCGTTGGAAGCGTTCAGACAACTCCCGGCCACACGGGATATTCCGCAAGGCTCTGGAAGGTGGTAACCGTCGATGGTGTGGAGCAGAGCCGTGATGTGTTCAACAACAGTACCTACAACATGACACCGACCTACGTAAAGGTCGGAACGGCCGGCAATGTGACGCAGGGCCTGAAGGATGCCATTGCTTCGCAGGATGTGGATGCCATCAAAAAGGCCGCTGCAGATGCAGCCAAGGGAATTGATTCTGCGAAGACGGATGAGCTGACGGATCAGGCGAAGGCAGCAGCGGATGCAGCTTATGCAGAGGCTCTTGCACAGGGACTGGATACCACGACGGCGATGGAGAAGGCGCAGGAAGCGGCCAATGCGGCAGTGGCAGGCGGCG
>HF986542.1:14586-24867 GCA_000431495.1 Firmicutes bacterium CAG:791 | reverse complement strand
CTGCCTCCCGGTAAAAACACAGGGAGGCAGCCCCTTCTTTCCAAAAAACCAGATGACGATCTTCTTCTGTGATTCTTATTCTTCCTCGATGTGCTCCCGTCCGACCTGAATGATGGTATGGACATGCTCGTCGGCAAGTCCGTAGAAAATCTGCTTTCCATCGCGCCTTGCGCCGACAAGCTTCGCCTGACGAAGTATTTTCAGCTGATGCGATACGGCAGATTGCGTCATATTCAGAGATTCTGCAATGTCGCTGACGCTTCGTTCCTCGTCATACAGCGCATAGAGGATCCGGATCCTCGTGGAATCTCCGAAGACCTTGAACAGCTCCGCAAGGTCAAACAGCTCGTTTTCATCCGGAATGTTTTTCTTTGAATTCCGGTCTGAATTCCGTTCTGAATGCACGCCTGTATTCATCCCGTTACCTCGCCTTCAGCGCCCGCATGGAATTCAGAACGCAGAGAATCAGAACACCCGTATCCCCAAAGACGGCAAGCCACATCGGTGCAAGACCGAACGCCGCCAGGATCAGAATGCCAACCTTCACAGCGATCGCAAAGACAATATTCTGCTTCGCAATGGCAAGCGTGCTGCGGGAAATCCGGACAGCCTTTGCAATCTTGGAGGGCTGATCATCCATAAGGACCACATCCGCCGCCTCAATGGCCGCATCCGAGCCCATCGCCCCCATTGCAACACCGATGTCCGCTCTTGCAAGGACCGGAGCGTCGTTGATGCCGTCTCCGACAAAGACAAGGCTCGCGCCTTCCTTTCTGTTCTGAAGGAGCTGCTCGACACCGGAGACCTTATCTGCAGGAAGGAGCTCCGCATGATACTCGTCCAGCCCAAGATCAGAAGCCACACGCTTTGCAACCTCCTCCCGGTCTCCCGTCAGCATCACAGTGTGTCCGACACCAAGTGTCTTCAGCTCCGCAATTGCCTTCTTCGCATCCGGCTTCTCGATATCCGAGATGTGAATATGTCCCGCATACACGCCATCTACCGCCACGTGAATGATGGTGCCCGCCTCATCGCAGCTCTTCCACTTTGCTCCGATGGCATCCATCATTTTACTGTTGCCGACGCAGACCGTCCTGCCGTTTACGACGGCCCGAATGCCCTGTCCCGCAACTTCCTCCACGCTCTCCACCGCGCAGCCATCCGCTTCGTTTCCAAATGCCGTGCGAAGCGATACCGCGATCGGGTGCGTGGAATAACGCTCCACATGCGCTGCCAGATGCAGCAGCTCCTTCTCATCCATTTTCTCCGGGTGGAGCGTTGTCACCTCAAAAACACCCTTTGTCAGCGTTCCCGTCTTGTCAAAGACAACCGTATCCGCCTTTGCCAGCGCATCCATGTAGCTGGAGCCCTTGATCAGGATACCTGCCTTCGACGCCGCTCCGATTCCTCCGAAGAACGCAAGAGGTACGGAAACCACCAGTGCGCAGGGGCACGATACAATCAGGAAGGTCAGCGCACGCAGAAGCCAGGCTGCAAAGCTTCCTGCAAAATCTCCCGTCAGCATCGGCGGAATGAGCGCCAGTGCAATGGCCGCAAAGACCACAATCGGTGTGTAAATTCCGGCAAATCTGGAGATGAACTTCTCGCTTCTGGATTTCTTCGAGCCTGCATGCTGCACAAGATCCAGGATCTTCGCTGCCGTAGATTCGCCGAACTCCTTTTCGACTCTGACGCGAAGAACGCCGCTCTGATTGACACAGCCGGACAGAATCGGATCTCCCGCCGTGACATCTCTGGGAACACTTTCGCCTGTCAGGGCTACGGTATCAAGGCTGGATGTGCCCTCCAGAACAACGCCGTCCATCGGGACCTTCTCGCCGGGCCGGATCACAACGGTTTCCCCGACCGCAACCTCCTCCGGGCTGACGGCAAGAACCTCTCCCCCGCGTTCCACATTTGCCGTATCCGGCCGGATGTCCAGAAGCTGGGAAATGGCACGCTCACTGTTGCCCTCTGCAATTCCTTCGAACAGCTCGCCGACCTGGAAGAACAGCATAACGAAAACCGCCTCGGCAAACTGCTCCTTGCCTCCCGGCACAAAGCCGATCAGAAGTGCTCCGATTGTTGCAATGCACATCAGGAAATCTTCATCAAAAACCTCTCCCTCACCGATGTGCTCCATGGCCTCCTTCAGAACATCGAAGCCTGCTGCCGCATACGGGATCAGGAAAATCAGGAGCTTCTGCCACATGGCAAGCTCCGGAAAGACCTTGGTCACAAGAACAGCCGCAATCAGGAGAATGGATGCGGCAATGATCTGAATGAGCTTCTGCTTCGGCTCCATCTCATCCTCTTCTTCCTCTTCTCCTTCGTCCTCCTCATCTTCCTCCTGCAGTGCCCGTTTCTCTTCTCTGCTCATGGGGATCTCCTCCTTTTGCTTCTTCAATTCTTCATATGAGCAATTATTCATATGTTAAAATCAAGAATATACCCGGGGTTCTTCTGTGTCAACCGGATTCTTATACGAAAATGAAAAAAGCCAGCCCGAATGCTCTTTCTCCATCCGGCTGGCTGAAAAACAAAAAACCGCTGAATCTTCAGCGGTTTTCGTTCGTAGCTCGTACGGGAATCGAACCCATGATTCTGCCGTGAGAGGGCAGCGTCTTAGCCTCTTGACCAACGAGCCATATCTTCCTGCGGAGCTCTGTGTTCCGAAGCGTTTGTGCTTCATGTCTCGCGCAAGTAAGATATTACTATAGGACCCATTTCTGTGCAAGCGTTTTTTAACGAATTTTTAAAGACTTAATATTTTCGTTATTGTCTGACATTACATAAAATCAAACAGGCTGAACTGATTCGATTCCGGCAGCTCGCCGAGAAGCCCAAGCTCACTCATTTTCTCCAGAATCGTCTGCGACACCTTCGCCCGCTCCCGGATGTCCTGCTGGGAAACAAACGGCCCTCCCTTGCAGGCCTCCTCCAGGGCATCGGCTGCATTTGCACCCATGCCGTGGATCGACGTGTAAGCCGGCATGATTTTGCCGTCCACAATCTGGAAGGCGCGTCCATGCGCAACACCCAGCTGAATCGGCGTAAACTCAATTCCCCTCGCATACATCTCCCGCACAACGAGGGCATCGTCCATCTGCGCTTCCTCCGCCGCGGTCAGCTTGTCGCGGGCCTGGTACTCCTGCATGCACTGAAGAAGATGCTCCTTCCCCTGCGCCATCATTTCGTAGTCAAAGGCCTTTGCACGGATCGTATAATACGCGCAGTAATAGGCAAGCGGCTGATGCACCTTAAACCAGGCAATGCGGAGTGCCATCATGACATACGCCGCCGCATGTCCCTTCGGGAACATGTATTTGATCTTCAGGCAGGCGTCGTGATACCACTCCGGCACCCCCGCCTCCTTCATCGCCTCCTCCATCTCCGGCTTCAGGCCCTTTCCCTTACGCACGGATTCCATCGTCTTGAAGGCCATGGACGGATCCTCCCCCTTGCCGATGAGGTAAATCATAATGTCATCGCGGCAGCCGATGCAGCTTGCCAGCGTGCAGATGCCCTGTGCAATCAGATCCGACGCGTTGCCAAGCCACACGTCCGTTCCGTGGGAAAGGCCCGAAATCTTGATCAGCTCCGACAGCGTTGTCGGTTTGGTATCCTGCAGCATTCCCATGACAAACTTCGTTCCGAATTCCGGAACACCGAGCGTGCCGACCTTGATGCCGCCGTCCTGCTCCGACGTGATTCCGAGGGATTCCAGGCCAACAAACAGCTTCATGACGCCCTCATCGTCCAGCGGAAGCTGAATCGGATCCACGCCCGTGATGTCCTGCAGCATTCGGATCATCGTCGGATCATCGTGTCCCAGAATGTCGAGCTTCAGAAGGTTGTGGTCAATGGAATGATAGTCAAAATGCGTGGTGACAATCGGCGTTGTCATATCATTGGCCGGGTGCTGCACCGGCGTAAACGTATTGATCTCCTCTCCGAGAGGAAGAACCACGATGCCGCCGGGGTGCTGACCGGTCGATCGCCGCACACCGACGCACCCTCTGGAAAGCCGCTCGATTTCACTCTTTCGCTTGCTGATGCCTCTGTGCTCGCAATAGCCAAGCGTATAGCCGTAGGCGGTCTTATCGGCAACCGTCGCAATGGTGCCCGCCTTGAAGGTCTGTTCATGGCCGAAAATAACCTTGGTATAGGCATGCGCCTTGGACTGGTACTCTCCCGAGAAGTTCAGGTCGATATCCGGCTCCTTGTCTCCCTTGAAGCCAAGGAAGGTCTCAAACGGAATGTCAAAGCCGGCACGGGTCAGAGGCTTCCCGCAGTTCGGGCAGTTCTTCTTCGGCATATCCACGCCGCATTTTCCCGAATAGGATTTCACCTCCTCGGAATCAAAATCCGAATAATGACACGACTCGCAGTAGTAATGCGGTGCCAGCGGATTGACCTCCGTAATTCCGGACATCGTCGCAACAAAGGAGGAGCCGACCGATCCCCGGGATCCGACCAGATATCCGTCCTCGTTCGACTTCCACACGAGCTTCTGCGCAATGATGTACATGACGGAATATCCGTTCTTGATGATGGAGGTCAGCTCCCGCTCCAGCCGGTCCTGCACCACCTTCGGCAGCGGATCTCCGTACATCTTGTGAGCCTGCCGGTAACAGATCTCACGCAGCTGTCCGTCCGAGTTCTCAATGACCGGCGGACATTTGTCGGGACGAACCGGCGAAATCGCATCGACCCAGGACGCGATCCGGTTCGGATTGGTGATGACAACCTCCTCACACTTCGCATTTCCCAGATAGGAAAATTCCTCCATCATCTCATCCGTCGTCTTCAGATACAGCGGCGCAGGCTTCTCCTCCTGGTTCATGCCCATGCTGTCCTGAATGATGGAGCGATAGATCTCGTCCTCCGGATCCAGAAAATGCACGTCCCCGGTAGCGACAACCGGCTTTCCGTACTGCTCTCCGAGGCTGACAATCCTCCGGTTGATGTTCAGAATGTCCTCCTCGCTCCGGATACTCTCATAACGGTCCGACTCGATGAGAAATTCGTTGTTGCCTCTTGGCTGAATTTCCAGATAGTCGTAGAAATCCACAATTCCCGCAAGCGTCTCCTCGCTCTTCTGATCAAGAAGCGCCTGATACAGCTCTCCCATCACGCAGGCCGAGCCGACGATAAGGCCCTCCCGGTATTTCATCAGAAGCGTTTTCGGAATCTTCGGCTTCTGATAGAAGTACGTTAAATGCGACTGGCTGATCAGCCGGTACAGATTCGTGCGGCCGGTCACGTTCTTTGCAAGCAGAATGCAGTGGTAGGGACGAAGACGCCGGATTACATCGGGATCCGAATCTGCAAGCGCATTCATGCCGCCAAGCGTTGTCACGCCCTTCTCCGTAAACATGCCAAGAAGCCGGATAAAAATCTCTGCTGTCGTCGCCGCATCGTCCACCGCACGGTGATGATGCGGATTGACGACATTCAGGAGCTTTCCGACGGCGTCCAGGTTGTAGGATTTATGTCCCGGGAGCATCACTCTTGCCATGCCCACGGTATCGATAGTGGTAAACGGTGCCGGAAGCCCGAGGTCCTTTGCATTCTTCCGGATAAAGCTGATGTCGAACCCGACGTTATGTCCGACCAGAACGCAGCCCTTGCAGAACTCCAGAAATCTTGGCAGCACCTTCTCCACAGGATCTGCGGGAAGCACCATCTCATCCGTAATACTGGTAAGGCGGGTAATCCGGAACGGAATCGGCACCTTCGGATTGATAAATTCCGAGAAGTCTCCTGTTTTGACCCCCTTTTCATAGCGCACCGCGCCGATTTCGATGATCCGGTCATTCTCCGAAGAAAAGCCGGTGGTCTCGATATCGAAAATGACATAGTTTCCCGGCTCCGTCCGATACTCCCCGGGTGCCTTACGGTCATTTACAAAGGCGGGATCCTCCCCGGTTTTCCCGAAGGTTACCATCTTCTTCAGGTCATCGACAAGGTAGCATTCCACGCCGTAGATCACCTTGAAAAACTCCTGGCGGTCAACCGGCGGGAGCCCTTCTGCCTTCCTTCTCTTGCACTCATCTCCGTAAAGAGCCTCCACGAGGTGATTGGCGTCCGGAAAGGCCTGCACATTTCCGTGGTCCGTGATGGCAACCGCCGGCCACCCCCACTGATACGCCCTTTTGACAAGATCCTTGCACTCCGAGACACCGTCCATATCGCTCATCTTCGTGTGCATATGAAGCTCCACGCGCTTCTTTTCAAAATTGTCCCTGCGCTTGGTCTCAAAGGACGGGATTTCCATGATGCCGGAGGGGGATGAAACCGTGATCTCATGTTCAAAGGTATCTTCCTTCGTAAATCCCTTCACCTTGACAAAATTTCCGGGTGCAAGACGATTCATCGTCTGGTCCGCATACATGGTAGGGGCAAAAATTTTCACAATGATCGAATCGGTAAAATCCGTCAGCGTAAACTTCAGAATGGACTTCTCGTTCCGGATGTCCCTTCTCTCGTTCGCCATGATCTTGCCGCGGATCGTGACCTCTCCCATCTCTCCGATGATGTCGGAAATCGGCATCGCATCGTCATCAAACTCACGTCCGCAGATGACTTCAGGCCGGTTCGAGCGGATAAAGCTTCGGATCGCCTTGTTCTCCGCTGCCCCCTTCTTCGCCTGCTTCCCGGCGCCCCTCATCGGCGCACGGTCTGCCGATGCCTGGAGACGATCCATCGGCGAAAGCTTGTCCTCCGCCTTCTCCGCATTTTCCGTCTTTTCCGCAGTCTTATCTGCAGGAAGCTGCGTGGAAGCCTGCGTCCCGGCAGCCGGTGCCGGTTCATCCAGCACGGCCCTTGCATGGTGACGGACCGGCAGATCATAAACCATCGAAACACTGCAGTCCATGCCGCACCGTTCCCGGAAAACCTGCTCCAGAATGCTGTGAATCTTCGCTCCGCCGTCTCTCGAGAAGCCTGAATTCTCCAGATGGACCTCCACCTCATTTTCTTCCGGATACGCAAAAGAAGCTTCCTTGAAGAAGCTTCCCAGAATCGGACTGTTTTTCCACATCTCAATCACGAGAGAGTCCTTATATTCCCGCATCAGCATTTCCGGATTGTACAGGGCCGAGAGCACAAAATGCTCGATCAGAACCGCCTGCACGCCGGTTCCTCCGCAGACCTCTCCCGTAAGAAGCGTCTCCATCTCATAAATATGCTTCTTGGGAATCAAATGCCCCGAGTCCAAATAGACCCGGAGCCTTGTATGATCCTTATTAAACGCCACGCGGGTGACCTGCACGTCCGCGAACAGATCGTGCAGCTCCCCCTTTACCCGAATGGTCGGGAATACCTCATAAAAAGATTTTGCCATGGTAATCTTCACGCATTCCAGTGATCCAGTTCTTCCTGAAGCGTCGCAAGAAGCCGGTCCTCCGGAACCTTCTTCACAATCTGTCCCTTTTTGATGAGAAGGCCCTCTCCGTCTCCGCCGGCGATTCCGATATCCGCTTCCTTCGCTTCACCGGGTCCGTTTACCGCGCATCCCATCACCGCAACCTTGATGTTGTACGGATACTTCTGAACCATCTGCTCCACTTCGTTTGCAAGACCGATGAGATCAATACGGGTGCGTCCGCAGGTCGGGCAGGAGGTAACCTCCACGCCGCCCTCACGAAGCTTAAGGTCACGGAGAATCCGCTTCGCCGCGCGAACCTCCTCCACAGGATCTCCCGAAAGCGAAACGCGAATCGTATCTCCGATGCCCTCGTACAGAATGATGCCGAGTCCGACCGAGGATTTGATCAGGCCGCCGTAGGTGGTGCCGGCTTCCGTAATTCCGATGTGAAGCGGATAATCTGTTTTCTGCGCAAGAAGCTCATGTGCCTTCGCACAGGTCAGAACATCCGAGGACTTGATGCTGATCACAATCCGGTCGTAGCCGCACTTCTCGACCATGTCCACCTTGTCGAGTGCGCTCTCCACCAGGCCCTCCGGCGTAACGCCGCCGTATTTCTCCACAAGGTCCCGCTCCAGCGAGCCGGAATTGACGCCGACACGAATCGGGATGTTCCGCTCCTTCGCGCAGCTGACAACCGCACGGATCCGGTCCTCCCCGCCGATGTTGCCAGGGTTGATCCGGATCTTGTCCGCACCGTTCTCCATGGCAGCGATCGCCATTTTGTAGTCAAAATGAATGTCTGCGACAAGCGGAATGTGGATTCTCTCCTTGATCCTTGCAATCGCCTTTGCGCATTTTTCATCCGGAACCGTGCAGCGGATGATTTCGCAGCCCGCCTCCTCCAGCCGGAGAATCTGGGCCACCGTTGCCTCCACATCGTCCGTTCTTGTATTCGTCATCGACTGAATGGCAATCGGATTTCCGCCGCCGATGCTGACGTTTCCAATCTGAATCACCTTTGTATTCTGCCGGTATGTATTCCCGCTCATTTTCGCTCCCCTTTCTGTTGTCTATCTGAAAAACTTCGTGACATCATTGAATAAGGCAAACACCATGATTGCCATCAGAATCGCCGCTCCCGCCAGCGTCACATAGCCCTCCTTCTCCGGAGAGAGCTTCTTCCCCCGGATCGCCTCGATCACAAGAAGGAGGAATCTTCCGCCGTCCAGAACCGGAATCGGAAGAAGGTTCATGATCCCGAGGTTAATGGACAAAAGCGTCGTAAGGCTTAAGAAGGACAGCACGGTCGTCGAAATTCCGTAGGCCTTGGTGGTCTCATAGGTGTCATCCACCACCTTCACAATCCCCACAGGTCCCGCCAGATCATCCGGCGAAAAATGTCCTCTTACGATCAGGCCCAGGGACTTAAACGTCGCACGCACCCAGTATTCCGCCTCATAAAAGCCATACTGAAAGGTCTGCAGGGGGCCGCATTTCAGATACTGACCGGAGCCCACAAGGCCGATATAATAGCGGCCCGCCTCTTCGTTGTAGCGGGGCGTCAGCGTAACCGTATTCTTCCCGCCATCTCTTTCGTAGGTGATCCGCAGGGGCTCTCCGTAGTTCATCATCGAAAAGAGCTGCACCTCGCGGTAGATATGAATGGGCTCTCCGTTGATTGCCCGAATGGTGTCCCCGGCTTCCAGGCCCGCTTCCTCTGCTGCGGAATTCTCCATGATCTGATAGACCACCGGAAGATCCGTGCCGGTAAACGCCACAATCACAATGGCAAACACAAGCCCGATTACAAAATTAGCGAAGGGCCCTGCCAACACTGTCGCGATTCTTGCGCCGACACTTGCATTCGGGTAGGAATGCGGATCCGCATCCTCCCGCTGCTCCTCCGAAAAGGAAGTGTTGTCCGGATCGTACAGAGCTTCCATCCCGTCAAACAGGCAGGCCCCGCCAATCGGAAAGGCCCGGATGCAGAAATCGGTTTCCTTTCCCTCTCTGCGGAAAATAACCGGTCCCATGCCGATGTCGAACTCCTTCACCCGGATTCCGCAGCGCCTTGCCACCGCGTAATGACCGAATTCATGTCCGATCACAATCACCGAGAAGATAATCAGAAAAATCAAAATGCTGATAATCATGCTGCCCTTATAACCTGCTTCTTACAAATTCTCTGGCTTCCTGTTCGGTCTCCAGAATCTGATCCAGCGTCGGATTGACAATGACATCATGTGCATCCATGGCACCCTCAATCAGATCATAGATATCCAGGAATTCAATCTCATCCTTCATAAAATGGCTGACCGCCTCTTCATTTGCCGCATTGAAAATGGTCGGCATGGAGCCGCCCGCATGGGCTGCGCGGTACGCAAGAGGAAGCCCCCGGAAGGTTTCCATATCCGGCTTCTCAAAAATAAGACTGCCCAGCTCGAACAGATCCAGCGGCTTGATTTCCAGAGGAAGCCGGTCCGGATAGAAGAATGCATACTGAATCGGAAGTCTCATATCCGGCGATGCCAGATGCGCCATCACCGAGCCATCCACATACTGCACCGCGGAATGCATGATGCTCTGCGGCTGCACCACCACCTGAATGCGATCCGCATCCACGCCGAACAGCCATCTCGCCTCCATGACCTCCAGCCCCTTGTTCACAAGGCTTGCGGAGTCAATGGTAACCTTCGCTCCCATATCCCAGTTCGGATTGTTCAGCGCCTCCGCAACGTGCTTGCCCACAAGATCTGCGCGCTTCTTTCCGCGGAAGGTTCCACCGGAGCAGGTAAGAAGAATCTTGTCAATCCGCTCATGCGGCTCCCCGTTCAGACACTGGAAAATCGCGCTGTGCTCCGAGTCCACCGGAAGGAGCTCTACTCCCATGGCTTCCACCGCCGGCA
>HF986542.1:8729-14574 GCA_000431495.1 Firmicutes bacterium CAG:791 | reverse complement strand
TCCCCGCCCCCCCCCCGCCGGCATGATGAGATGCCCCGCCGTCACCAGCGTCTCCTTGTTGGCAAGTGCAATCGTCTTTCCGGCGCTGATCGCAGCAATCGTCGGCTGAATGCCGATCATTCCGACCACTGCGTTCAGAAACAGATCGCTGTGCTCCATCACCGCAATCTCGCACAAGCCGTCCATGCCGCAGACAACCCGGACCGGCAGATCCTTCACGCGTCCTGCGAGATCCTTCGCTGCATCCTCGCTCCACATGCACACAAGCTCCGGCTGAAATTCCCGGATCTGCTTCTCCATCTTCTCCACACTTCTGCCCGCGGCAAGGGCCGTCACCTTCAGACGCTCCGGGTACGTTCTCACAACATCCAGCGCCTGCGTTCCGATGGAACCCGTCGAGCCAATGATGGCGATTTTCTTCTGTTCTGTCATATTGTTCCTTTCCTTTATCCGTTCTTCCGGAAACAAGAGGGAGTGCCGACCTTCGCCTTCACTCCCCACCCGTTTTACGGGACTTTCCATAAACAGAATGCTTATGCGGTCCGTCCCCTCACATCTGAATCATTACCGAAGCACCGCCAGAAACAGTACTCCCAGCGTATAAATCACCGGTGCCGTAAAAATAATACTGTCAAACCGGTCCATAATGCCGCCGTGCCCCGGGATCACCTTTCCGTAATCCTTGATCCCGTGATTGCGTTTGATCGCAGAGGCTGCAAGATCACCCACCATGCCGATGATGCTTCCGACAATACCGATCACAATGAAGCCTCCGTACAGATTCTCTCCCGGAACCAGAACGCTCGCCAGAAACGCCGCAAACACACACAGGAGCGTTCCGCCAAGGATTCCTCCGATGGCTCCCTCAATGGTCTTGTTCGGAGAAAGAACCGGAGCCATCTTATGTTTGCCAAAGGCTCGTCCCGCCGCCCAGGCGCAGGTATCACAGATCCATGCGCAGAAGAAAATCAGGGCATAGACGAACTTGCCGTACGGCAGAAACTGGGAACGGTAAATGCAGGAAATCATGACCGGTGCGTAAAGAAAAGCGATCACCGAATCCATCACCTGATCCGCATGATACTTCGGAAAGGTAAACACATAAATCGCCATGTTCAGCAGAAACAGTCCCATGATGGCGATAAGCGCAAGCGAATTCGCCCGGTAAATGAACGGCATCGCATCCGTCGATCCCCACGTCAGAAGATTACCTGTCCGCGCCACCATACCTTCCGTCTCTCCGTAGTAAAACAAAGCCAGATAGTACAGGATGCCGATCACAAGCCCTGTCACTTCCAGAATGCTGCATTTCTCTTTGGATGCATCATGAACGCCAAGTGCCCGGGTCAGCTCATAATACCCGATCAGCGCACACACCATCAGGACGATTCCAAGGGGCAGACCCCCGCAAAGTCCAAGGCCAACCGCCATAACCGCAATGACAATTCCACTGATGACTCTTTTCTTCATAGCTGCTGTTTATGCCTTCCTTAATTCCGGTCTCTTCGGATCCTCGCAGGATCCTCTCCTGATCACGTCAGGATCACTTCCGAATCACGTTCGAATGTTCTCAGCGAAGGATCACTTGATCAGTCCGCCGAAGCGCCGCTCTCTGTGATTGTATGCATCGACTGCCTTTTCCAGCTCTTCCTTCGTAAAATCAGGCCAGGAGGCATCGGTGAAATAAAGCTCTGAATAGGACAGCTGCCACATCAGGAAGTTGGAGAGACGCTCCTCTCCGCAGGTGCGGATCAGAAGATCCGGATCCGGAATTCCTGCCGTGTCCAGCGTATTCGAAATGGCCTCCTCCGTGATATCCTCCGGAGCAAGCTCTCCCCGCTGTACCTTACCTGCAAGCTTCTGCACCGCGCGGCGCATCTCGTCCCTCGCGCCGTAATTGATGGCAATCTGAAATCCGATTCCGGTATTGTCCTTTGTGGACTCCTCCAGATGTGCAATGCTCTTCTGCAGATCCTCGTCCAGTCTGGACTTGTCCCCGATCACGCGGATCCTTACATTGTTCTTCGCGCACTTGGCAAGTGACGTCTTCATGTAGGTCCGGAGAAGATTCATCAGCGCCTTCACCTCGGCGTCCGGTCTTGTCCAGTTCTCCGTGGAAAATGCGTAAACCGTCAGATACCGGATCCCCATATGATCCGCATCCTCCAGAATCTGCTCCACCACACGGGCTCCCTGTGCGTGACCGGCAGTTCTGGGAAGTCCTCTCTTTTTCGCCCAGCGCCCGTTGCCGTCCATAATGATGGCAACGTGTGCCGGAATCTTATACTCTTTGTCCATAGTTTTCCTTTTGCGCAGAGTGCATGTGAGGAGAATTTCGCAAAGGCGAATTCTCCGAAGCACGAGCAGCCGCTCTGCGACTGCTCGAAGCAGGAGCCAGCACCATCAGGTGCTGGCGAGTGCACTATACCGTCATGATCTCCTTTGTCTTCTTCTCAATGATTCCATCCACCTTTTTCATGAAATCATCGGTCAGCTTCTGCAGCTCATCCTCCAGCTGCGCCTCGACATCCTCGGAGATCTCCGCAGCCTTCTTCTGCTTCTTGAAATCATCCATTCCGTCACGTCTTGCAGCACGGATCACAACCTTGGCATCCTCGCCCTTCTTCTTGACGTCCTTGGCAAGGTTCTTACGGTTCTCCTCGGTCATCTCAGGGAAAACAAGGCGGACCATCGTTGCATCACTGGTCGGGTTGATTCCGATGTCAGCCATCTGGATGGCACGGCAGATGTCCTTGATCAGGTTCTTGTCCCAGGGCTGAATCTGAATGATGCGAGCCTCCGGAACGGATACGTTTGCCACCTGCTGAAGCGGAGTCGGCGCTCCGTAATAGTCCACACGGACATGATCCAGAATGTGCGGATTGGCGCGTCCTGCGCGAACGGTCTGAAGGTCTGCCTCCAGGAATTCAATTGCCTTGTTCATCTTGTCTTCGTAACCTTTGATCTTCGGATCACTCATTGCTGTAGCCTCCCTGAATTATAATTGTTCTGTCTTACTCTACCGTAACGGTTGTTCCGTTGAACGCTCCGCTCGCTGCATGGATGATGCTGTCCTCTTCATTCAGATCAAAAATCCGAAGAGGCATGTGGTTGTCTCTTGCCAGAATGGACGCTGTCATATCGATCACCTGCAGATTCTTGTCGATGATCTCCTGAATCGGCAGTACATCAAAGCGCTTCGCATCCGGATTCTTCGCAGGATCCGAATCATACACACCGTCAATGTTCTTCGCCATAAGGATGCAGTCAGCATCGACCTCAATCGCCCGCAGCACAACGCCGGTATCCGTTGAGAAATACGGATGGCCCGTTCCGCCTGCAAAGAATACAACCATGTGACGGTCAAAATACTTGTTCGCGCGGTCCTTTGAGAACAGCTTCGTCATTCCGGTCACCTCGAAGGGTGTCAGGACGTTGGTCATAAGGCCTGCGCCTCGGAATACCTCCGAAACATAAATGCAGTTCATCACGGTCGCCAGCATTCCGATCTGATCCGACTTTACGCGGTCAATCTCTGTTCCGGTTCTCCCTCTCCAGAAATTGCCTCCTCCGATCACAATGCCGACATCATTTCCGTCATCGACAAGCTTCTTCACCTGTCCTGCAACACGCTCCACAATTTCCAGATCAAATCCGGTCTTCTTCTCTCCTGCCAGCGCTTCTCCGCTGAGTTTAAGGATGATTCTGCTCATACTTCCTCCTGCCTGAACGCTCTGATTCTCCCTCCGGACACCGGTCACGAAGGCGGTCAGAATACGGTTCGTATTCGATTTGGATTTATTTTACCATATCGTTTCCATGCAATCCATGTTGCATGTTCGCTTTTCCAATGCTATAATCGTGCGGTTTGAAACAGAACTGTTTTTGCATATATATAAGGTAGAGGTTTTTATGATCCAGAAAAGAGAAGACGTTCGAAACGTTGCCATCATTGCTCACGTTGACCACGGCAAAACAACTCTGGTTGACGGCCTGCTTCGTCAAAGCGGCGTGTTCCGCGAGAACCAGGCGGTTGCCGACAGAGTCATGGACTCCGGCGCCATCGAACGTGAGCGAGGCATCACCATTACCAGTAAGAATACCGCTGTCAACTACAACGGCGTCAAAATCAACATCCTTGACACTCCCGGCCACGCCGATTTCGGCGGTGAGGTAGAGCGTGTTCTGAAGATGGTGGACGGCGTCATCCTTGTAGTGGATGCATTTGAAGGCCCTATGCCGCAGACTCGCTTTGTTTTGTCCAAGGCAATGGCTCTTGGCCTTTCCGTCATCGTCTGCATCAACAAGATCGACCGTCCCGGAGCTCGTCCGACTCAGGTCATCGATGAGGTTCTGGAGCTTCTCATGGATCTTGGTGCAAACGATGAGCAGCTCGACTGCCCGTTTGTTTTTGCTTCCGCAAAGTCCGGAATCGCAACGCTTGATCTTGGAAGCCCCGGAGTTTCCATGAAGCCTCTGTTCGAAACGATTATCGAGCACATCCCGGCTCCTTCCGGAGATCCGGAGGCCCCCACACAGGTTCTGATCTCTACCATTGACTATAATGACTATGTCGGCCGCATCGGTGTCGGCAAGGTTTCCAACGGCTCCATCCGCGTCGGCCAGGACGTTATCCTCGTCAACCACCACGATGAAGACAAGCGCGTCAAGTGCAAGGTCAACACACTGTATGAGTTCGAGGGCCTGCAGAAGGTTCCCGTACAGGAGGCGCAGATGGGCTCCATCGTTGCCATCTCCGGAATTGAGCAGATGCACATCGGTGATACCATCTGCGGTCCCGAGAAGGTAGAGGCCATCCCGTTCCCGAAGATCGAGGATCCCACCATTTCCATGACCTTCAACGTCAACGACTCCCCTCTTGCAGGAAAAGATGGAAAATATATCACCTCACGGCACATCCGTGACCGTCTGTACCGCGAGCTGAATACGGACGTATCCCTTCGCGTTGAGGATACCGATACCACCGATTCCTTCAAGGTTTCCGGACGAGGCGAGCTCCATCTGTCCGTCCTCATTGAGACCATGCGCCGCGAGGGCTATGAGTTTGCGGTTTCCAAGGCAGAGGTCATCTACCAGTACGATGAGAACGGCAAGAAGCTGGAGCCGATGGAGCAGTGCATTATCGACGTTCCGGATGAGTTCTCCGGAAACGTCATTCAGGTTCTCGGCCAGAGAAAGGGCGAGCTGGTTTCCATGGGACAGGCCAACGGCGGCTACACCCGTCTCGAGTTCAGAATTCCGTCCCGCGGGCTGATCGGCTACCGCGGACAGTTCATGACCGACACCAAGGGCAACGGCATCATGAACACCATTTTTGCCGGCTATGAGCCCTACAAGGGAGACATCACCTACCGCAAACAGGGCTCTCTGATTGCCTTCGAAAGCGGCCAGGCCGTCACCTACGGTCTGTTCAATGCACAGGAGCGCGGTGTTCTCTTCATCGGTGCAGGTGAAGAGGTGTACTCCGGCATGATCATCGGAGAATCCGGTAAGTCCGAGGACATTGAAGTCAATGTCTGCAAGACGAAGCACCTGACCAACACACGTACCTCCTCGAGCGACGAGGCTCTCCGCCTTGTTCCGCCGAAGATCATGAGTCTGGAGCAGGCAATTGAGTACGTCGATACCGACGAGCTTCTGGAGGTTACTCCGAAGCATCTGCGCCTTCGCAAGAAGATTCTGGATCCCCGCCTCAGAAAGCGCGCTCAGATCTCCGCGAACATGAAGGCTCAGGCCGAGGCTGACAAGTAAAAACGGCAGTGAAGGCTGGAACCGTGTGTCCCCAGAGCGCAGGATTGACATGTCGAAAAAGAAACGGCTGCGA
>HF986542.1:0-8706 GCA_000431495.1 Firmicutes bacterium CAG:791 | reverse complement strand
GAAACCGGAATGGTTTCGCAGCCGTTTTGTTATGTTCTGTTTTACTGCCGTTTGAAAGTGACCTGTCGATGCTGCTTTCAGACTTTACACAGCCAGATGCAGCATATGCGTTGCAATCTGGAAATAGGTCAGGAGTGAGACCGCATCCACAATGGTGGTGATCAGCGGCGATGCCATGACGGCAGGGTCCAGATGAATCTTTGCCGCAACAAGCGGCAGGCAGCACCCGATGGTCTTTGCAAAGACCACAACGATCACCAGCGTCAGGCAGACAATCAGCGCAATTTCTACCGGCAGACGATCCAGCAGCAGAAGCTTCAGGAAATTCGCCGTTGCCAGAGTCAGACCGCACATCACCGCAACCCGGATCTCCTTCCAGAGGGCACGCGGAAGATCCTTAAACTGAATTTCATCCAGTGACAGGCCTCGAATGACCGAAACCGATGCCTGCGAGCCTGCATTTCCGCCGGTGTCCATCAGCATCGGAATATAGGCGGTCAGAATCACGTACGAAGACAATGCATTCTCGTAGCTGGTAATGATCGCTCCCGTAAAGGTCGCGGAGACCATCAGGATCAGAAGCCAGGGCATACGATTCTTGTAGGTCTGCAGAATCGACGTCTTGAAATACGTCTTGTCCGAAGGCACGATTGCGGCCATCTTCTCGATATCCTCGGTGGCCTCTTCTTCCATGATATCCATGACGTCATCGATGGTAATGATACCGACCATGCGGTTCTCATTGTCCACCACCGGCATCGCCGTGAAGTCGTACCTCTGGAACATGTCCGCGACTTCCTCCTGGTCGAGCATGGTGCCGATGGAGATGACATTCTCATTCATGATTTCGCCGATGACTTCATCGGGCTTCCGGATCAGAAGATACCGGAGTGCCACCGTTCCGACCAGAACACGCGCCTGATCGAGTACGTAGCAGATGTTGACCGTCTCCGAATCCAGGCCGATCTTACGGATCCTGTCGATTGCATCCTGTACGGTCATATCCTCCTTCAGATCCACATACTCGACCGTCATGATCGATCCGGCGGAATCCTCCGGGTAGCGAAGCAGATGGTTGATATCCGCCCGCGTGTCCGGCCTTGCGTTTGCAAGAATCTTCTTAACGACATTGGCCGGCATCTCTTCCAGAAGGTCCGTCGCATCATCGGCCATCAGGTTGTCGACGATGTTCGATGCTTCCTTATCGGAAAGAGATGAAATAATATACTGCTGGTCATCCAGCTCCAGATTTGCAAAAACATCCGCCGCCATGCTCTTTGGCAGGATTCGGAAGATCTTAAGGGAATCTTCGTCCTCCATGTCGTCCATGATGGCCGCAATGTCTGCAGCCTGCATGTCTGCGGCAGCCTGACGAAGCTTCGTGTACTGCTTGGATTCCAGAAGCTCCGTCAGAAGCTTCTCGTTCTGCTGTTCCTCTTCTTCTCTGGGTTCCATGACATGAATCCTCCTTGTGTGATTTTAACGCAACTTCGCCCGGGCGCCGGACTGTCCGATGTACTTCGTTCCATTAAAAACCACCTCCTCTCATGTCATGCCATCTTGCAGACACTGTCTGCCGATGTGTGTTTTTTATCCTGTCCCAGTCTAATTCAGGAGATCCCTGCTGTCAAAACCAAAATATCCTTTTTGCAAAGATTTCACCCCGATTTTACCCCCTGACAATTCCCGAATACCGGATTCCAGAGCAGCGACCTTCTCCGAAGGAACAATCACCCTCTGGGTCACCTTCTCCGCATAGTCAATCCCTTCGCTCTGAATTCCTTCTCGATCCAGAAAATACCGCACCGGATCCAGAAAGGAATACTCCATCGAAATCTCGAGAATCTCTCCTTCCTGCATGCAGACCGGGCCTGCGTCCGCAAGCGCCGCCTTTGCCGCATTGGTGTAGGCACGGACCAGCCCTCCGGTGCCGAGAAGCGTTCCGCCGAAATATCTGGTCACGACAATCAGAATTCCCGTGCAGCCCGCACCCTCAATTACATTCAGAATCGGAAGGCCGGCGCTTCCCTGCGGTTCCCCGTCATCCGATGCCTTCTTCCGGTCCTTTTTCTCGCCGAGCACATAGGCGCTGCAGTGATGTCTTGCATCATAATACTGCTTCCGGATCCTCGTCAGATGCTCCTGCACCTCTTCCTCGGACTGCACCGGTATGGCCTCTCCCAGAAAGCGGGATCGCTTTTCTTCATACTCGCCATGCCCGGTCTTTTGTATGGTGTAGTACGCCATGCTGCTCCTTCGTTCTGCTCTGCTCCGCGCTGCTCAGGCTTCTGTGTGCACGGATCGCATTCATTGCCCCGCAGGTGCCTGCGGAACAGCCGCCGGTGCCGCTGCAGGCGCAGAGGTCGTACCGGTCGCTGCTCCTGCTGATGATGCTGTCCCTGCTGCTCCGGTCTGCGTCTGTCCTCCGCTCGCCTGTGCAGCCGTAAGGGCCTGTTGGGCCGCTGCCTGCTGCTGAACCGCCACATTATAATTATTGGCCGCCGTATTCACCGTCTCCTGCGCTGCTGCAATTGCATTTGCATCGCCGCTCTGCTGCGCCGCCACAAGATTGTCCTGCGCCGTCTGCAATACATTGCTTGCTTCCTGCAGGGCAGCATTCGCCGAATTCAGCGCGGCCTGCGCATCACTGGCCGCCGCAGCCGCTGCAGCCTGATCCATTTCTGCCTGTTCCTGTGCAAGAATCTCCGCAATATTCGGCTGTGCCATAAATTCTGCCGTATGTATGCACTTCAGGCCGGATTCATCAAAGGTTGCAACACCGGTTGTCTTGAACGGACACTCGTCCGTTGCCGGAAGTCCGGAGTACGCGCAGATGGTTCCCTGATAGTGAATGTCGCACTGTTCAGTCGGAACATTATCCTGGTCAAAATACTCCGTCGTCAGCGAGCCGTCACACAATCCCGCCACCGGAAGCTTTCCGGAGAGCCGGCACACGGTCATCTGCACAATGCCCGCGGGCTTCTGGAAATCAGACGAAGGAAGATTCTCATGAACCTTTTCCATTACACCGCGCCAGATTGTCTTCGCAATACCGGACTCGGAGCCGACAAGGTCCGTGTTCTCATCGTATCCTGCCCAGGTGGTGCAGCAGTAATAATTCGTGTATCCCGAAAACCACACATCGTTCTCATCCGAAGTGGTTCCTGTTTTACCTGCGATCGGTGTCGTGCCAAAGTTTACTCTCGTACCGGTACCCTTGGTCACCACGTCCTCCATCGCGGAGGTCAGAAGCCATGCCGTCGTCTCCTTCAGCACTCTTCTCGTCTGTCGAATCTCATCGGCATCCAGAATGACATTTCCGTCATGATCCGTCACCTTCGTGTACATCTTCGGCTCCAGATATTCGCCGCCGTTGGCGATCGTCGCATAGGAGGCGTTCAGCTCAATGTTCTTGACACCCTTTGTAATACCGCCAAGTGCCAATGTCGGCTGAATATCCGAGAAAACCCTGCCATTGATCTCTTCGTTGTCTACCAAAGTGGTAAAGCCAAAGTCCAGCAGATATTCATAGCCAAGCTGCGGCGTGATGTCCACAAGAGTCTTCACGGCTACGATGTTCATCGAGTTCTGGATACCAAGGCGCAGTGAAGAAAGTCCCCGATAGGCTTCTCCGTACCAGTTGCGGACCGGTGTGCCGTCCGCATACGCATACGGCGCATCGTTCTGCGTGGTCGCCAGCGTCAGTCCGCCCGCATCCAGGGCCGGTGCATAGGTCGACACCACCTTAAAGGTAGATCCGGGCTGACGCACCGTATCCGTCGCACGGTTCAGTGTCCGGTTTGCCTTTTTCTCACCTCTTCCGCCGGAAATTGCAAGAACATTTCCCGTGTGCTGATCCTCCAGCGTCAGAGAAACCTGCGGCTGTGCCGTAATATTATCACGCTCGCCAAGGACCGTATCTCCAGGGCCGACAACTGCATTCTTGTACTCTTCCTCGCAGGCCTTCGCATCTTCCTTCGTATTGAAGATCAGGGTAAAATACGGATTGGACTGACGGAAATGGCTTTCCATCATTTCTGTACTGTAATTGGTGATTGTCCCGTCTGAGCTCTGCACAGTCAGCTGATACTGCAGGTACCATCTCGTTCCGTTCGGATAATTGGCCTCATCATTGACAACCTCATCCACGATGCTCTGAATTTCCGGATCCTGCGTGGAATAAATATTCAGGCCGCCGCTGTACAGCAGCGTATAAGCCTGCGTCTCCGAATAGCCCTTCTTCATCAGATCAGCAAGGATCTCATCGGTCAGCGCATCCACGAAATACGAGTTGACCGCATTGTCATTGGTATTGTTGTCCACAACCTGAATGCGCGAATAGACATCGTCCTGCAGGACATTGTCGTACTCGTCCTGCGAAATCCATCCCTGGTCCCTCATATTCTTCAGAACCTGCGCACGGCGCTCCTTATTATGCTCCGGATAAATAATCGGATCATAATACGAAGGATTCTGCGTAATTCCCGCAATGACCGCGCATTCCGACAGATTCAGCTTGCTGACAGACTTGCCAAAATACCGTCTCGATGCCGCTTCTACGCCGAGCGTGCTGTGCCCCAGGTTGATGGTGTTCATATAATTCAGGAGAATGTCATCCTTACTCATGGTCTTTTCCAGCTCCACAGCAAGATACCACTCCTGAATCTTACGCCGCACACTCTCGGAGAAGGATTCATCCGTCCATCCGGTGAACACATTGTTCTTGATCAGCTGCTGCGTAATGGTACTGGCACCCTCGGAAAAATGCCCGCTTGTCACGCCGATCACCATGGCACGCAGGATACCCTGCATATCAATACCGGGATGCTGGTAAAAACGTTCATCCTCAATTGCAACAAAGGCATGCTGCAGATCCTTCGGCACCATATCCAGTGTCACCGGAATACGGTTGGAATCCGTTGACACAAGCTTCGCCGTCTGATTGCCCTGGCTGTCATAAACAAAGGTTGAATAGCCGGTCGGCGTAACATCAATGTTGCTGATATCCGGCGCCGAATCAATGATTCCGCGAAATGCGCCGAATCCGACACACGCCGCCATCGCACACACGCCAACCACCAGAAGAAACAGAACCATGCCCGCGATCAGTCCGACCTTATTGGCGCGCTTCCTTCTTCTGGAGTTCAGACTCTTCTGTTTCCTGACAAGGCCTCTTCTTCCATAATCCATAAACAGTTCTTGTCCGTTCCTTTCAGATTCTCAAATTGCAGACTCTCGAAACTCAGATTCCTGAATTTCAGATTCTCAAATACAGGTAAAATCATTCCCATTTATTTCTTCCAACCGGCACCTTCCCTTAGCGCAGAATATGCCTAGTCAATTTATTCTACTGCAAACAAAAAAAGAAGGCAAAACTGTTACATTTTTGTTACAGGTTTGCCTTGTCCTTTTGCCCTGCATTTTGGGCTGTGCATCTTTTACTTTGCACTTTTTGTCTTGCGCTTTTGGCCGTGCATCTTTTATTTTGCACTTTTTTCCTTGCGCTTTTGGCCGTGTGGTGCTATGGTTACGCATGCATTAATTGATCACCGAGTGTTATACCTTTTCCAGCAGCTGCATGCCTTTGGGCTGCAGGCCGGAACCGGTTCATCCTTCCCACTCGCACAAAACTAAAGGAGATCACATCATGAATCATTCCCGTAACACCAGTCACAGCATTCTGTTCCTCGTTCAGGCAGCCATGATCGCAGCACTTTACATCGTACTGACCGCTCTCGCCGCAGGCTTTGATCTTGCAAGCGGTGCGATTCAGGTCCGCTTCTCCGAAGTACTGACCGTTCTTCCCTTTTTCACTCCGGCTGCTGTTCCCGGTGTCACCATCGGCTGTCTTCTCGCCAACATTCTGACCGGAAGTGCTCTGCCCGATGTTGTATTCGGCACACTGGCAACGCTTCTTGGCGCGATCGGAACTTATGCACTCCGGAAGCATCGCTTCCTCTGCACACTCTGCCCGGTTGTATCCAACGGCATCATCATTCCGCTGGTTCTTCGCTATGCCTATGCCGTTCCCGGAGCGCTCTGGTTCCTTGCTCTCACCGTTGGTGCCGGCGAAGTCATCTGCTGCATCATCTTCGGCGGAGTTCTGATTTCCGTTCTTCTTCCCCACAAGGGAAGACTGTTCCCGGCATCCATGGAAGAGAAATCTGCATAATCTATCTATGATCTCCCCGGCTGGCTTTCAGGAAGGATGCCCGCCGGGGGATTTTCTTTTTACAGAGCATAGCCCGAGGACCCGCCTCATCAGGAGAGCTCTCGCTCTGCAGAATCAGGACGGATTTGCGCCTGCCTGCGTCTTCAGAGCTCACGCTTCACGGGTCGCTAATTGGACTCATCGCGTCAGTTTGCGCCTGCGCCCTCGGTGGTTCCACCGGTTCCGGAAGAAACCGCATAACGGCAGCTCGCCCGGTACCCAATCACGACCTTCTGTCCGTCTTCCCCGACAGCCGGCTGTCCGCTCTCGTCCAGCTGATAGACAGGTGTATGGAAGCACCCGCCTTCCCTGGCAGCCTGCTCTGCAGTAACTTCATTTCCATCCCAATCAATATGACGGTGCTTCTTCGGTTCCTCTTCCGGATCCTTTCCCGCATCCCCCGTCAGCTTCCCCAGATTCTTTTCCATCGCTTCCAGCTTCTTTCCCATCGACTCCAGACTCTGACCAACGGAATCCAGGTTCTTTCCCGCCGTCTCCTGCCAGCTCTGAAGCTCCTTCGTTTTTGTCAGAATCTCTTTGGTATTCTCACTGTTCTCCTTGCTGCCCTGCTTTTCCTCCTCTGCATGTTCATCCATTCGATCCTTCAGCTTTTCTTCCGTATCTCCGAGCTTCTTCAGTATGCTCTCCTCTGCCTCCTCCATCCGGGTCTTTACTTTGCTCTGTCCATCTGAAAGATTTACGGACAGGCTTTCCAGCGCGCTTTCCTGTGCCTTCACCTGGGTCTCCATGGAAAGCTTCAGCTCCGACTGCTGCCCCTTCATGTTCTCTACCGATGCCTTCATCTCACCGATGGAGCCCTTGAGCCCTGTGACATTCCCGTTTACATTGCCAAGGCCGTTACTGAGCGCACTCTGCATCTTCTCCTGTGCAGACACAATTTGCTTCTCCAGGCCTTCCAACTCCGAATCGGTTCCATTCAGAACAGTAAGGAGCTCCTTGTACTCCGCCTTGCTCTCACCGGAAGCCTCCTGAATCAGTTTGCGAATATCCTCGCGCACAGAGGAAAGCTGTGAATCCACATTGCTCTGCAGCTGCTTCGCAGTCTGCTGATTCCCGGTTGTTCCATCTGCATCTCTCTTTCTGGCTGCTTCCCGCTCTTCCTCGAGATTCTCCTGGATGCTGTCAAGCTGTGCAATGACACTGTCCAGATCCTCGCCGATCGCATCATCTGTGATCGTATTGTTGTCCCGATACTCCGTCAGATTCCGCTGCAGAGTTCCAACCTCCTGTGTCAGCTGTGCATAGCTTCCCTCATCTGAGAGCTGCCCGCCCGCCACCGTTTCATCCAGCGATGCCAGATACAGCTGAATCTCCTCCAGCTGCCTTGCCATCTGCTCATCCTTCCTTTGCTGCTCCTCCTGCCGCCTTCCTGCTCCGTTCACCTGCAGAACCACCAGTGTCAGCGTGCTTCCCGCAAGAAGAAGCATGGCAAGAAGCGCAATCATCACCGGCCCCGGCTTTGGCAGGCTGCGCTTTTCCCCCAGCTTCCTCTTCGCCTTGATCGTTCCGCTGTCCTCATCCAGCCAGTCGATCTCCCCATTCTGGTCCCCCGCCATCCGGCGGTCCTTCCCACGCTCCTCATTTCTTCGGTTTCTTCTGTACTCCATTTGCTTCAAGCTTCCTTTCTCTCTGAATGAATGTATTGGGATGTGATGTGCTGCTGATTTCTTCTTATTCATTGGGAAAGGCAGATGTGAACAACCGCTCCGGAAGCAGGCTTCCGGACAGCTCGATCAACTCTCGATCACGCATCGCTTGTAGAACACGCAAAAAGAGATGAGACTATTTCCAATCTCATCTCCCAAATCAGCTGGCACCGGGAATCGGACCCGGGACCTCCGCACTACCAATGCGACGCTCTACCGACTGAGCCATGCCAGCATATTCTGTTCCGTCCGTTCAGAGTCACATCAGATGCGTTTCTCTGTCAGACGCAAAAAGAATATTACCATAGCGCCGGGCCCTTGGCAAGTCAGAAACAGAAATTAATCTGTACTTCTTTTTAATAGAAGTGTGTGCTGTTGTCAGATAAATTGGAACAGTTCTGCGACCGCAGAATAAGACGAAGCTTTCTTCCTGTGACATCTTCAAGGAAATGGCAGTCTTTCGAAGAAAGACTTCGATTCAGAAATCAGTTTCCCCAATGAACTCATCCGGCATTCAGCCCCCGGCTCCCACATTGGGGTAAGAAAAGGATACGCTTGAGACCCGTGCCCGGTCAATCCGCAAAAAGTGACAGAAAAGCTGCTTGCTTTCCTGTCACTCTTTCACAACCGATATCCACAATTTATTATCTTGCTTTTGTTTACAGGGGGATGGCTTGTCATGCCGCAGGGTGCCGGTTTCATCCTTATTCGGTGAAACACTCATTCCAGGATTACTTTTGGGCCGAAATTTCATCTCTATTTGCTGTTTTCTCCTCCCAGATAATATGAAGTGACCTCACATTTGTAGCATCGTGGATTCGCCATTAT
>HF986541.1 GCA_000431495.1 Firmicutes bacterium CAG:791 | reverse complement strand
GGTCGGTTGAAATCCAAAGTTCCAGTTTGAAGGGGTAACTTCCACCTTTGCCTGGATTGCAACCGAAAGTTCCATTTTTTCGCCCCGTGCTACTGTACATCTGATTCTGAAACGGCTATAACTGGGGCATAGAGACGGCCGTTTCTATAAAAATGCGTATCTTTATAAGAGGTCGAGCCCAAAATCCGAAATTCGGAACTTTTAAGTTCCACCCCTAAATCTGGTGCATGGGATGGTTCTCCGGGCCTGTTGCTCCGACTGATACGTATTACTTCAACAGCTCAGGGCTCAGATTGATTTCGTCAGGTGGAATCAGTTTGAGCCCGAGCTTTTTTAAGATTTCCTCTCCATACATGAAAGCGAACATCTCATAGGGACTCTTATTGCCCAGAGACGCTCTCCTGTATGAATTGATGTGGCTCATCATCAGTGTGATCTGCCCCTGAGTGTATGGCATGATATCAACGCCTTTAGGGATAATGCGGCGTATCATTTCGTGATGCACCTCACAGCTTCCCTTCTGATAAGGAGCAGAAGCGTTACAGTAAAACATGCGGCTGCGACGGTTCCCTTTGGTGTCGAATTCGATGCTCTTCGGATCGGAAAACTCGCTGCCGTTGTCTGCCAGCAGTACCGGAAACAGTGCAATAAACGTGTCCGGGCCAAGCTCCGAATAAAAGCGATTAAAGATATCAATAACTGACTGCGCATCGTTGTGATTGCGTCGGAAAGCCAGCTGCAGCCCCGTGGGCGGGAAGGTGACCGTAAGCATCACAGCACCGCCTTTAACGCCCTCTACGGAGTCGAGTTGAGCCACAGGAGTATCAGGGTGTTCCTTCCTATACTTCTCATAGTCCTGCAGGGTACGCCCTTCCCTGCATTTGGGATCGACCCTGATTGTATCCGGACGCTTGCGGCGGGGCTTCATCCTCACCTTGCGGGGCATATCGATGTTCCTGGCGGTAAACAGGCCGGCATCCATGTAGGTGTAGAGAGTCCGCTCTGTGACCATCAGTTCATCCATATGGTTCAGGCATATATGGTGGAGGGACTGGCCTTTACGGATCAGAGGCGAGATGATGTCATCAAGACGTTTCTTTTCCTCCTCCGAGACAGCAACCCCCTGCCTGGTTTCTGACAGAACCTCAGAGTATTCCGCCTGGGCTGCTGCAGCATCGTAGATGCATTTTTCAAGTGTGCAGTACCGCTTATCAGGGCAGCCGTTGCAGACATACGGAGGTTTGGCGAGCCTGGGACATTTTTCCTTCTCATACATGATGCAGTGATCAGTGCATCTGCCACAGGTAGAACAGAAGCGGGTACGCGCCTTGCCCTCGGGGCAGACATTACAGACACCGGAAAACTGACAGGTCTTGCGCCCCACACAGTCGTTGAACGGACGACCGTAAGCACCGGTCTTCCTGAAAACCATGTGGGAACGAACCTCCTTGGAGATAGTGGAGCAATCCTTACCTACCTTCTCACCAATCTCCTTGAACGACTGCCTGTCATCCAGACCAGCCTCAATGTGAGAGCGGTCTTCGTTACTCAAATGACTATACTTGGCCATCAGGTCCTCCTGTTCTGGTCGGAGCAACAGGTAGTGAACCAATGGTAGCTATTGTAGTCCTTTTTCGGAAGAATTAACCTCCAGTGTTTTTTATGAAAGATTAACTTCCAGTTTTAAAATTTGCGAGTGGAACTTCGTTTAGCAATTCACTA
>HF986540.1:8094-12973 GCA_000431495.1 Firmicutes bacterium CAG:791 | reverse complement strand
CCGAACCACCCGTTTTACGGGTGGAGGCGATTTGTGAAGGCGACAAGCCAAAATCCATGGTACAAGCTTCTGATTCTACAACAGGAAAGCACTTGCATTTCCGGGAGAAAGGGTTGATACTGTCAGTAATAGTAAAACGATTTACCTGGTAATGGAATGATACCTGTCATAATCTGCAGAATGGGGGAGCAACAAATAGACGGGTTCTCTGAAACAACAATGATTGCCGCAGAGCCGCGGCGGGGGTGTGAATATGATGAGAGTTCCGAAACCGGTCAGCAGCCGTATTTTGCACGTCAAAAGGACGGACCATGGGGTCGTTCTCACCAGCAAACGCTATAAAATGCGGATTTTGGCCGTTTCTCCTTCGATTTTGTTCATTTCTTATACGGAGAGGAGGACATTCAGCCATGAAGAAAAGTCGGAGCTTGCCGGAAATCTGCCTGGTTCCGATTTATTGTGCACACAGGAGAAGTACCTGATACGTCTGCGCACAGCAGTCATCACGGCAGAGGTCAGCCGGGAAACGGGAAGGATAACCTTTTATAAGACGAACCTGACGGACCCGGACGTGCCAGGAGAATTGCTGTTTGCGGAGTCTGAAGAAAGGCCGCATGAAATGGAGGAATTCTCTTCGTATCGTCTGACTGACGAGGTGAGAGAAGGGGGGACCGTTACTACGGCAGACGGCGCCAAGGATGTTCCAGATCAGGGCGCCAGGCGGCAGGTCGGTGTGCTGTATCATGTCCGGGAGAATTTTAGCCTTCAGAATGATGAAGCGGTCTACGGCATGGGCCAGATGGAAGAACCAGTTCTGAATCTGCGGGGCAGAACGGTCTATGCGCATCAGGCAAACCGCAAAATTGCGGTGCCGCTGTTGATTAGTTCGCTCGGCTATGGCGTTTTATTTGATACGCTTTCACCCGTGGTCTTCTGTGATTCAGAGCAGGGATCAAGCCTCTATGGACACGCAGCGGAGGAACTGGATTTTTATTTCCTGGCCGGAGAAGACGGCCGCTTCCGGATGGAGGGCGTCGTAGCGGCGTACCGGAAACTCACGGGGAAGGCGGCGCTGCTCCCCAGATGGTGCTTCGGCTATCTGCAGTCCAAAGAGCGCTATTGCTCGCAGGAGGAGCTGCTCTCTGTGGCGGAGACATACCGGAAGAAGCACATCGGTCTTGATGGAGTCATTCTGGACTGGTGCAGCTGGAAGGATGGGCAGTGGGGACAGAAGACACTTGATCCTGAGCGTTTTCCGGATGCTGCCGTGATGAATCATGCACTGCATCTGCAAAACGTACACAGTATGATTTCCATCTGGCCGAACATGGATGAAAGCTGCCCGGATTATCAGGAAATGAGAGAGCAGGGCTGCCTCCTTCCTGCAAGCCATCTGTACGATGCCTTCGACAGAAGAGCCAGAGAACTTTATTGGGAACAGACCCGGCGGGAGCTTTACCGGAGCGGCTTTGACGCCTTCTGGATGGATTCCAGCGAGGGCGTGACGCCTGAGTGGGGACATAGCATCAAACCGGAACCCTGGCAGATGATGCAGGAGTTCTTGATGGTCGCAGGCGCCTATATGCCGGAGAAACTGACAAATGCTTATTCCTTTTTTCATGCGCTCGGGGTTTATGAACATTTCAAAAGGAGCGAGAAGCGCAGGAAACAGGGCAGCCAAAGACGGCCTGTCATCCTGACAAGAAGCGCGACGATCGGACAGCAGCGGTATGGCTGCATTCTCTGGTCCGGAGATACCGGCGCGAGCTGGGAAACGCTTCGGGCGCAGGTTTTGCAGGTACAGAGCTTCTCTCTGTCCGGATTTCCCTACTGGTGCGTGGACATCGGCGGATTCTTTGTAAAACGTGGTGAGCCGTGGTATTGGGGCGGAGAGTATCCGCAGACCTGGAAGGACCCGGCATATAGGGAACTCTATGTCCGCTGGTTCCAGTTCGGCGCTTTTCTCCCGATTTTCCGGGCGCATGGGACAGACTGCAGCCGGGAGGTCTGGCAGATCAAGAGGCAGGAAGGGAAAAACAGTCCATCCTGTGACGCTCTGATTGGGACAATCCGGCTTCGGTATTTCCTGCTTCCGTATATTTATTCTGAGGCGGGCAAAACCTGGCTCGAGGACGGGATGCTGATTCGGCCGCTGGTCAGTGCATTTCCGGATGACCGCACGGCAAGAGAGGCACAGTACCAGTATTTGTTCGGCCCCTCTCTGATGGTCTGTCCGGTGCTGAATCCGGGCATCCGGGAGATGGAGGTCTACCTTCCCCGCGGGACTGGCTGGTATGACTGGCATACCAGTCAGCGCTTTGAAGGTGGTCAGTGGATCCGGACAGAGACGCAGTATGACCGGATTCCGTTGTTTGTGATGGAGGGGGCGATCATCCCGATGGCAGACGGCGGAGTGGAGGCACCGGAGTGTGCAGCAGATGCGTTCCGTAAGGGTATGATCCGTTTCCGGGTCTATCCGGGCAGAGACGGATCCTATGCATATTATTCGGACGCGGGCGACGGTTATGGATATGAGAAGGGCGATTACAGACTGGAGCAAATGACCTGGAATGAGCGGCAGAGACAGCTTTTTTCTGATGAAAAGGCGGTTGAGGCGGCTGCCGTGACAGTGATCGAGGAATCAGTATAGGAGGGGAAAGAAGTATGAAAAACAAAAACAGAGCGATGCGTCAAATCAGTGCACAGATACTTCGGATTCGCACCGCGGAGAAGAAATTTCCGGTCAGTCAGAATCTGTATGGCATCTTTTTTGAGGATATCAACCGGGCGGGGGACGGCGGACTTTATCCGGAGATGATCCGGAACCGCAGCTTTGAGGATTCCATTCCGCCGGCATCTTCGAAACTGGACGAGCGGCACTATGCGCTGATCTCTCCGCAGGGTTGGAAGGATCAGTTCAACAACGGAGAGGGACTGACGCGCTGGATTTTGTCGAACCATCTGCAGATGACGGAGATCCCGGCATGGTATGCACAGGAAGGCACAATCTGTCTCGACCAGACGGACACGCTCAACCGGAACCGGGAGGCGTCACTTGCCGTGTCGGGACCTGCCGGGGAGGCAGTGCTTTGTAACACCGGTTTTGCTGGAATGGCATTTGAGGCCGGTCGGCGCTACCACTGTTATCTCTTCCTCAAGGCAGATCGTCCGCTTCAGCTCACAGTAGCTCTGTCTGACGCGGACGGGACATTGGCCGACGATACGCTTTCTGTTCCGGCAAGTGGGGAGGATTATGTCAGAATTGATACAACCCTGACGGTGGCAAGGAGCAGCCGGGCAGAAACGCCGGACCCGGAAAAGGCTTATCACGGACCGATGTCAGATGTGGGAATTCAAAATCCGGCAGAACAGACTGGAATGCTGAAACTGACTCTGCGCACGACGCAGGGACCGGTCAGCGCCAGAATCGGATTCGCGTCCCTGATGCCGGAGGAAACCTATCTGGGACACGGACTGCGGAAGGATATCGTGGAAAAGCTCGCAGATCTACATCCCGGATTCATGCGTTTTCCGGGCGGTTGTATCGTGGAAGGATTCTCTTCGGATACAGTATGGAGATTCCGGAATGAGGTGGGGCCGGTATGGGAGAGGCCGTCCCATCAGCTTCTCTGGCATTACCGCACCACAAACGGACTCGGGTTTCATGAATTTCTGCAGCTCTGTGAAGATCTCTCTATGGAGCCCATGTATGTCTTTAACTGCGGTATGACCTGCCAGGGCAGAAAACCAGTTTATTTTACGGGAAAAGAGTTTGACGATATTCTGCAGGATACGATGGATGCGCTGGAGTATGCGCTCGGCGGGATTGAGACGAAATGGGGGAGCCTTCGTGCAAAGATGGGACACCCGGCCCCCTTCCGGATGACTTATCTGGAGATTGGAAACGAGAACAGCGGTCCGGAATATCTGTCACGGTATCGCATCTGTTATAACGCCATCCATGTAAAATACCCGCAGATCCGGATTGTGGCCAATACACATGTGGAGCAGGACGGACTTCCCTGCGATATTGTGGATGAACACTTTTACGACACGGCGGAATTCTTCGCACAGAACGCAGATTTTTACAGCCCTTACGACAGAAAAGGGCCAAAAATTTTCATCGGAGAACAGTCGGTCAACAAGGGGTGGACTGGTAAATTTTACGGAGCGCTTGGTGAAGCGCAGTTCCTGATCGGCGCGGAGCAGAATCAGGATCTGGTGGAACTCATGAGTTATGCGCCGCTTCTTGAAAATGTGAATTTCATGGCATGGTATCCGAATCTGATTCTGTTCACGCAGAACCAAAGTATCGGCATTCCGAGCTATTATGTCTGGAAGCTGTTTGGCACAAGACGGGGGAAGACCGTGATTGCCTCGGAGGAGAAGACAGCCCGTATCCGTCTGCCTTACTACGGCGGCTGTGCCCTTCTTGGAAAATATGGACTGCAGTACCGGAATCTCCACTGGACAGAGAATAGAGATGGTGGGGATAACACGGTATTGCAATCAAAAGAGTGCCATGCTGGCGGTGATGCGCCCTCCCATCTTCTTCTTGGACATCCTGAGGAACAGAAGGATGATTCGGTCATCATCCGGCAGGCGGATGAGAAACAACTGGAAGCGGCGCGCTACACCCGCTTTCTGCCAGAGGATATTCTTGCGATATTCGGCAGTGATACCGCCAGAAGCTTCACCTTTACAGTGAGCGTGAAACGGAGAAAGGACACGCCGATTCTCATGGGTCTGTACGCTGGTCTGCAGCCTGCCTGTGTCTACATTCCGGATGAGACGAATCCGCCGGAAAAGTGGAATGCAGGGGATATCAAGCCATTGATCTGGAAGATCGAGGATACCCGCAGCGAGGTCATTCAGCAGG